>JABSRA010000064.1 GCA_013215445.1 Oceanospirillaceae bacterium
AAAGAAATTAAAAACAGTGGTGATGCCAGTGTGGTTGCCGCTGATTTTGAGCTTAAAACGCAATTGAATACAGCTCGCTTCAGTATCGAGGTGCCCCGAGAAATAGTGGATAAAGCTTTTACATTGGCGCATCCAAAGACGGGTAAAGTAAGCGTTGATTCGGTAGTCTTGGCAGATAGCAGTTTAGTCATCGTCATTGTCGATAAAGTAATCGCCGCCGACTTCTCTAAAATCAGCGAAGCAGAAATACAGTCAATGGGAACGGCCCTCGCCAATCGCTCGGGTAGGCAGGCCTATGACGTGTTTGTTCAAGAAGTTAGAGATGCCGCTGAAATTGAACGTTTGTAGACTAGATTAACTAACTAGCAAAAGCCTCTGACTAACCCCCAGGGGCTTTTTTATGCTCAGGATTTAGGCTGGTTATGCTTCTGTAAAATCTAGGTAACTACTTGACTGTCGATAATTAACGGCGCAACTAGCATTATGCTTGCAGACAATAACCAGGAGGCTATGGTCGGGACGTCTAACTTTATCAGAGTTGTGGAAAAATTATGATCTCGACATATCGCATCCCCAAAGATAGGGGTAAAGAAAGCGTGCAGCTCGGCAAAATAGCTAACCTCAGCAGCGAAAGAGTGAAGAATAGATGGAGACTGAGTGGAATTGGCTAGGTGATTTTTGCAGGTGAGGGGTCAAGCTACCTGCGAGAATTTGTCCCGCAGGTATCAATAGAAATTAACGGTTACTGATGCTCTTAAATAACTCAAAAAAGTTAGGAAGAGTCTTTGCTGTACAACCGGGATCATTGATGGTCACTGAAGTATCACCCAGGGCAACTAATGCAAAACACATGGCAATGCGGTGATCATCGTAAGTATCTATGGTCGCAGCCTGGAGCTGTGTCGGTGGGGTGATTTCAATGAAGTCTTCACCTTCAACGACCGTTGCGCCTACTTTTCTAAGTTCTGTGGCCATCGCGTATAATCTGTCAGTCTCCTTTACCCGCCAGTTATAGATGTTGCGAATAGCTGTCGTACCTTTGGCAAATAGCGCTGTGGTCGCTATGGTCATGGCCGCATCTGGGATGTGGTTTAAATCGAGATCGACAGCCTCGAGCTCACCGTTGCGACTCACTTCAATATAGGTTGGACCGTAGTGGACAGTAGCTCCCATCTGTTCGAGCACCTTGGCGAATAACTTATCACCTTGAATGCTGTTACTACCCACGCCATCAACCCGCACGGTTCCGCCTTTGATCGCCGCTGCCGCCAGGAAATATGAGGCGGAGGAAGCATCTCCTTCTACCATGATACTTCCCGGTGAGCGATACTGTTGACCAGCTTTGATGCTCAAGCGTTGATAATCATCATTGATTACCTCTACCCCAAAAGATTGCATAACATCTAAGGTGATATCGATGTAGGGTTTAGAAACTAACTCGCCTTCAACAATGATGGTTAAATCATTTTCAGCGAAGGGAGCTGCCATTAATAATGCGGTTAAAAACTGGCTGGAAATACTGCCTTTAATGGTGACTTCACCACCTTTTAAGCCCGTGCCAATGATTTTTAGAGGAGGGTAGTTCTCATCTTTTAAATAGGTTATGTCTGCACCGAGTTGGCGTAACGCATCAACTAAATCACCGATCGGACGCTCGTACATGCGCGGATCACCTTTGAGTTCATAGTCACCGCCACCTACGCACAGAGCTGCCGTGATTGGACGCATAGCAGTGCCTGCATTGCCGAGGAAGAGCTCAGTGCCACTGGTATTAAAGCTGCCCCCTAGTCCCTGTAGAGTGCAGCAGGTATTATTGTCGCTAAGTTGATAGCTCACACCTAAAGCGCTCAGGGATTCAAGCATTCTGCGGATGTCATCACTGTCGAGCAGATTGGTGATAGTCGTTTCACCACTGGCCATCGCGGCCAACAGTAAAATTCGATTTGATAAGCTTTTAGACCCGGGGATTTGAACTTGTCCACCCACCTTGGCAATTGGCTCTAGCGTTAGGCTTTGCATTGAAGCTCCGAAGTGATAATTATAGTTTAGATTGTTAGGAAGTCTCTGAATAAGTTCCGCATCTTCCCTGTGCTTTCTAGTCGGCAAGCCTAAGGCCCAGCTTTTCAATAGGGGAACCCTCTGTAATGGCTAGCCTCTATCAGATTTTCTGACAAAGCTAGCTGGTCGTGCTATCGGCGCTTAGCTAAGTCCTACAGTCAAGGAGCTAGGTTGTCAGTTTTATGCTAACAGCTAACTAGCCTACGGGGCGTGTCTGGCTTGTTCAGAGGATCCTTAAACTACCTGCAAATATGCTTGAGGTCGAGCGCTAATTGGGCTGTTTTAATCATCCGAGCAGGTTTTACTCAAATATCTGTATTTTCTTAGTGAAAAATCGTGGCACTGTGCTATGTTGCTGCGCTTTCTAATGCTATTGATAGGTATTGCAATGATATCCGGTTTTGATTACGGAACCTCAAACTGTGCCATTGGCGTGATCAATGACGCTACCGGTAAACCTCAGCTAATCCCCCTAGAGGGCGATCAGACGTTTTTGCCTTCTACCTTATATGCGCTGGGTCGAGAGTTGATTTGTGAGAGTGTTGCAAAACAAATGCAGCACAGTGCTGGTGGGGCGCATTACCTAAGTTCTAGGGCGGCCAATTTAGGCTTGGCAGCTAGCTTTCGGGCCCGGGAGAGTATTGGCAGTAATGAGCAGACCCTGTATTTTGGGCGCGAGGCATTTGCTGAGTATATCGCGCTTCCCGGTGAAGGCTACTTTGTGAAATCTGTAAAATCTTTTCTTGGCACCAGCGGTCTGCGGAAGCAATATGTCGAGTTTTTCGAAGATATCGTCACCGCGATGATGATACATATCAAGCGCAGGGCCGAGGCACAAGGCCAAGCGCAATTGACTCACACAGTGATAGGTAAACCGGTAAATTTTCAAGGCAAAAATGCCGAGCAAAGTAATCGACAAGCACTGGCTATTCTAGAAACTGCAGCGTTAAGAGCAGGCTTTAAAAGCATCGAGTTCCTCTATGAGCCGATAGCGGCGGGCATAGATTTTGAGAGGCAACTGAGCGTTAATAAAAAAGTATTGGTGGTAGACATAGGGGGGGGAACCACCGATTGCGTGATGGTTAACATGGGCCCTAGTTATATTGATAACCCTGATCGACAAGCTGACTTTTTAGGGCATGCAGGTGAGCGCATCGGTGGTAATGATTTTGATATTCAGCTTGCCGCTAAAGCGTTATTGCCATTGCTTGGCATGCAGTCAACGTTGAAAAATGGTCTGCCTATGCCGATCCAAATTTTTTGGGATGCGGTGGCAACTAATGATGTTGGTGCACAGCAAGCCTTCAATAAGCTGGAGACTAGTCTAGTGTTGAAGAGGCTATTGCTAGACACTTCAGAACCGGCTCTTTTACAGCGGTTTATACAAATGCGTGACAAACGACAAAATCAACAGTTGGTGAGATCCGCAGAACAGGCAAAAATCAAACTGTCCTCTACTGGGGAAATTCAGGTTGCACTTGATTTTATTGAAGGCAATTTATGCTGCGATATTAATTTTGAGCTGATGCGCGATGCGTTAACTAGGCCTTTGAGTAAGATGATAAAATTGATGGACGAAACCATCAAACAGGCGGCGGTAAAGCCCGATCTGATTTATATCACCGGCGGTTCGGCTAAGTCACCTGTGGTTCGAGAGGCGATTGAAAAATATATTGGAGAGGTGCCGGTGATCGACGGCGATCATTTTGGCAGTGTGGCTAATGGATTAACCTTGTGGGCAGAAAAAATATTTAGATAAAGCTAACCTTAGCCGGGATCTTGCACCTCAGAGTTCGCAGTCTAGCTTGCTGCTGGTTTTTACCCGCTTTCTGCTACCGTCAGCCGGTACGGCGTTCAATCGAAAAAACCGGTAAAAACAACTGGCGGTGCCATCATTACGCCATGGCGAGCAAAATCGGGCCAACTGGCTGTGGACAAATGTTTTTATCTCTGAAGAGGCTCGCGTGAAGGCCGTTGTAAGAAACTTAATATGCAGGTAGCGGTGGATCACTCTTATTATCGCCCGTGTTCCTCTACAAAGGGAGCTGTGGCGAGGGGCAACAATCACTCGATATAGACGATACTAAAGGTGGCCGTTCGGTTATTCTACATAACACCGCGAACAGTGAGCAAGTTGGGGCCTACGCAGTCGCTATCTGGAGTGGATGGGCGAGAGAGTCTGGCGCATTAAAGGTGAGCCTTGAGGCTAAGGGCATCGTACCAATAGCTTGAACTGATAAACAAGTGTTTCAAGAGAAGCGAGCCAAATGCTAGCTTTTTAAGGACACTCTGGTTATTATTCGCATCCTAAATTTTATCGTGAAATTTATCTGCAAATATTTTATTAAACAAAATGTTTGAGAGTAGATATATTTCGTTTTTGTCTCACAGAGGATAACAATATTATGCCAACAGCAAACGCTCGTCACATTTTGGTGGCAACAGAAGAATTATGTAATGATATTAAAGATCAGATTGCCGCTGGCGCCAGTTTTGACGAAATGGCAAAAGAGCATTCTTCTTGCCCATCTGGTCGTAGTGGTGGTGATCTTGGATCATTCGGCAAAGGTCAAATGGTCCCTGAGTTTGATAAAGTAGTCTTCGAAGAAGAAATCAATGTGGTACATGGACCCGTCAAAACTCAGTTCGGTTATCACTTGTTAGAAACGACCAAGCGTCAGGACTAAATCAAGGGCACAGTGTTAGCTGAATCTTTTATCTTTTAGCAGTGGTCGCTTTCAATCACTCTCAAATGATCTGAGAATTCAGCCTAACCTACCTAGAGGGCATGATCATGGCTCTCGATACTACGGCGTTATAAAAGGCTTAATAGCCAATAAGCGAAGGCAGATTGACTTCGCTATTGCGCCGAATTTTTCCTGGTCTGGTCTTCGTTCTCGACGTTATGCAGCAGTATCAAGTTGCGAATACCTCACTCTCATCATTGATTCGACCTTAACCCCCGTTTTTTAGTCATCAGCAAGTGATCTCTCTTGAGTATTATCCATAGTTTTCGATATAATTTTAAAGGCTAATCTTAGTTTTTATGGCATTGTCGTGCTTAAAAAAAAACCATCATTAGCAATTAAACAACTCGTCGCTGATGGCATACTTGCTAGTATTGTCTATGCTTGGTTAACCGGTTGATGAAAGATAGAATTGCTATTATTAGGTTTGCATAAAACCTAGAAAAGTGTGAAAGTAGTACGATTAATGAATATATTTACCTCCATTTTTTCGACATTTAATGGATTTGTATGCTTTTGGGAGCTGGTTTGAATTTTACAGGTAATTATCTAGATGCATCTACCGCGAGACAATCGCTGACAAAAACAGTGACCCGCCAAATCGTGATGGTCGAGAAGCTAACGTTGGTGTTAGCAAAACAAGTAGAATCATTTTATGCCGATGAAATTGATAAAAAACATGTCGAGTCAGAAAATCTAGACTCGAAAATATTACTTTATTCAAAGCGAAACCCACATAGTTTTTCCGTTAGGGATTTAAGTAATCAGAAAGAGCAACTCGGTCAAAAAATAAAACCCCATCAAACCCAAAATCGTCGGCTATTGGCGAGTGTGATCGATATTCTTATCGAGAAGCGTAATACTCGCCGTCATTTTGAAATAATACTGGGTACTTTATTATTGAACTACCCAGTCGATAAAAAAGATGCCAACTATGCAAAACGCAGTGAAATAAGCAAAATATTACGACCTATTTATCAAAGTGCTCTGATGTCGCTGTTGGTTGAAAAGATATTAGTCGGCGGCTTTGTGTTTAAATCTGAGTTCTTATCACATTTACTATTACCGTTTAAAGGTGATGATAAAGACGCTCAAGCTCAAGCGCTAATTACATTGCAAAAAGTGCTGGTGGAAATTATTTATCTTAAAGAAATGGGCTTTTTTTCGCCTCAGTCATTAGATATCCTCTCTCGCACCGGGGAAAATAATCTGTTGGATCGACAAAATCGTGAGGATTTATGCCGTCAAAGTAAACTCAGTGCACAAGAGTTTCATCATTATGGCGTCGGTGCGCTAGAGGTCAGCCCGGTTAAAATTACCCCTTCAATTATCAAAGCTCAAGATATAAGAAAATTATCAGCACTGCAGCTAAAAGAGCTTGAAGACGATCGCAAGCAGAAATTAGAGACCGAGGTATTAAAAGCCGAGCGAAAGGAACTGATGTATCAGGCGGCGCGGTTCTCGTTTGTTAAAGAGGTCTTAGCTGCCTCGTCAGCTAACCCCTGTGAGATAGGAGCGCTATTGAAAGTATGCCAGGTTTATACTTCTTTTATGTTACCGGTAAAAGGGAACGTCGATAAAGAGCTGAATATTAAAGCCTATGAAACCATGCAAAAGCAGGTGAAAGCACAAAAAATAGATAGTTTTTTTACTGAGAAATTGCTGGCTATGATGGGTAGATTTCCCATTGGTAGTGGTATATTTTTGATCGATTTGCGCCGACATGTCAACGAATTTGGTACCGTTGATAAAGCGATAGTGACCAGTTTAAACCCGGTTCATCCGGATGAGCCTGAGGTGAAAAGGGTCACTACAAAATATAAATATAAATTGGATTCTGGGACTGTGGTGGTGCCTAAAAGGATAAACCTCTACTTTGAAGAGGGAAGGTCTGCCAAGTATTTCACAGAAAAATTAAAGAATCGTTTTAAAATTCAATTTCAAACGGAAAAAGATGATAAGTTTTTCAGTTTTCGAGCCAATGATGCTTTTAGAACCTTGTCTATCTCTGAACTTAAACTTTGGTAGCACTCTCAAGCCTTGAGTGTAGGTTGAAATATTTTGGCCAATGGGCCTATATCATAGCTTCCTGCTATCATTAAATGTCTTCAGTTTAACACCCTACAGCAGAGATCCTTTTTCTAAGTAATCGTCTATGTGCAGGTAAAACTGGAAATAGGCGCTTCGATATCAGCAGCAACTCCCTGGGAAATGATGAGTGGCTCGGCTGCATCGTTGGCTATTTTTTACCTGCAGTAGTGAATGCAATCCGCGGTTGAGTTATACAAGCTGCGTCTGAGGTTGTGCCCCATGCCTAATCTATTACCAGTATCCTCGCCATAGCCTAAATAGTAGGGAAGTTAATCTCTGGGTCTCTATGGATGGGTATAGGCAGTACTGCAAGGCATTGCTAGTAAATATCTTGCGTGCTATAACCCTGATAAAAATAAACATCTGCAGTGTTTAGAAAAATATTTAGAAATCGTTATCATCCCTCATATTGCGCAGCTTGGATAAATCCAGCGCTAGCTATTTCTCAGAAAAACAGCGCACCGAGCATTTATAATAAATACCAGTAAATAGCAATTTTGATCATGTAATCAATAGTTTGTGCCGTAAAATAAGCAGGGAATAAACCCTAAATAAGGAAGTTAGAATGCCCCAAAGTCAGAAAGTCATGCCGCAGGAATTAGAGACAGAAGTAGCCCCTACCCAGCCTGTGAAGCTCAATGCAATGTTAACAGAACCGGTCTTTGGCCTGTTTATGCGCATGGCAATGCCAATTATTTTTGGTCTTCTGGTTAACGGTTTGTATAACTTTGTCGATGCTATTTTTATAGCGAGAGCTGTAGGAACGCACGCTATTGGTGGAGTTACGGCGGTTTTTCCGTTGCATATGGTGCTAATTAGTATCTCGGGCATGATGGCCGGTGGTATGGCATCTATTCTCTCGAGAAAACTAGGTGCTGGAGAAAATGAACAGGCCAATACTATTTTTAGCAGTGCTGTTTTCTTGGCAGTAGTGGTCGGCGTGGTCTTTGCGACATTAGTACTTATCTTTAAAAACAATATATTTAACTTGCTGGCAATGCCCATGGCATTGCAACCTTTTGCCGATCTATACATCACCCCTATTGCCCTGTTTACCGCGGTTAGTTTTGTCTCCGGTGTAGTGAGCGATGCATTTCGGGCAGAGGGGAAGGTGATGCAGATGATGAAAATGTTGGCGATCGCCTCACTGCTCAATATTTTCTTAGATTGGCTGTTTTTGCTGGTTTTTGGTTGGGGGGTTGCCGGGGCCGCATGGGCGACCGTTTTGTCTATGCTGGTATCTCTTAGCTATGGTGTTTATGTATTAAAGGTGTCTGATCACCTAATAAATTTTGAATGGTCAAAATGTCGTTTCCAGCCAAAATTACATAGGGAAGCGCTCAGCCTTGGTGTACCAATTTTTCTCTCATATACCGGTTATGCAGTGATGTTAAGCGCAGTTAACATCGCTATTGTCTCAGTGGCAACCACAGATGTTGAGATATTAATCAGTGGTAACGGGATCTTTAACCGTACTTTCATGCTGATTTTTCTGCCGGTGCTAGGAATGATGATTGCCTTTCAGACCTTTGCTGGATTTAACTACGGAGCCAAACAATACCAGCGTGTGGCAGAAGTTTTAAAAGTGTCTATTTTGACCAGTGGTGTTTATGCTATCGCCTGTTCAATATTAATGATTTTAAAGCCTCAGTGGCTGTTCATGCTGTTTACCAATGACCAGGAATTAATTAGCGCCGCTTCAGAAATCTCTAGCATTACCTTTATCGGCTTCTTTACTGTGGGTATTGGCATGATGTGTCCCGCTTTGTTTCAAGCTCTAGGTTATGCAAAACCCGCGGCTTTTCTCAATGCCTTTAGAACCTATATATTACTGTTACCAACGTTATGGTTACTCTCAAGCGAATATGGGGTGTTGGGAATTTGGTGGACTTTTCCGATTGTCGATGTACTCGCCTCAGTGTTGATTGGGGTGTATACCTATTTCTTTGTGAAGAAAATGACCGCTAAATAAAGAGATAGAGACATCTGTAGTCAAAGAGAGTCTAAATACAGCCCGCAAATAGGTTGTCGTTAATTAAAGCGAGATAAATACCTCACTAGGATGTTCCAATCCCCCGGCTTTTGTTAGAATTTGCCGGGTAAATTTGTAATAAAAACCGAGTGACATAAATGACCAAATTAAGTGTGAATTTAAATAAAATAGCCCTACTTAGAAATTCAAGAGGGCGAGATTTTCCTAGTGTTGTCAATTTTGCAAATAAATTTATGGAGCTTGGTGTTGAAGGTATTACCGTTCACCCCAGACAAGATGAACGTCATATTACCCAGCAAGATGCCCATGATTTAGGCGATCTGTTAAGGGGTAATACGACGGTTGAATACAATATCGAGGGTTATCCTAGCGAAGACTTTTTGTTATTAGTCGAAAAAATCAAGCCGACTCAGTGCACCTTGGTACCTGATGCACCCGATCAATTGACTTCTGATCACGGTTGGGATTTAGAACATGATATGCAATTAGTCCAAGACACTTGCGCAAGGCTGAAAAAGTCCGGCGTCCGCGCTGCAATCTTTTTAGATCCTGACGTTGAACATGTAGAACTTGCCGCTAAGTCTGGTTGTGATCGAGTAGAATTTTACACTGAATCATTTGCGCAGTCCTTTAATACTGAGCAACGTGACGTTGTCTTAGCGCAGTATAAACAGGCCGTAGCGCGGGCCATAGAATTAGGCATAGAAGTCAATGCAGGACACGACTTGGATTTACAAAATCTGCCGACATTCCTCACTATTAACGGGGTATTAGAAGTGTCTATAGGCCACGTATTAACCATTGAATGCATTGAGCAGGGTATGCAAAGTGTGATTGCTCAATACCTACAGATCTGTACAAACAGTGCTTAAAAATTTAGTTTTGTAATAAAGACTTTTAATTGTTGATGGTATAAAAGACACTTTAGGGTAGGAGCAGTGAAAATAGATTTGAGTTTTTCTGTACGTTTGTTAGTAACATTCCGAGATTTAAATGATTTCCTGTGAGTTTTAACTGATAAATTGATCTTATTTACGTATTATTACGTAATAAATAGTAACTAGCTTTAGTATCGAGGGTAGTGAGTTTTCATATGTATAATCTCAGTCAGTCTGTAACATGGAAAAAATTACAACAACTAGCTAAATTATCTGCCGATGAGCGCATTGCAGATGCCTTTGTTAAAAACCCGCAACGGTTTGAACAGATGAGCTTGCGGCTCGGTGGGCTATTTTTAGATTACTCTAAAAATTTATTATCAGAAGAAGTATTAACGACTTTACTGCAGCTAGCCGAGCATTCTCCGCTTCGCCAGCGTCGCGCACAGATGTTCTCCGGTGATATTGTTAATATTACCGAGCAGCGACCGGTATTGCACACAGCACTACGTAATCGCAGCGATCAGCCGGTTAAAGTGAATGGCGAAGATGTGATGCCTGAAGTGCGCGCTAGCTTAGAAAAACTTAAAGTGTTTACTGATCAAGTACGCGATGGGAAGTGGTTGGGTTATTCCGGGAAACAGATCACTGATGTGGTCAATATCGGTATTGGAGGCTCAGACCTTGGGCCTAATATGGTCTGTAGAGCATTATTACATCAACGTCACGAGCGGCTTAAAGTACATTTTGTCTCCAATGTTGATGGCCTGCATGTTACCAAGGTACTGAAATCTTTAAACCCTGAAACGACTCTGTTTATTATTTCAACCAAAACATTCTCCACCCAAGAAACATTACTCAACGCCAACAGCTCTAAAACATGGTTTTTACAGCAGGCTTCTGAGCAAGATGTAGCTAAGCACTTTGTCGCGGTATCCACTAACCAAGAAGCGGCTATGGAATTTGGCATTGAGCAGCAGAATATTTTTGGCTTTTGGGATTGGGTGGGTGGTCGCTACTCACTATGGTCAAGTATCGGTCTACCTATCGCGCTTTCCATCGGTTACAAAGGGTTTATCGAGTTACTTGAAGGTGCTTATGAGATGGACCAGCATTTCATTAACGCGCCACTTGAAAAAAATATGCCGGTATTGATGGCCTTAATTGGTATTTGGTACATCAACTTTTTAGGCGCAGAAACGCAAGCCGTTATTCCCTACGATCAAGCACTGCATCAGCTACCGGCATTTTTGCAACAGTTAGATATGGAGAGTAATGGTAAATCAGTAGATGTCGATGGCCAGTTATTAGATTACAAAACGGGCCCCATCGTCTGGGGCCAGACTGGCTCTAATGGTCAACACGCATTTTTCCAACTGCTGCATCAGGGCAATCGATTTGTGCCTGTCGATTTTATCGCCACGCTTAAGGTCAGCGATAATAATACCGATCATCACTTCGCACTGCTCACCAATATGTTGGCACAGGCCAATGCATTTATGGTGGGTGATCAGGGCCACGATACCGAGGCCCATGTCAATTGTCCGGGTAATCGTCCGAGTAATGTGTTGTTATTAGATGAAATGACACCGCACAACTTGGGCGCACTGATTGCCTTATACGAGCACAAAGTGTTTGTGCAGGGCGCCATCTGGAACATCAATTCTTTTGATCAGTGGGGCGTGCAGTTAGGTAAGCGTTTAGCCACTGAAATTAGTAGCGATATCAAGAGTAAAAGCGCGGATTTTGACCCCTCTACCCAGGGCTTGATGAACTTAATTAAAGAGCATATAAGTTAATTACATATAAAGCCTCTGTTCGCGGCTGCGACAGAGGTATATCTGTCTCAATAGTGCCAAGGAGAGGCCGTTGCCACATTTAGGTTTCATCAGCTCGCTGTTTTTATCGCGACTAGCTGATCAAATACTGTTATTTTTAGTTCCTCTGGTTATCTTTCAAATAACCGCCGATGCGGCCCTTTCCGGGTTTGCTTTCTTTGTCGAAACTCTGCCAAGATTTATAGCTTTTCCTATCTGTGGAATCTTGACTGATTTCTTTTCTCCCTATCGGTTGCTAATGCGTAGCCAGCTAGCACGTTGCCTGGCGGTACTGCTCGCTTTATTAGGTTATTACTTTTACCCCAGTGTCTATTGGCTGGTGGCAGTCGCTGCAGTCGTTGGGGTACTAACCACGCAGGGCATGATGGCGCGAGAGGCTATATTACCGCTGGTATTCAATCAAATACGCTTTGAAAAAGTCCTCGCTCATACGCAAATGGTCGATCAAGTAGCCGCAGTGTTAGGGCCATTAGTGGCAGCCTTACTGTTATCTTTAGGTCAATGGCAGTTTGTCTTAGTAATAGTGGCGCTACTCTTTTTAAGTGCAGATATCGCACTGTTTCTGTGGTTATTAAAATTGCGGCCTCACTGTCAAAAATTGACCACTGATTCACTCAATATTACTAAATCTTTAAAAAAAGCGACTCTACATATCCTGCAATTGCCCAACTTGCTGGCGGTAATTTGGCTGGCCTTTGCGGTTAATCTCATCGTGGGTGTATTGCTGGCCACTAGCGTCGCGATTTACACGGGTGAGCTCGGCCAAAGCCAGGACAGTTATGCGCTCCTGCAAGCTTTAGGCGCTGTAGCGACCGTGCTTATCTTGCTCTATATCGCCCGCACTGTTTTAACCTTAACAGTGTTAGGAGCAACCAGTTTTGTACTGCTGTGCGCTGGTGGCTTAATGACAGCGCTTAGTGATAGTGCCTGGGTTTATTTGCTGGGTTTTTTACTGGTTGTCGGTTTTGATAAAATGTTTAATGTCTTTTTACGCAGCTTGCGCAAACAGATAATCCCCGCTAAAGATTTTGGAAAAACCACCGGCCTAGTTGTGTTATTTAATAACATCTCCCAGCCACTAGCAGGCCTAGCGGTGGCATTGTATGCCAGTGTCTATGCCGTACAGTCGGTGGTGTTGGCAGTGGTGGCTTTGGCTATACTCATCGGGTCCTTAGTGCTTATGCTGTTACTGGCTAAAAGAGAAAGAGGCAATAGAAGGGGTTTTTAGTTATTGGCTATTGGTCCTAAGTCCTAAGTCGAAAGTCGTAAGTTGTAAGTTGTAAGTCGTAAGTCGTAAGTCGTAAGTCGTAAGTCGTAAGTCAAAAAATTGAAAATCAGTTTAAATGATTTTACTTTTCTCTATGTAGTGCAGCATCTCTGTGCTCCCAGTGGTAGAAAAGGTTTTAGGCTGCTGCAGCAGGCTAAAAGTGACTGACTGAAGATCCATCCTCCATCTCAGTCTGATATTAATGTTTATATGATCTATATATGTTTCGTAACAATTCATATATAGTTCGTGTATAAATATTTAGGAGGCCTTATGGGCATAGTAAAAATATCGGATCAATTACACGAAGAGCTTAGAAAATCCAGCCAGGTAATGTCGCGGTCTATTAACGCGCAGGCTGAGTTTTGGATAAAAACCGGCATGCTGGCAGAACTTAATCCCCAACTGAGTTACAGCCAGATTATTCAACAGCAGTTGCGCAAAGAGAAAGTGGAACTAGAGGAGCTGCTCATTGAATCTCGCTAAACAGGTAATCCTTAAAGATGCGGCTGAGATTACGCTGATGCGTCAGTCTGGCAAATTATTGACTCAAGTTTTTTACAGGCTCGAT
This sequence comes from Oceanospirillaceae bacterium, assembly GCA_013215445.1. Taxonomy (GTDB): domain Bacteria; phylum Pseudomonadota; class Gammaproteobacteria; order Pseudomonadales; family Balneatricaceae; genus Rs1. Next base: position 13,444 of record JABSRA010000064.1, read on the forward strand.
CAGTTTGTTAAAGAAGGCGTTAGTACTATGCAAATTAATGATCTGGTTGAGAGCTATATTATTAATGAGTTGCAGGCACGGCCCGCTAGTAAAGGGCAGTATGATTACCAATACAGTTTAAATACCTCAATTAATGAAGAGGTCTGTCACGGTATGCCGAATACTGAGCGGTTTTTAAAAAACACTGACATTATTAATATCGACATCACTTTAGAAAAAAATGGGTTTATCGCCGATTCTAGTAAAATGTATGTGTTGGCTGGTGCCAGTCGAGCGGCGCGAGCATTAGTAAAAAAAACCTACCAGGCTATGTGGTGTGGGATTGAGGTGGTGAAACCTGGGGCGACCTTGGGTGATATTGGTTACGCAATAGCTAAGAGTGCACAGGGTGCTGGTTATTCAGTAGTGCGAGAGTACTGTGGTCACGGTATTGGCCGTGAGATGCATGAGCCGCCAAATGTTTTACACTACGGTAAGCGCGGTGCGGGCATGGTGTTGCAAGCGGGAATGACCTTTACTATTGAGCCAATGATTAATCAGGGCGCGGCGAAAATAAAAACTAAGAAAGACGGTTGGACAGTCGTGACTAAAGATAAAAAATTGTCGGCACAGTGGGAGCACACTATACTAGTGACGCCTACCGGCTTTGAGGTGCTTACTTTAAGAGCAGAAGAGGGGCCAAAAGTTGCTGGTGGTTAAACCCAAGAACTGTCTTTGATCTCACCTTGTGTAGCGCAATACCTCTGTGCCCTTTTCGGTTATAAGTAGGAAAGGCTTGTTAAAAGATTGTTCACTATAGAGTGCATAGAGCCAGAATAAAAGAACAGGGATTCTCGGTCTTACTCGCTATGGTTTCAGTGTGGCTAAGTGGTCTCTACTGTTGCTGATAGACTATTTTTGCTGCGGATAAGTGGCAACTTCTTATTTATCTAATGGGTTGATTAGTGCGGTCAAAACATGATCTTGCCATTTCCCGGCAATTTTCAAATATGATTTTGCATAACCTTCACGCTCGAAGCCGACAGCGTTCAAGGTTTTCTGGCTGCGTTTATTACCCGGAATATAATTGGCAATAATCCGATGAAACCTCAGTGTGCTAAACATATAACTTGTGGTCGCCAGTAAGCACTCTTGCATCAATCCCTGCCCCTGATGTTCATGACAAATTGCGTAACCCAGATGACAGGCTTGCAGAGGCCCGCGCACTGCATTGGCAAAATTACACAGTCCCAGTATTTTATCATTACTTTTATTGAGCAGTACAAAATGGAAGGCTGATTGCTGTTTAAACGCGAGCAGGGCGCTTTTAATCCGTATTATGATCTCTGATTCAGAGTAATAACTCGGTTCGCGGTCGGGCTCCCACTGCGCCAGGTGGGATTTGTTACGCACTAGGTACTGCTCTAATAATAAAAATTCCTCGGGTTTTAACAAGCTAATATTGAGTCTTTGAGTCTCGATTACGCAGATCGGCATAAAGTTTCCAAGGGTGGGTTAGTAGGGTAATCCCTCTATAAGTTACACAATATTGGGTGTGAATTATAGCTTGGATTAGCGCTGCAGATTTAGCCATAAATCACTAGCGGTATATGCTGGTTGTCGCTCTGCTTGGTTAACTTTCTTAAAGCCGCAAGGTTAAGCTCCACCTCCACCTGTAAACCTACCGCACTGATTGCAGTCATAATTCTGGATATATCGACGTAATGATATTAATCTTACATTCATATATCTGTATATTTATTTATTATCTCATAATAAGTCTGCGATAAAAGGGGTGATTATGAATTCTAATAAAAGACCATGGTTGGTCTTTTTGTCTGCCGTAGAGCGCCTGCTCTTGTTTGCTTTTATATATTTTATGGCGTCATTTAGTGTTGCCGATGAAAGGAGAAAGCCTATCATTTACTGGGCAAAATACCAGCTGCAGCCGGTGTTTATAAGCAGCGGAGAATATAATAATCAGGGCATGGGAGACCGGTTGTTCAGCATCATGCAACAGCATTTACCGAGCTTTCAGCATCAAAACTACCATACCAACGTCAAGAGGATGTATCGAGATATAACTAAAACAAAAACCATTTGCAGTACTCTGACCCAAAAATCAAATAGAAATTCAACCATGCTATTTTCAGATCCAGTGCTTGCGATACCCACTCCAAGGCTGATTTTTGATGATGCTCGGAGTAGTCCGTGGTTAAATAAAATAGAAAAATCGAATCGAGATGACATATCCTTGAGCTCTTTGTTAGAGAGAAACCCAAGTGTAAAAATTGGTATTAACAAATTAAGATCTTATGGGCGTAAAATCAATACTTTGATCGCACGCTACCCTGTTAATTTTGTACATTTTGACGATACAGTGAGTAGTTCCGACTTAGTCGAGATGCTAGCCTATCAACGTATTGATTTTACAATTGAGTATCCTTTTGTGATTTCTTTTGAGCAAAAAATCAGTGGCAATGTGAGTGCTTATAAGAGCCTAGGGTTAAGTGAATTTCAACCATTAATACCTGTCTATATTATCTGTGGAAAAAATGAAATAGGCCAACAAGTGATCTTGTTGATCAATGAAATGTTACTGGAGTTGCAGTCAACGCAGCAATTTCGACAGATTGTAGAAGATTCCTTACCCGATAATTACCTAGCTACATATCGTAGCCAATATCAGCAATTTTTAGCTCAATAGCAGTTTCGTCGATTGTTACAGCAAATGTGCAATGCCTCACACAATTATACTAAATATTATTTACAGTGATCTAAAAGCCGTAGATTACACAGGCTAAGCCATGGCTGTCACTTAATGGAAAAAGCCTAAAGACTAACGTTTGTGAGTTAAGGCGATACCACTGAGAATCACCGCAACCGTATTCAACTCAGGCAAGTTACATCCTCACCTAAGCAGGCTATACCAGTAAAGAAGGCGGCACCGCTATCAGCACTTAACGTTGCATATAAAAGTCGGGCCTGTGCTTCCACAAAAGATCTGCATGGCAACCTGTGGGAGCACACCGAGCCAAATAATTACATAGATAGCAGCTAGTACTAGGCACGCTGATTAAAGTGCTCTAATGATATTGGAGGGAGTTGTAGCGTGAAATAGGTAACTCTAGGAACATAAATAAAAGGGTAGCGGGGGCAGGGTTGGAAGCTATGATCTTCGCCAGTGTTTATAGAGAGCTGAGCCCGACGAGCTACCAAGCTGCTCCACCCCGCATCAACGTCAGCATATAAAATGCATGACTAACTTCATTTTTATTTATTGGTACCGCGGACAGAAATTGAGCCTATGACCTTCGCCAGTGTATATAGAGAGTCGAGTCCGACGAGCTACTAAGCTGCTTCAAAACTAGGTTATCTTTTGGAGGTTAAAACTAGAAATTATCTTTGTGAGGTTAAAACTAGAAATATAAATGAAATGGTAGCGGGGACAGGATTTGAACCTATGATCTTCGCCAGTGTTTATAGAGAGCTGAGCCCGACGAGCTACTGAGCTGTTTCAATAAAAAATTATTTTTTTGAGGTGAATACTAGAGACTATCATTGGAGGGTTAAACTACAGATACAAAAAGAAATGGTAGCGGGGACAGGATTTGAACCTATGACCTTCGGGTTATGAGCCCGACGAGCTACCAAGCTGCTCCACCCCGCATCAATGAGACACAATTCATATAAGTCCTTGATAAACTTGTATAAATATTTAGTAACGTGTTTCCTCTCAAACTGTGGAGCGAAGTATACAGTCTTCTGCTGACCCTGCAACTGTTATTTTTATTATTTATGAAATATTAAAAACAAAGGTTTTTCAACCCATCTGTAGATCAGCTAGGGGCGGTGCCACGTCGAATAGTACGCTTTTGGCTGTTGATGATGAATTGTCCGATCAGGCGTGAATCACCAGCAGATAGGTCGATTAACGTTCCGCTGTAGATAGGGGCGTCTTGACGCAATACTTTAATTGCACATTCTATGCGATGTTTTTCGGTAATGCCGAATTCTAAGGTTACTTTGTAGGTGGCCTTTTTAACGTTGCCGACAAATTTAAAGGCAATACCATTACCGGATATATTGACAACTTCAACTTCTCTGCCAGCAATTATTAGTTTTATATCGTCTTCTTCGCTGGGGTAAAGTCGAAATTCTCCGCGGTTGGTTTCGTCAAGGTCTTCAATTTCAAATAAGGGTTTTTTCATGGTGATTTTCGCTCAAGTACAAATTCAATTCTTCTGTTGTCTGCACGCTGTAGTTCTGTGTCGTTGGCAACCATTGGCAATGATTCACCATATCCGGTTGCGGTCAGTCTGTTCGGTCTCATGCCTCCACGAACAAAGTAGCGTAACACCGTGGTGGCTCTTATCGCTGATAGCTCCCAGTTAGATGGATATCTATTAGTGCTAATAGGAATGTTATCCGTATGGCCGCCTATAGCAAGGGTAAAGACCTCATTTTTACGCAATATGTTGCCAATACCATCCATTATTGGCATCGCCTCGCGTTTAAACTGAGCGGAGCCCGGTTTAAAAAATAAATCTCCACGGACATTGATGATTATTTTACCATCTTTTGGCGGTGATATCTTCGTGTCTTTTTCTGCCGCAGTGCTGGTAATTAATTGCTTAATTGCTTTAGATACTCTTTTCATATCCTGCTGTTTAAGCAGTTTTTCACGATCGGGTTTAGGAGGGGAGATAGCAAAAGGGGTGATGATCACTGGTTTTACTTCCTCGGTCGGAGCTTGTTGCTGCTCACCTGTTTCTACCGATGGATCTAGTGAGTCGGTAGGTACGGTGCCCGTTTCAACTTTTTTGGAGTCTTTGTCGACTATTCTGCCTGCACCCGCGCCAGCTTTAGAACCTTGCCCTGTGCCTTTTAGGGCTGATTTAACGGCATCCATGGTTTCCTCAAAAGCTTCTTCTTTGATAGTGGAAACTGAAAAGAGCAAGATGAAGAAAACGAGTAACAAGGTCACCAGATCCGCAAAGGTGACGATCCAAGTGTTCTCTTCGACTTCATCATATAATTTAAACGCTTTATTCATCTTGGATTGCTCTTATTCTTGATTAGGGAATATGGATGCGCGTTTGTTCTCAGGAAGGTAAGCCGAGAGTTGCTCGTAAACATGAGCCCATTGATCATTGGTCAAAATGCTAATACTTCCCTCGCGGATGATTTCTAAATTGGTGACTTCAGCGAGAGTTCTAGCACGTAGTTTGCCCGCGATAGGTAAAAAAATCATGGTGGCCAATAGAGACCCATAAAAGGTGGTTAAAAGGGCAACGGCCATTGCTGGGCCGACGGTAGCTGGATTGTCAAGGTGGCTGAGCATTTGGATTAAGCCGATCAGGGTTCCCATCATGCCGAAAGCAGGAGCATAACCCGCCATTTTTTTGAAGACGTCTTGTGCGGCAAAGTGCCTGGCGACTAACGAGTCAATTTCATTTTGTAAAGTGTTGCGAATAACTTGTTCAGAGGCGGCTTCTGCCAGTAAGTTGCAGGCGCGTTTTAGAACCTTTGATTCGGTTTTTATATGGGTCATTTTAAGTAGGCCGTGACGGTGACTGATTTTGCTCAGTTCTATCATGGTATCTATCATGTCGGAGGCGTTAGTTTTATCGCGGCTAAAGACCAGGAACGCTGCTTTAAAGCCATTCATCACATCTTTAAAGGGGACTGTCAGTAAGGTGGCCGCTAACGTACCCCCAGCGACTATCATCATGCCTGGAACATTGATGAAAACGTCGGAGGAGCCGCCTAAAAGAATGGCGGTTACTATTAGTGCTAAACCCGATATGATGCCAATAAGCGAAGCGAAATCCATACGTTAGGTTACCTTTGGTTGTGTCAATAGAAAGTAAGTGTAGCAATAAACAGCGATATTTTGCACAATTGAGTACCGTTTATTTGGAGCCTAAAGCTAGTTTATGTTTAAAAACTATCATACCGGATTGGCCCAGTGGCATCATCGCCAATGGTATCAATCATTGTCTTCTTCAAAGCGGAGCTTGTCACAGTATTCTAGCTGCTTTTCAACGGTTGAGGGTAATAGTTCCTTTTATGCCCTACCCAGCATCGCAGATCTGCGAAATTGGGCCGAAACCACGCCTGATGATTTTAAATTTTGCTTTAAATTTCCTAGAGAAATATCACATAAACAAAGCCTTATCCATTGTTCACGGCAGGTTTCTGATTTTCTGAACCGTATTTCGTTGTTAAATGGCAAATTGGGGGTTATATGGCTGCAATTAGGTCATAAATTTTCCGCCGATGCGCTGCAACACTTGGAAAAGTTTTTAGCGCAATTGCCCAATGATTTTGATTATGCGGTTGAAGTGAGGCATTTAGATTTTTATCGAAAGGACGAGGTAGAGCGGCAATTTAATCAGTTATTAATTAAACATAACGTTAATCGGGTCGTGTTTGATACTCGCAGTTTGTTTGGGGATGATACGTTGGTCGATGAGGCTACCCTGGAGGCAAAGCGGGCAAAGCCCAAAGTGCCTACGCATGTAATTCGCACCGGGCATCATCCTTTTATTCGGGTGATTGTGCCAATGGATAGAGCGCTTGGGGCATGGGTGTTGGAGCAGTGGGTAAATAAAGTCTTGCAGTGGATAGAGCAGGGAGTGGTGCCCTATATGTTTTTTCATACGCCAGATAATGCAACGGCGCCACAGTTAGCGGTTAAATTTAATCGAATGTTACACCAGCAAAATCCAGAAGTGGCACTGCTATGTGATTGGGCAGAAGACGATCGTCAAACTGCGTTGTTTTGACGGCGACTCAGGTGAGTGTTGATAGCTAAATTAGCTAGAGTGGAGGCGCAGGGGATTGCTTAAAAAAGGTAATAGCGCAATCGTTGCCGATTACGCTATTGTGGGGAGCTTAAGTGCGTAAGATAGATACATCTTCAGCTTGTAAGCCTTTATCACTGTCACGGGTATGAAATTTCACTTGTTGGCCTTCGCTTAAAGATCGATGTCCTCTGCCGCGAATGTTGCGAAAATGAACAAACACATCGTCACCGTTTTCACGGGTAATAAAACCGAAACCCTTGGATACATTGAACCACTTAACAGTGCCGTGTTCACGGTCATCGTCTTCGAATTCATCTTCATCATCATACTCTGCACCGTTTTCTCTAGGCGCTGCTGAATTTGAGTCGCCAGCGTCGGCAGTATTAAAACTAGTCAACGCACAGCAAGCCAGAACAACTGCAAATATAATGGTTAAAACAGGTGCTTGGAAGCCAATGGTTATACCTGCAAATTTATTTAATAGGAACGGAATTAAGGCAGCTGCTATGGCACTAGCGATGACGCTGCGAAAAAGTTGATTACCACTCATTGAATATTCTCTTATAGTTAATAATTAATTAAGACATACAAATACCGTGTTAGGTTTAGTCTAATGTATAAATAGGTAATTTTAGACATAGCACATAACGCAGCAGAATAGATATACAGAATTTTTTGTTAGAATTCAATGAAATTGTGTGAGTATTGCAGGAGAAGTGTATTGCTTTAGCTACACTGGGAATTGAATGAGAATTAAAGCGATACAGCACTGGTTAATCCGACTGAATGATGCGAATGATAACTGTTTGTTTTGTTGGTTGGCTAGTGGCTCTGTGAGCTTGATTATAGGGCTGTTTTCCAATTTAATCATCGACATCTCGCTCAGCACGGCAGGTCTTTTTTGCAGCAACGGGGTTAATTTGTTCTCTCGTCACGGTTTTGATAGTTGGTCAGCTCAAGGCGCGGTATTATGGGCTCAATTTACAGATAGAGATGCAGATGGAAGATAGAATTTCTGAATTGGAGTCGCGGGTGGCTTTTCAAGAGCAAATGATTGACCAGTTAAACGATGTGGTCACTAGGCAAGATAGAATGCTAATGGATTTGTCGCGGCTGGTGAAAATATTAAATCAAAAAGTTAATCAAGGGCAGGGCCAAGAGGTGGATGTTGAGGCTAGTGAGCCGCCGCCTCCGCATTATTGAACGGTGTGTGAGAATATAGTGTTTTTAATAGGTGCTCGGTAATGTTTGGTCTAGTGGTTTAGCTTAGAGTTGTAAAGTTGCACCAGTATGGTGTTTGTAACTGTTTATAAATTGGATTTTAGTTGATTTATGAGTGTGATAGGGAAGAGTCTCAATAAGTTATTTGTCAGTGCCAAAATATTAGGTGATGAACAGTTGCGAATCGGGGAGGATGTTATCTATGTGCTGGAAACTTCTCGTTCGGAGCATACCGCGCTTTTGGTGCTTTCATTAAAGGAGCAAGGTGTTGTTGCCAGTCGGCGTGATCTATTATCTGTCGATAAAAAAACAGCGCGAGCAATGCAATTTCGGCTGGAATCTCTAATCGAAAAATTAGAGTTTAAAGGTGAAGATGCGGATATAAAAATTGTTCCCGTTACTATTTATCACGGGCATTTTCCAGGTCGAAGTAGTTCTTGGTGGCGGGTTGTTTTCTCTGAGCGATGGGGTCCTAAAGGCTGGTGGGGTCGTCTACTGCAATTGATGGTCAGTGGTAGGCAAACCCTACTGCAATTAGATCAGCCTTTTTCACTCAGAGCGCTGATGAATGACAGCAACAGTCAGCTCGCCGGGGTGACTGCGGCGAGCGTTGTGAATGTCTTAGAAGAGCATTTTGTACAGCGCAGGCGGGCGACTTTCGGGCCTGATTTGTCTAATCGCAAGCAGTTGTTAGAGGCGATCATTGATCAAGATGATGTGCAGCGTGAAATACAGCTGCACAGTGAGCAGCAACAGCAAAGTTTTGAAAAGAGTGAAAAGTATGCTCGTCATCAAATCAATGCAATTGCTGCCAATGTAAGCCCAAGTTTTATCCGCATGTTGAGCTCTGCGTTGGGCTGGTTTTTCTCTCGGATTTATCGCAGCGTTAAAGTCAAAGGCGTGGATAAAATCAGAGTACTGGCTAAAGATTATCAAACCGTTTTTGTTCCCTGTCATCGCAGTCATATGGATTACGTGTTGATGTCCTGGATGTTGCATAATCAGGGGTTGATGATTCCACATATAGTGGCGGGTGATAATTTAAACGCGCCAGTATTAGGGCGCTTCCTCAAGTTTGGTGGTGCGGTATTTATGCGCCGCTCTTTTTATGAAGATCCGCTCTATAGCTTGCTGTTCAAAAATTATATTAAACATTTGCATGTCAACGGTCACGCCCTGGAGTATTTTATTGAAGGTGGTCGCTCGAGAACGGGCCGTCTGTTGCCGCCTAAGAGCGGTATGTTGTCTATTACACTTGAAGCTGCTCAGCAGCAGAGTATCAAGCCGATTGCACTGGTGCCGGTCTGGATCAGCTACGACAAGTTGGTCGAGTCCAGAACGTATGCAGAGCAGCTTGCCAATCAAAAAAAGACCCCGGAATCTCTGTTGGGCTTAGTGCAGAGTTTGAAGATGTTTAAAGGGCAGTTTGGCGATGCGGTGGTGAGTTTTGCCGATCCCATCTTGCTGGCTGATAACGTGACTAAATTTGATAACATTAAAGCCAAGAGTATATTTTTAGCGCGGCAAATAATGGAGCGTATCAGCGGGGCATGTTATGTCAATGAGAGTGCCCTGCTGGCAACTGTATTGCTTTCTCAGCGTCGATTGCGCATGAGTAGAGTGCAATTAATTGAAAGCGTTAATAGTTTAACCTCGCTGTTGGTAAAAATGCCCAATGCACCTGCCGGTATTGCAATGGGCAGTGTGGGCAAGTGGATTGATGATGCCTGTGATCGCGAACAGCTAAGTGTCACTAATGACGATGTGTACTTGACCCCAGAGCAGGCTTGCGAAATGACCTATTATCGCAATCAAATACACCACTTAACCTTGTTAGTTGGTTTGTTCTTGCTGGTGTCTAAGCGTTATCACAAGCCTCTCTCGCAAACGGTACCCAAATTAATTAAGGCTGTTTACCCCTATCTTGCCAGGGAGCTCTATTGGCCGTGGCAAGGTGCTGAGGTCAATAAAGCGCTAAAAAATATCCGGGATTTGCTCGTTGATCAGCAGTTAATTATAGAAGAAGAAAAGTGTTTGCATGTGAGAAATACTGCTCTTTCAGTGTCTTTGATGCAAACGGTAGAGCCCTTTTTGCTGCGCTATTATGTGGTGTTTAGGTTGCTGCAGGAGTTTGCTGATTTGTCTATCGATGATTTGATTGATGAGTCTGTGCGCCTATCGGGGTTGTTGCATCAGGAGTTTGGTTTCCACTCTCCAGAATATACTGATTCAAAGGGCTTGGCGGAGTTTATTAAGGCTATGCAAGATCAGGATATGTTGTGTTTAAGTGCAGATGGCCAAGTGTTTGCCAGTGTGGATGCGACCAGTTTAATGATCCGCTCTCGACAAATACTGTTGCCCCATTATTTATCTTTGGTAGATAAGAGCATTAGAAGGCATTAAGAAGTCATTGGTATGAGGGGGCAATAGAAAAGCCACTCAAGCGAGTGGCATGCTCTGGAGGCTAGCAGAGTTCCTCGAGAATAGGTACAAGTAATGCTTTGACTTGGCCTGGGTTAGCTTTGCCCTTTGAGGCTTTCATTATTTGCCCCATAAAGAAACCGAGCATTTTGCCGCGTTTATCCGGTTCAGCCGCAATATACTGTTGAACCTGTTTATCACAATTGCCAATTACTTCCCGGACAATTGCTTCAATTGCACCTGAATCTGTTACCTGTTTTAGACCTTTTTGATCGATAATCGTATCGACGTCAGCTTGGTTATCCCACAGAATCTCAAGTACTTGCTTGGCGCCGTTAGCTGCAATAGTGTGGTCTTTAAGGCGGTTGAGTAAACGCGCAAATGCGCTCGCTGATACCGGGCAGTGGCCGATGCTTAAATCATGTTGATTGAGCAGTCTAGCCATTTCACCCAGTAGCCAGTTGGCCACAAGCTTGCTGTCGTCACAGTGTTTGATGACTGTTTCGAAGTAGCTGGCGAGCGCTTTGTCTGCGCTTAGGTTGTTGGCGTCATATTCCGAGAGTTGGTACTGTTCAATGAAGCGCATGTGGCGCGCGTCTGGCGATTCAGGTAATTGGGCGCGGATCGCTTCAATATAATCATCTTCAATCACAATGGGCAGTAGATCTGGGCAGGGGAAGTAGCGGTAATCGTTGGCTTCCTCTTTGCTGCGCATGGTGCGCGTCAGATCATTGTCGGCGTCGTAGAGGCGGGTCTCCTGGAGGATTTTTCCGCCTTCTTCGAGGACCTCAATCTGACGGATGATTTCTCCGTTGATCGCTTTTTCTATATTGCGAAAGGAATTGATGTTTTTGGTTTCGGTGCGGTTTCCAAGTACCGTATCACCTTTGTGACGTACGGATACATTGCAATCTACTCTGAATGAGCCCTCATCCATATTGCCGTCACAAATTTCAAGATTGGTGACAATTGCGTGAATTTTTTTAGCGTAAGTCACAGCCTCTTCGGCAGTGCTCATATCGGGGTCAGAGACTATCTCTAGTAGTGGTGTGCCCGCTCGATTTAGATCGATACCCGTCAAATTGGCAAATTTTTCGTGCAGAGATTTACCCGCATCTTCCTCTAAGTGCGCGCGCGTCACCCCGATGCTCTTACTGCTGCCGTCACTAAGCTTTATCTCGAGCTTGCCCTGGCCAACAATAGGGTAGAATAACTGACTAGTCTGATAGCCTTTGGGGGAGTCGGGGTAGAAATAGTTTTTACGGTCAAAAACCGATGTTTTAGCTATCTCTGCATCAATGGCGGTGCCAAACATGACGGCCATCTTTAGTGCCTGGGTATTGAATACCGGCAGGGTGCCTGGTAGCGCTAAATCAACCGCGCATGCCTGGGTGTTTGGCTCCGCACCGAATCGAGTGCTAGCGCCAGAAAAGATTTTGGTGTTTGTTGCGAGTTGGACATGAATTTCAAGCCCAATAACAGCTTCCCAC
>JABSRA010000065.1 GCA_013215445.1 Oceanospirillaceae bacterium
CCGGTCGTGATTACTCATCGCGGCGCTCTTCGCCCCTGTTTATAACACAATGTGGGTTATCGTCGCGAGCTCCGATATTGGCTCGTCACACTTAGGCTCGAACCCGCGAGGGATCTTGCCTGCAGGGATGCAGGTACTTAGAATTTGTCGGGAACAAAATTCTGCTATCCTCCCGCTAAATTTCTGGCACAAAAAAGCCCCGATGTGAGTCGAGGCTTAAAAGTACAAATTAATAAATGGCGGGCAGAATGGGACGAGTATGGGCACTGGTTTTACTCAATAAAATTACCTTTAAGGCCAAAAAAGTAGAAAAACTTACTGTACGCCTGCGTTTAAGCTTAATCGTCTCACAGACTAAACGACCAGTGTCTCTTTTGTTAACACTCTATAAATATCCAATTCAAGAAAAAGGACTTTTAGTCGGCGGATTGGAAGAGAGATTGTTTACATAAAATATGTAACAAGGCGAACAACAGCGGATTTAGAGGCTTTGCTGCTACTCATAGAAACCTGATCTGGCAGATATACGTCCCTTTATCAATCACCCCTGTGGATCACGCCAACTCAGCAAAATGAGCCGCCTAAGTATTGCCTATTCTATCCTCTGCTGTGCTGATCGATATGCAGTAATCCCGGCTATAACAGTAGCCTCCTGTCCGAAGAGTCGGAGGGGGGGGTAACATTTATTCGGTCTCTTGATAGCGTTCTAGAAAAGCTAGTAGCCTTATAGCGGGACGCTGCTGACACTTAGGACCAAGCCTCGGCATGTTTAATACAGCCAATCGAATCATAGCCGCGCAGATGCCATTGAGGGATGTAATCCCAGAGTCCCTATCAGTATTAGTTGAGCACTACAGTTTAAACTAAATTAAGTTGTGTATATGCCTATTAGACAGCTGGCTTAATTCGCCAAAGACACCCAGCATTTTATTAGAGCCCCTCGTAGATGCACTCTATCATTGATGTTAAAGCCTTAATGCAGATCCTCTTGCACCCTGCTGTAGCAGAATTAGCCAGTCTTTAATAGCTGTTGCTCACAGCGCTCACAAACGCTCAGTTGTAACAGTGGATAGATGTCGTTAATCACCTTCTGCCTGCTGTCATAAAATTGCCGGGGACTAATGCTAGCGGTGAGGCCCAACTTAATGGCACGCTGCTTAACTAGCGGCTTCATGGCAAAGAAATATAAGCCTCCCCCCCTCGCCTTAAGTTTTTTATCTAAACTGAGCAACAGCTCTGTGCCACTCAAATCGATAAAATTGATCCCTTCACAGAGAATTAATAAGCAACTGACATCCCGGCAATTCAAAATACACTCAATTTCGTTTTGGATATGATTAACTGATCCAAAATAAATAGACATATCTACCCTGAGCACCCTCACTGGTGGGCATGTATAACCTAAATGATCAGCACCTTCCACGAAGCGCAGCCCCTTAATGTCAAGTGACATTAGAGTAATTTCTGGTGAGGAGGTTTTAGCTAAAAATAAAATCAAGGACATTAATACTCCTAAGTATATAGCGAACTCTAGCGCCAAAAACAATGTCGATACAAAGGTAATTAGTAAAACTGAAGACTCGGCCTTGCTGGTGCTTAAAATCTTTTTAATATGGGAAAAATCGACCAAATTATAGGCCACTATTAATATCACGCCAGCCATAGCAGCAACGGGCAAATACGCCGTTAAAGGGGCTATCAACAGTACAATAAAAATTAATAGTAGTGCGGCAAAAATAGCCGAAAGCCCTGATTTTGCCCCCGCTGCATAGTTGACGCCCGAGCGGGTAAACGAGCCGGAACCCGCATAGCAAGAGAAAAAACTACCCACTATATTTGACAGCCCCTGGCCGATAAACTCTTGGTTCGGGTAAATTCGCTGCTGTGATTTATTGGCGATTGCCCTGCCGATCGCAACCGCTTCGATAAGGCCTAATAGTGCAATAGCAAACGCCTGTGGCACCAATTTCTGCAAGGTTTGTAGTGACATATCAGGTACCGATAAAGGCGGTAACCCCGCGGGAATAGCGCCGACCAAGGTTATGCCAACATCGCTACCCATTGATAGTGCCAAAAGACTACCGACAAGCATGGCGATTAGTAAGTTAGGCAGTGTCGGCTGATATTTTTTTACTAAAATAGCCACGAGCAAAGTCGCTATGCCAACACTGAGCACTGAGGGATTTAATTGCTCTAAATGGCTAATGGTCGCTATCCAACTCTGATAAAACGACAGGCCTTTGGCCGTTGCTATAGCGGTAAGATGCTGCACTTGACTGGTCGCTATCAGTATGGCTGCGCCCGCGGTAAAACCGATTACTACAGTGTGAGAGACAAAATCGACCAATTTTCCCAGCCCTGCTAAGCCAAAGCCCAATTGATAAACCCCCGCCATTAAAGTCAATGTCAGAGTCATTGCAATAAACTGTTCGCTGCCGGGCTCGGCGTAACCGCTGATAGAGGTAAAGACTACGATTGAAATAGCCGTGGTAGGGCCCGATATTAAATGTTTGGATGAACCGAACAGCGCCGCAACAATAGGCGTAACCATCGCGGTGTACAAGCCGTACTGGGGTGGCAAGCCGGCGATAGTTGCGAAGGCTATACCCTGGGGTAACACAATCACAGCGCCGGTTAAGCCAGCTATAAAGTCAGCTTTAATATCATTAAGGGTTAGGTACTTAAACCAGACTAGAAAGGGAAAAATACGATATTTCATCCATACACCTTATTTCCAAATACTTTAATTTCAACGAGATAGGTTCATACTGAGGGTTAAAAAGATTTAGCCATGGATTGACACTGATTTTGATAGACTGTCAGCCAAAAGATTTTTTCATCAATTGTTAACCTCAGCACCACAGAGATGCTAAAAGTCCTGTTATTGACCGATTATTCAATACCCTCAAGAGAAGACTTCTAGGCACAGCATCACTAGCGATGGGAAAAAACAAACGTTTACCCAGTATTAGCTTTGCATAGAGGCCCGATGCTCATGTTGTTGACGAAAAACTGTCCCATCTGATCACCTTATTGGACTCTCTCGATAGACAAGCTGACCAGACAGCACTTCCCCTGCTAGGGCACTGTCATTAGATGCATTTTTTATGCATCATCATTAAAAAATGATATTGGGGATAAAGCGAAGCTAACACCACCTGTTTATATTGATAGTGGGGCCGCCATCGCCGCAAATCATTTTGCTGCATTTACAAACCTGTACAACAACGGCTGCAAGCATTAGCTGGACTAGTCCCCAGCCCGCAGGCTAGCGTTTGACTGGGCTGGGTATGTACCGCCCGCTATCTGCCTATGGATGATTAGTCTTTGCCATCCTTATACAGGCAGATCTATCACTAGAATTTGGGTAAATACAAATTGCAGCAAAGCGCCTACCCCAAGGCCTATCAACATACCAATAACGACATCTCGCTTTGAAGCACCCGCCGTAATCGTCAGCGTAGCCAAGGTTATAAAGACAAATGTTGCTAGGTAAAAAGGCGCCCAAGCATTTGCCAGAGACAGCACATAAAGCCCCGATAAGCAGCAAAACAACAGGCAGGGAATAGGCCGAAAACCAATATCGCCATTCATTTGTCTACCCGCAAAGTCCATTTTCCTACTCTCTACCACCAGCTGTAGTAAGGTCAACGCAGCCACCACATAGGCCACGGTTAATGGAATAAGGTCTGGCCCAACCACATCAAAGACGGGGCCCGTCGACTTGCCTGTCTGACTAATAACTAGAGTGCAGATAAGTAATATGAAAAACTCAATATATAAGGTCGATATTATGTGCAAGAACCGAGATGTCGCTGAGTGCTGTGTCTTTGTTGAATCAAGCATTTTTATTCATCCTAAACATAAGGAACCCCATTAAGATGCTGATAGCGATGCACACTAGCGGAACCGGTGTCAAAATTAAAGGCAGCACTTCACCATCAGTATACATAGTTGCAGATCGATAAGAGGTCTCGGCAATTGGTGCCAGGACCAGCCCGATAACTAGGGGTGCCAGAGAGTAATTTTTCCTCTCCAGAATCAAACCCACGACTGAAAAAATCATCATCACTAAGACGTTAAACCAGCTGTTCGACATCGCATATGAACCGACAATACAGAGTACCGCTAATACCGGTAACAAAAATTTCTGTGGAATTTGCGCTATTTTGGCAATGTATCCCGTGGTCATGTACATAAAGAGCAACATCACTACATTGGCAATTAACACCGTTGCAAAAATTGCGTAGACAAAATCTGGGTTGCTGTTAAAAAGGTTAGGTCCGGGCTGCAAGCCATGAATAACTAGCCCGCCGAGTAATAATGCATCGACAACACTTCCCGGAATACCCAGGGAAATTAGCGGGACTAATGCGCCTCCAACCGTCGCATTGTTGGCCGATTCCGATGCGACAAGGCCAGATTCAGAGCCTTTGCCATATTGATCAGGGTTCTTAGAGGATGCCTTGGCAACAGCATAGGCAAACGCGGAGCCTATATTTGCACCTACACCCGGTAAAATACCGACCCAAGTTCCTATTACTGAAGAGCGGGTGATATTGAACCAGTGGCGTTTAACGTCGCACTTACGCATAAACATGTCTGAAATACTGTTGGCGCCCTGCTGCGTTTTTTGTCTATTTTCAGGCCAGAGTATAGAGGATAGAATCTGGTTACCTGCAAATAATCCAACCAGAACAGGCAGCAGAGAGAAACCATTTTGCAGCTCAGTGATACCAAAGGTAAATCGGTAATTTCCGCCAATGGGGTCTACCCCTGGCAGGGCGATTAAAACACCGAGTAGTCCGGCAATAAGGCCTTTTATCATATTGCCTTTGCTTAAGATGACAATCAGTAGCAGCGCCATCACAACCATCGCAAAAAAATCAAATTCGCCAAATTTTATAGCCAATTCGCTTAGTGGTCGCGCTAGCAGCACCAAAAATACCCAAGAGATAATGCCTCCGACAAAACTTGCAGAAATGGCTAGGCCCAGCGCTCTTCCCGCTTTTCCCTGTTGGGTCATAGGGTAGCCGTCAAGGGTTGTCATTACCGAGGCTGGTGTACCGGGCATACGCATCAAGATAGCCGTAATCAGTGATCCGGACACCCCGCCTACGTACATAGAAACCAGTAGAGATATAGCGTCTACTGCTTCCATGCCAAAGGTGAGTGGTAAAGTTAAGGCAATCAACATTGTGGCTGTCATTCCGGGAATAGCACCCACGACCACCCCGAGAACTACGCCTAAAACTATATAAAGCAATGTGCCTATGTCAAATGAGACAAGTATAGAAGCTATCATAGAAACCCTTCAAATCGCTCACCCAAAAGCACTGGGTGAGCTATTATTTAACATTTATTTGGAAATTGTATTATTGATAATTTCTAGTTGTCCGAAAAGTTTTTCAACCCTTAGTAGGCTTTCTTTTCCCGGTAGGTAGTTGCTTACGCTTCCTCGATCAGTAAGGGCCTTTACTAAAGAATCATTCCCAATCGCGCTGGACAAAGCCTTAGCGAAAATATCTTTTGTATCCTGATCGACACCTTTAGGCATGTACCAAGTATACTGAATCCCTATACTGGCTTCGACTCCCTGTTCGAGTGCAGTCAGTGTATTTGGGAAATACGGAATTCGCTGATCACTTAGCGAAGCGATCAGTTTAATATCGCCAGACTCTATTAATGGCTTGGCTTCTGGGCCAGCTAATATGCCCACATCAATGTGCTTACCCAATAGAGCAGCCATTGTTTTGGCTCCACCACCAGTTTGAACATAACGCACTGCTGATTCCTTATCGGAAGGCGCGATCATGCCCATTGCAAAATGATTGATAGCACCTAAGTTGACCCCTGCAATAGCGGCCTTGCCATGCTTCTTTTTGAATGCAGCAAGATCTTGCAAGTTATTGATAGGAGAGTTTTTAGGAACTGCTACAACGAGTGGCATGTAAACAGCATTGGCGACTATATCAAAATCTTTGTAGGAAAAATCTGCCTTTTTTGTCACCATCGCAGTGAGAAGCGTGGTGTGGTTTAATAACACAGTGTAGCCATCAGCCTTGGCGCCTTTTGCACGACGACTTCCCGCTACCGATCCACTTCCCGGTACATTAATAACAACAATACTCTCACCCAAGCTCTTTTCTAAATAGGGCTGAATGGTTCTCATCACAATATCAGACCCGCCTCCTGCTCCAAAAGGTACAATGATCTTAATGGGCTTTTTTGGATAAGTATCAGCAAACGCAGATCCTGCGACTGTGACTACCAATACGCTGGCTACGGCGATAACGGTCTTTTTAAAATGCTTTGTTATATTTATCATTTTGATATCCTTCGATATGGTTTTGGGTAAATTGTATATTATTGTTGTTTGTTACTGCTCCATAAAGATTATCTCAGGGCGCATCCCTGCATCACTGAGTAAAGCGTTAAGGGTTGTTCAAAGTATTTTGTTCAGCACGTAGTGGCCATGACATCACAGAACTGGGTTTGGTCTTCATTGCCCACTGGGATAAAATTTTCTTTTCAGCGAGCCTTGCTTTCATTTCAACCGCAATCATCTCTGGATCCCAATCAGCCAATACCAGCTCTTGAAGTGATTGAACAACCGCTGCACATTGCGGGTCCCTCGATCTATCATTGAGCTCTAATGGATCATCATCCAGATTAAATAATTGGCACGGGTAACCATGGTAGTAAATGAATTTCCAAGGGCCCTCCCTTACCATACGCTGCTCTATGGTCGATCCGCCCTCTGTTTGCGCATAAACTCCGTCCATGCAATATTCGGAGAAAACCCTGTTTACCCAAGGTGCTGAATTGTCTTTGGCAACATCAAGAAAACTGCGGCCATTACTGTTTGGCAGTTTAGGAGCACCACAGGCTTCAAGCATAGTTGCAGTCACATCGAGAAGATCCACCAGCTGTTCACGGCGCTCACCCCTTGGCAATACACCAGGCCAAGAGATAATTAAAGGTACTTTAACCGACTGATCATAAAAGGTGTGTTTCCACCAGAGCCCTCGCTCGCCTATTTGATCGCCATGGTCCGATGAATAAACGACGATGGTATCTTCCGCTAAACCAAGTTCCTGCAATAAATCAAGAACCTTCCCAATTTGAACATCTAACCTATAAGTGAGTGCGTAGTAAGCGATTCGCGCGCGCATGCACTCTTCATTGGTAAAATCATAAGTTCCCCTTGATTTTCTCCAGTGCTTAAGAAAAGGGTGGTCATCGTCTTCAACGGTTGAGGCTGGAATTTCCGGCTGTGGTACCTTTCCGGCAAAGCGTTGATAGTCTTCTTCACTCGCAACATAGGGAGCGTGTGGCAGCATAAAACCTACGGACAGAGCAAAGGCTTCATCATCACCCTCCTCTTTCTTCTGTGCAATTTCAGTGAGCATGGCAAGCGCGCTTTCGGTGGTATCCGCATCTAAAAGCTCGTATGAACTACTGCCAATACCCGATTGCACAACACTGGGTGCCGAGGGCTCATTGGTGCCTTTTAGTACACCCATATTGTGACGGGGAACACCGGGCCAGTTAGGGGAGTGATCCCCAACTCTTCTCTCGACATAACCGTGATACTGATCGGGTCCAAGTGCGTGAAGCCTACCCGCCAAACTGGGTCGATAACCCGCAGCTCCTAGTGAGTGAGGAAATGTTGGAATATTGGAACCCAACATATCATCATTGGTCCAAACACCTTGTTGTGATGGATAGCGCGCTGTCAGTAACGACATTCTTGAAGGCGTGCATATCGGAGAAGGTGCGTAACAGTTTTCGAAAACAACCCCATTTTTTGCTAACCGATCTAGATTGGGTGTTTCAGCAACTGGGTCACCGTAACAACCAGCCACTCGACTGCTATGTTGATCTGAAAATATAAACAGCAAATTTGGTTTTTTCTTCATTGGTTCAAACCTCTTTCTTCCTCTAGCGCTCAGCTTTGAGAGCAGGATAAATGGTATTCCATCGCAGCAGCCGCTTATTCTGCATCACTTGCTGCAAAGGCATTGATTATTTGTAAAATTTCCTGCATTGCAGAAATATTGTATTCAGCAGCGAAACAGCTATTAACTCTCTTAATCTTTCTGCGGTCATTATTTTGTCGGTGCAGGTCGTTAAGTGATGCTCTATTAAGCGACCCTCTAAAAAAGTTGTGCAGCGCCCAATCGAGCTTAAATGCATCGTCAACCCCCAGTTCAGCCTGGAGCATAACCGTTATAAAATGTTCTGTTAAACCTAAAAGCCTTGCAAGGCGGCTATCTTTAGCTGCCTCTATACAAGCTGTCACCCCAATAAAATCTCTAATCTGCATGGCATTATCAAGATATTTTCGATCGGGGCCCATCGCTCTAACACCCTGGCTCCACCACATTGAAACTCGTATTTCACCGCTGGATCCTTTAGCGGATCCGCTAACTGAGCCTTAGATTCAGCGGTAATCTGCCTAAGTTTTGCCACTGATAAAATCTGTTCAGAGATAAGGCAATGACCAGATAAAAGCTGTTTTCCCTGCTGGACTTCCGTGATATTAAAAGCCATTTTTCACACCTAACCTGTTACTAGCTATTTCTGATTCTTAACAACATCATCTGATATATCAAATGAAATGTCAAACGGTATGTTAATTAAAGTTTCATGTTGACTTTGCTCAAAGAGTCTATTAGTTTAAAAAACTTACAACTCATATATGAAATATTAAATCATATATGAAAACAAAATCTCTCATTGCAACATCTATATTTTTTTAAACATAGGGATAACCGTATACGCTGAAAACATTCAGCTAAAAGGTCATGAAATATATAAAAAATCAGGTAATTTTAAATGCTAATAAAAGGACTATTATGAGAATTATAAATAAAATAATATTAACTTTATCTCTTGCGGCTCTTGCCAACACCGCGTATTCAAGTTCCGACTTACTACCTAATGGAGAGCTGGGAGTCATTGATACTCATATGCATTTATGGGATATCGCCGTCAGTGCCGAGGATAAAACTTGGCCGGGCACCCTCAAAACCGTAGACTGGCTATATAGAGATGTGACTATGTCTGATTTCAATGCGACGCGTGGTTCTCGACAAGTCACCGGGATGATTATGGTGGAGGCATTAGGTCCAAAAATGCTCAGCGACGAAACAATAAGAAACCACAATGAATGGCTCTTTAGCCAGGCTATTGAGCATGATAAAATCATCGGCATTGTCGCCAAATTAAATCCAGTTTCAGCTGATTTTGATAGCGACTTGCGCAAACTCCTCAACCAGCCCTACTTTGTGGGTATTCGTCTTAAAAATAGAGATATGTTTAAGCGTGATGCCGATAAAAAGTATACTATTTGGCAAGAGGGAGTGATCGACAACCTAAAAATACTTGCCCGTTTTGGCAAAGTTCTGGACTTGCAAGGCAATGGTGATGAAGCGGCGCTGATTGCTCAGACTGTGCCCGATTTAAACATTGTGATCAATCACCGCGGTGGTAAAGCTGGAAATTTTAATGTTGAAAAACCTTGGCTACAATCTTTAGATGCCATAGCTCCCTACCCGAACGTCTATATGAAAGTTTCTGATATTCAGCGACAGAGCATGCAGGCATCCGGTGGCAAATGGCCCAATCCTGTGGATGCACTGCAAGACCCGACAAAATATGCAGCAACCCTTGAGGCACTTTTTAGCACTCTAGGAGAAGACCGTTTGGTATTTGGTTCAAACTGGCCAGTTTCAAATTTAATGAATAAATCCGGTGACTGGGTTGAGCAACTTGATATTTTAGAAAACTATATCCGCACGCATTTTCCCAATCCTGCTGCCGTGAGACAAAAAGTGGTTCATGACAATGCGCTAAAGGCATATCGTCTGAGGTAATCGTCAATCGCAACCACAGCTTTCCCTTCACCAAACAGTGAGAGTGGTGGTCTTAAAAGCTGCTAAGATCGAGCACTTCTAAGTGCTCGATCTTAAATTTCATCCAACCAAAATTAGTCATTAATGTTTTATCAGGGTGCTATGCCCTCTCCTTGCAGGGACATATTCAGGGTGATTTTTACTCGCAAATATTTTAATCCCTGAACTCATACATCCATAGCTAGCTAATAGGCTAGGGCTTTAAGTGCCTAGAGCTAAATTCTATAAACGTAGGAGAGATTACCTAGAAGAAGATCGATTTCAAGTAGATAATTACGATTAATAGCGGATTTTCAGATTTGCACCGCACTGAGTTTAATTGACAATATTGCAAGAAAATGCAGCTTAGCTAGCTGCGCATAGGAGAGGTTATCGACGGCTAGCTTAGTTCGATAAACAAACCATAGCCTTGATTTTTGTTGATTATTTATAGGCCCTTTTTTCCCCTAAGGCACGGCTCTCCGAGACAGATAGATGATGCTCCATCGCAGCGCCAGCTTTTTCTGCATCCCCAGCTTCAATGGCCTCGATAATATTTAGATGCTCTTGCATTGCGGAGACAATGCGCTCTGCTATGAATCTAACATTGAGTCTAATCAGCATCACTCTGTCATTATTTCGTCTGTGCACATCGCTCAGTAAAGAATTTTCAAGTGAGGCTATCAGGGCTTTATGCAGAGCCCAGTCCACGGCAAAAGCATCATCGAGCAATGCATCATCAATCCCACCCTTAAAGCGCTCGATTATCAATAAAGTTTGTTCTTTTAAGACTCCTAGTCCTTGAAGCCCTCCCGTATTAGCCAATTCTCTACAGGCACCTACTTCAAAATAACGTCGAATCTGAAATGCATTTTTGATGAATTGACGATCAATACTGGCAACTCTGATACCACGTCTTGGCAGTAATTCGACTATCCTTTCAAATTCCAGTTCTTTAAGAGCATCGCGCAGTGGCGCCTTGGACACGTCGAGTAAATCACAAAGCTCTGTCTGCGAAAAAAACTGACCGGGACTTATGCGCTCATTATAAAGGTACTGCTTAAACTTTTCGTACGCCGCTTTACTCAAGCTCATTGTTCATTCCCGAAATCAATTAATTACATGATATATCTATTAGAATATCTTCTAATATTTCAGATATAATGTCAAATATGCTTACCTATTTAAGCGTAATAGTTAACACTGCACAAACAGATAGTAAAAGAGTGAACGCTCAACCAAAGACTCACATCACTACTGATCGCTAACGACAGAACGCCCGGAAAATTCAGCATATTTTTTGTTAGGAAAATGGTATGGACACCCCCTACCATCGGTATCTATGTACCATAGTTAGTATAAACCTTAACTAATGAGAGGGAGTCCACATGAATATCATACGAATTGGGCTAGATTTAGCCAAGAATGTATTCGATGTTTTTGCCGTTAATCCTCAAGCAAAGCTAGTTCAGCGAAAACACTTAAACTAAACAAGGTATTAGTTAACGGAGCAATTTTTTTAGCCATGATGTACCACTGAGTTTATCAAAAAAATGAGTGATGATGTACCACTGGGATTCAAATGGTACATTAAAAAAAGCCAATGGTACAAAAATGTTGGGATGATATAGAACGTTATGGAATCAAAAGGAACAACAATCTGACTTGATCGTTGATTAATAAGGAGTTTTCAGGGTATATAGGGGGTAAACAGGAGAGAAATGGCGGTGAGGGAGGGATTCGAACCCTCGATAGGTTACCCTATACACACTTTCCAGGCGTGCTCCTTCGGCCACTCGGACACCTCACCGCAAGTGTAAAAATTAATCCTTCTACACTCCTCAAAACTTTACTTAAAGCCACGTTTCAAGAGCTGCGTATCCTACCAGAATTTTACTAAACGGCAAGGGTTTATCGCACTCAACTAACATTTTATTAGAATGCTGGTGTAAGGCACTGCCTCTCTCTAAAATGATCCATCACTTTCTATTTAAAAAAACTGATAGATAAAACTTATCAGTGGTAGAAATTATTATTGACTGGACTTATCCTGACAATAAACGACAATCGATGCACAAATGGTTTATGGGTAATTTTGTTCGCCCGGTTATTTTAGACCTGCAAACCCAACCTTACTTTCGCTTACCGCTTTACCATCACTCAGAGGTACTTTAATGGACGCTAATATATCTCCCTACGATCTTCGACAACTAATACGCAGTGGCGAGTTTACCCAAAATACGTCTGGTTACTCCCAGGGTTACGTACAAGGTAATTTAGCTATTTTGCCAAAAGAGTGGGCCCACGAGTTTTTACAATTCTGCCAGCTCAACCCAAAACCTTGCCCTATTATTGGCATGTCGAGCAACCCCGGTGATTTCATGCTGCCAGACTTGGGCCGCGATCTGGATATCCGCACTGACATACCGCGCTATCGTATTTACGAACACGGCGTCTTAACCCGTGAGGTAACATCGGTTAAAGATGTTTGGCGCGACGATTTGGTCACTTTCTTACTCGGTTGCTCTTTCTCTTTTGAAGAATCATTGATTGCCGATGGCTTGGAAATACGCAATATTACTGAGAGCGTCAATGTGCCTATGTATCGCACTAACATCGCCTGCAAAAGTGCCGGGCGCTTCTCGGGGACCACGGTGGTCAGTATGCGCCCGATGCAACCTAAAGATGCGATTCGCGCTATTCAAATTTGTACCCGCTTTCCCTCCGTGCACGGTGCGCCCTTACATTTTGGCGACCCTGCTGACATTGGTATTAGCGATATTAACCGACCCGATTTTGGGGATGCTGTGACCATAAAAGCGGGAGAAGTACCGGTTTTTTGGGCCTGTGGTGTCACCCCGCAAGTGGCGATTGAAAATGCCAAACCCGATTTTTGTATCACCCATAGCCCAGGGTTTATGTTGGTGACAGACATCCGCAACAGCTCACTGTCGATTATGTAATGGGGAATATCATGGCTACTAGAATGAATTTAAATTGTGATCTCGGTGAGAGCTTTGGCTCTTGGAAAATTGGCATGGACGAAGCGGTCATGCCCCATGTCGACCAAGCCAATATTGCCTGTGGTTTTCACGCCGGTGACCCACTGGTAATGACTAAAACCTTAGCGCTGGCTAAAGAGTACGATGTCTGTGTCGGTGCACACCCAGGCTACCCGGATTTAGTCGGTTTTGGCCGGCGCTCACTCAACGCTAGCGATGCAGAAATACAAAGCTTAGTGCATTACCAAATGGCGGCTCTCGATGGCATGGCTGCTATACAGGGCATCACCATGGCGTACGTTAAACCCCACGGTGCGCTATATAACGACATGATGTCTAAAGATAAGGTGCGCAACAGCATTATGCAGGCAGTCGCCAGTTATCACCGCCCAGTGGTTCTTATGTTACAGGGCACTCCCGATGCGCAGACACATCGCGCAGAAGCTGAAAAACTCGGTCTTAAAGTCTGGTTTGAAGCGTTTGCAGATCGCTGCTATGAAGATGACGGTCGCTTGATGGCACGCACTAAAGAGGGCGCTGTGCACTCCACCGAAAAAATGCTCGCCCAAGTGCGACAGCTGTGCGAAAAAGGCACGGTCATCACCGCCTCAGGTAAAGAGATTGCTCTGCATGCCAACACCTTGTGTGTCCACGGCGATAATATGAATGGGGTGAATGCGATCGCTCAAATTCGCCAAATAGTGTTAGGTAAGCAATAGATGAACATTGAAATCGCCGGTGAAAATTCACTCATTATCTATTTCGCCGATCAAACCAGTGCCGCTGTATCGGCACGGGTGCAACAGACCATGCATGCTCTTGAGACCTCACTCGGTAGTCTCCTGATCGATATGGTGCCCTCTTACGCATCGTTATTAGTCATTTACGACGCATTTGGCACCGATCAGTACCATGTACAAAACTGTATCAATCAGGTACTCGCACAATTGCAGAACGCACAGCCAGTGGCGGGCAGTACCATTGAATTACCCGCCTATTACAGCACCGAATCCGGGCCTGATTTAGCCCAGCTTGCCAGTAACGCTAATTTAACCATCGATCAAGTGATCGCTATCCACAGCGAGATGGAATACCGAGTTTACGCAATAGGATTTGCCCCAGGTTTTGCCTATTTAGGCGAGGTTGATCCACGCATTGCCGCACCGCGACTATCGACCCCCAGACTTAAAGTACCCCGTGGTGCGGTGGCTATCGCCGATCGTCAAACAGCAGTATACCCGGCACAATCGCCAGGCGGCTGGAATTTGATTGGCCTGTGCCCAACCCGGATGTTCAATCCCCAACAACAACCGTCTATGCCAGTTCAAGTCGGCGATAGCGTAAAATTTATGCCGATTGATCGCGCCGAATTTTTAGCCTTAGGAGGGGAGCTATGAACGCCTTTAAAGTTATCCAAGCTGGGCTGTTAACCCTTATACAAGACCGAGGTCGCTACGGCCAACACCGTTTAGGACTAACTAATGGTGGGCCCTTAGACACCAGTGCCTTCGATTGGGCCAATCGGCTTTGCAGCAATTCAATCAATGCGACTGCACTTGAAGTCAGCATCGGTGGGCTGATCCTTGAAGCTCAATGTGATACTTTTATTGCCGTGACCGGTGCCGACATGGCACTTAAAATCAATAATCAAGCTGCAGCGCAATGGCGCACCTTAAAAATACTGGCCGGGGATACGATTAGTTTTGGCTTTGCCACTTGTGGCGCACGCGCCTATCTAGCAGTGGCCGATGGTTTTCAAATAGCGCCGTCTTTTACCAGTACTGCAACGGTTTGTCGCGAGGCGATTGGCGGTATTAATGGCGAGAAGCTCAAAGCCGCGGATTCACTCCCCTGCTCTTTAGTCTTAAATCGACAAATGTTATCGCTGCCTGCGTCAGAAATGCCCGATTATGCCCAATCTGTCAGCCTAAGAGTCATCCTCGGCTACCAGCAGCAGAGTTTTGACTCGCTACAACAGCGCCTATTTTTCTCTAGTGACTATCAACTCAGTGATAAAATCGATCGCATGGGCTTTCGCCTACAGGGCCAGGTGATTCGTTCATCACTCGAGGGTATTTTATCCGAGGGCATCTGCCACGGTGCTATTCAGATACCCGCAGACGGCCAACCTATTGTGCTGATGAATGACCGCCAGACGATTGGTGGTTATCCCAAGATAGGCTCAGTGATTGCCCTAGATACTGCCAGACTTGCACAATTGATGCCGGGTGAGCGGATCAATTTCGAGCAGATCAGCCTAGAGCACGCGCACAATATCAACCATTTAGCTAAAGTGCGCCAGCAGAGCATTGCACTTATTGAACACCGCTGATTACAGCGTGGAGATTTTATGATATCAAATTATGACGAAGCGGCGCTGAGCAAAAAAATTGAAGACCTGTTGGTTAAACGCAATTTACGCGGCATGAAAACAGTACAGCACGCCCTGCAAACCGGCTATTACCTGCGAGCTGCCCGCATTCTCAATAAATGTAAGGGTCACGTATTAATAGGCACCGGTTTTCCGGTGGTAGATACTTTTGAAACCGATGGCCCCGTCGGTGCTATCGCACTTTACCACGCACTAGAGAAACTGGGTGCGACCCCAATCTTGGTCTGCGGGCCGCCGGTTTCCCAAGCGTTGATGCATGACTTTAGAGTCCATGAAATTAGGGTCGGCGAACACCAAGAACGCACGTTAGAGGCCTTTAAAGCGCTCTATCACTATCAACCCGATGCAGTAATGTCGATTGAACGCCCAGGACAAGCCTCAGATGGCGATTATTACAACATGCGCGGCGAAAACATCAGTGCGCGCACTGCCTGCTTCGATACGTTTATTAATAACGCCAAGTGCCCGACTATCGGCATTGGTGATGGCGGTAATGAAATTGGCATGGGCAATATCACCGAGGCACTCAAAGAACTGGATATTATCAGCGCCACCACCAAAGTCGATGAATTACTGATCGCCGATGTCTCTAACTGGGGAGCATACGGGCTGATGGCGTTGCTGAGTGTCTGGAATGAGGTCGATTTACTGGCTGAGGTTAATATCGAGGAAATCCTCACTTACCTATCAAGTCACGGCAGCGTCGATGGTGTGACTCGCGTCAACGAGCTCACCGAAGATGGCCTAGATTTTTCTGAAGGTGAATCAGTTATTCTCGAGTTGCGAAAATTAATCGCTTGCGCCTAACATCATCAGACACATGACCGTTGTGAATATTTTATGGGGCGTGTTGCATGATCAGTGCAGCGGCATCGGCGAGTAATTTGGGCAGAGCATCCTCCTCCTCAGCACGCCAGCTACTGCAAAACTCTAAACGCGGCGCAATAATCTCGGTGTTTAGCTGTTGCACAGTGCCCGCTTCAATTTGCTGTACGACCAATATTTCAGGTAATAGAGCGATACCTAACCCCTGCTCAGCTAAATTAATCAGACTGGCCACTGAGCTACAGGTATGTATAACGACCTCATTTGGCTCACTTTTGAATAACTGCTGCAGATAATGCCAGGGCAACGTATCTCTGGGAAAGCTCAATAGTGGATATTGGGACATTTTCAGAATAGACCAACACTGGTGGTTTTGTTGCAAACCGCTAGCACCGATCCAGACTTGTGGATAGCTGCACAACGTCTGACTGGTTAACGATTTGTTCAGACCACGCTCGGCAACCATTAAACTCAAGTCTATCTGGTGTTGTTGCAATTGTCTGGTTAAAATCGGGGTAACATCACTAGTGAGCTCGAACGAAATATGCGGGTATAATTGCTGCCACTGCTGTAATAAAGGCGATAACCACAAGTGTGCCAAGGTATCGGCGATGCCGATTTTAACAGTGCCTTGCTGCTTCTGTTGACCCGCTACTATTTTCATTTGCTGAGCAATCGCCAGCATTTTTTCGGCGTAGACCAAGAGCTTTTCGCCCTTGCGGGTTAGCGCGGTACCGCTTTTGTCACGTTTAAACAAAGTGACGCCCAGCTCAGCTTCCAGCGTATTTATTCTGGCTGAAATTGCCGGCTGCGAGACATGCAATAACGAGGACGCCGCTCTAAAACTACCCAGACGAGCGACTTTCACAAATGAAGATAGATTCCGAATTCGCATATTTCACTGACAACACTGCTTAGAAAAAGAGTAGACTAGCATTAAATGACAACTATATCATCCCAGTAATAATTATCGTTAAATACATAAAGACCAGGTTATTTTACCAGTTATTTAGAATATATAGATTTTTTTTGTTTTGTTATTCTACCGCTTGCAAAAATTTAACTTTTGATCAAATATGTATTTTCAACCACAACGTCGTAGATATAAAGTTTTTTCTGTTTGTCTTACGACCAGAAAGCCAGCGAGGCAAACAATGAGCACAGCATATTTAAACGGTGAATTTCTCCCTTTGGCCGAGGCCAAAATTTCTCCTCTAGACCGCGGTTTTCTGTTCGGCGACGGCATCTATGAAGTGATCCCCTATTATCGTGGAAAATCGGTAGGTTTGGTGCCACACCTGCAGCGCATGCTAAGGGGTTTGGCAGAAATTGAAATCAACTGTGATAAAACCTTAGCTCAATGGTCAGAATTACTGGATGATTTAATGGCCAAAAATAACGGCGCTGAGCAAAATCTCGGGGTATATGTACACATTTCTCGTGGCACCGATAGCATCAGAAACCATGCCTACCCTAAAAACATCAGCCCCACTATCTTCTGTTTCACCTTTGCCATTAAAGATCCTGAGCCCGCACAGCGAACCAAAGCCGCTGGTTATACGGTTACCACTTCAGAAGATTTGCGCTGGAAGCGCTGTCATATTAAATCTACGGCACTGCTGGGCAACGTCATTCACTATCAGCAGGGATACGCCAGCGGCAATCATGAATGCCTGTTATATAATGAACATAACCAACTCACTGAAGGCAGCTCGGTGAATGCATTTATCGTTAAAGATGGCGTGGTGAGCACCCCTATCCTCGACAATCAAATTTTGCCGGGTATTACCCGTGGGATCATTATTGACTGTATCAAAGCGGATGGCTCAATTTCCCTAGAAGAGCGCGTTATCACTATGGATGAAGTGCACAATGCCGATGAAGTTTGGATCAGCAGCTCATCAAAAGAGATTGCAGCTATTATCGCCATCGATGGAGTTAAAGTCGGTGATGGTACCGTCGGCCCGGTTTGGGAAAAGGCATTTGCCCTGTATAGCGCCGCTAAATTTAACTAGCCTGGCGCTAAACAGCGCTCTACTGCGGCTGTCTCTAGGCTCGATCTGAACACGACTAGATGTGGTTATTTAGCATGGCTAAACGACCACATCTAGAATAGCCCCTCTCGAACCCTTGGCTCACCCTCACTACGACCCCGTTTCTGGATCAAGACTATTCCACGAAGCTATATACTGCAGCCAACAGCATGTCGTTATCGCTAACTACCCTCACTTATGCGCTCTTATTTATACCCCAAACACACTGAGCACTCAGACTAGCCACCGGCTTAAAGCCACAAAATAGGCAAAAAAAAGCCGCTATTAAGCGGCAAAAAAGAGAGAGAAAACTATCAATCAGCTTGGCGACGTAAAAACGCCGGAATATCTAGAAAATCTAAATCACCACTGTGAGTACCCGTCTTCTTATGCGGCTCCAGCACAGGATCCGGCACTTCAACCGTTTCTTGTAAGTGAGTACGACCACTATGATCTCGTGATTTACTTTTAACCGGTAAATCCATTTGATGCTGTGAATAGCCTCCCGAAATTTTAGCACGTACCGAAGCACCACCACTGGCAGCCACTTTAACTTGCGCTGTCTCGACTTTAATATCAGCGGCAGCTTGAGAAATCAAACCCGTTGCCACAACGGTTACACGAAGCTCATCGGTCATGTCAGGGTCTATGACTGTACCGACCACAACGGTGGCATTTTCAGAGGCATACTCTTCTACAATTTGCCCTACCTCAGTAAATTCACCCAAGCTTAAATCTAAACCTGCGGTAATGTTCACCAAGATACCACTGGCACCTTTTAAATCTACATCTTCTAATAGTGGACTTTTGATCGCCGCCTCTGTGGCGACAATCGCACGATCATCACCGGTCGCACTACCAGTACCCATCATTGCCATGCCCATCGATGCCATGACCGCACGCACGTCGGCGAAATCCACATTGATCATGCCCGGGCGGGTAATCAGATCGGCAATACCGCGAACCGCATTGGCCAACACGTCGTTGGCGGCATTAAATGCATTAATCAATGAGCAATTTTTGCCCATCACTTGCATTAACTT
Source organism: Oceanospirillaceae bacterium (assembly GCA_013215445.1). Lineage (GTDB taxonomy): Bacteria > Pseudomonadota > Gammaproteobacteria > Pseudomonadales > Balneatricaceae > Rs1. The sequence goes on from JABSRA010000065.1 coordinate 19,195, forward strand.
TTCATTCGGAATAATGATCAGTGAATCGACATTATCCTTTAATTCGTTGATACCTTCTTCTGCGATGCGCATACGCTTGCGCCCCTCGAAGGGAAAGGGCTTAGTCACGACAGCAACCGTCAAAATACCCATTTCTTTGGCAACTTCAGCAACAATCGGCGCAGCACCCGTACCTGTTCCACCGCCCATTCCCGCGGTAATAAAGATCATGTCAGAGCCTTCAATCATTTCAGCTATTTTATCACGATCTTCCTGTGCAGCTTGACGCCCCACATCTGGATTAGCACCGGCACCTAAACCTTTCGTCAGCTCACCACCAATTTGAATAACAGAACCAGTGGTCATATTATGCAGTGCTTGTGCATCGGTATTGGCACAAATAAATTCAACACCTTCGATGTCCGACGTCAGCATATGTTGTACGGCATTTCCGCCACCACCACCAATACCTATTACTTTAATAACGGCATTGTCTGGTAGATTATCTGCCAGTTCAAACATGATCTCTCTCCTTTGGGCTCTGCCCTATTTATCTTTCCAACCTGGCTTATTGCCATCCATTGAACATATAAAATGCCACTTAAATCTGTATTATCAAGTGACTTGTTATGCGCAATCAAACGACAAAGCATTTGCCAGTCTTGTTTTTGTGCGTTGTTATCTAATCGACATCATCAATTAGATTAAAAATTTCCACTCAACCAGGTTTTAAAGCGACTTAGAATACCAGGCTGGTTTTTCTGTTGTCTCGCCACCGCAGAAGAAGAGGGTTTAATCACTTCAGCAGAGATGGGTTCATTGATCTCTATATTGGGTCTAGTTGGCGATGCGCTACTACTTTGCGGCTGATCTTCACGGGCATAATGCAACAGGCCAATACTGGTGGAAAATATCGGATTTTCCAAAATATCACCCATACCATTCACGCCTTTTGGCATGGCTAGCCGTACCGGCATATGAAAGATTTCCTCGGCTAATTCAACGGCACCCTCCATCTTAGAAGTCCCCCCCGTTAAAACAATACCGGCGGCAATAAGATTATCGTAACCGCTTCTGCGAACTTCATCTTGCACCAAGGTAAATAACTCATCATATCTTGGCTCTACCACTTCAGCTAATGCCTGTCGATTTAAATCTCGTGGAGGTCTATCCCCGACACTGGGCACCTTAATAGTTTCATCTGCACTGGCGAGCTGCGCCAGACAACAAGCATATTTTACTTTAAGTTGATCCGCATGAAAACTGGGTGTGCGCAGCGCCATCGCAATATCGTTGGTAACTTGATCACCGGCAACTGGGATCACTCCCGTATGGCGAATAGCACCTTGGGTAAAGATGGCAATATCAGTGGTACCACCCCCTATATCCACCATGCAAACGCCCAAATCTTTCTCATCAGCCGTCAGTACAGCGTATGAGGAGGCAAGTTGCTCTAACACCACACCATCTACTTCTAAACCACAGCGGCGCACACACTTTTCTATATTCTGAATGGCATTAGCCGCACCTGTCACCAAGTGAACCTTCGCCTCCAAACGCACACCGGACATGCCCAGTGGCTCTTTAATACCCTCTTGGTGGTCAATCAGATACTCTTGAGGAAGGATATGGATAATCCGCCTGTCGGCTGGAATAGCCACAGCACTAGCGGCATCTATCACTCGTTCCAAATCAAAATCTGTTACTTCACCATCACGCACCGCGACAATGCCATGCGAGTTTTGCGAGCTAATATGACTACCTGCGATACCCACTGTTACTGAGTGAATCTTGCAGCCAGCCATCAGCTCTGCTTCTTCTACTGCCCTCTGTATCGAGCTCACTGTCGATTCAATATTAACCACTACCCCTTTCTTTAATCCTTTAGAGGGGTGCGAGCCAATACCTATCACTTCGATTTGACCGTCGGCGGATATTTCACCCACCAAGCAGACCACTTTCGAAGTACCGATATCTAAGGCTACGATCATATTGTGTTCAATTTCCATTCACTAAACCGTTTGCTATCATAATAATAAAATCTAGCTCCGCCGCAGCCCTTTCACAGGTTACTTGTTGCACAACCAAGACGGAGTATAAAAGTGAATTAAATCACCCTTGTCGCCTTTACTAACCCCACATCTCTTCGATGTATGGCCAATATAGAACTTCGGATACTTTAGTCTTTACTTAAAACACCCGTAAAAAATATATATTTTCAGAATTATACGTTAGAAGTTAATATAAACCAGTAAAACTTCTAAAAATAATTAATAAGTAATGTACAAAAAATCACCAGAGGATGCTAGCTTTTTATCAAAAATAAATTATTTAGTTTTCTATCAAGCCCTGATGTACAAAGGACTAGAGCAATTCTTATAATTTATTATCGATATTTACATATTATCTTTATAAAATAGAATGTATTAAATATTTCCATTATAAAATCAAAACTTAATCTTGATTTATACTAAATAATCAAAACCTAATCTTGATTTATGCTAAATAATCAACAGCGCTTTTTCTGCATTTAGCGATAAATCAATACCCATTTTTGATTAATTTATTGCTCTAAATTTGCTCAATCATGCTACTTTTAAACTTAAAAACCTCGCCACAAACTGATGCTTTGAATCAAAAAATCAAAACTAGCACTATATGTAGTAGCAAATCGAAACCTCAGACACTAGCCAGTCAGTATTAGTACAAAATCAAACCTGTAAATCAGCCAAATTGTTAGCACAACGCCCTCACATTGACTGTTTTAAAGCTCACCGAGCACTACAACAACAGTACTGCACTAGCGCAAAACACAATAACATGTCCCGCAAAGATCTCAGCCTTAACCCGGGCCGAAAATTAAAAGCTCCAGTGAGCGCCCATCTCGAACCAGTGGATCACTCTCTGGACGAAGCTGTTTCGCTAGGTACCAGCTTCAATAGTTAAAATAGCTGAAATACAGCCTATAAAGGCAACTTAACACTGTTTGCATAATAGCAAGCAACACATCAGCCTCACACAAACCAGGCCTAGATTCTGCTTATATAGCACTGAATAAGAAATTACCTAACCCCTAGCGAAATTGGCTCAACACTACTTACTGTTCAGATATGCGTCGCTTAAACATTAGTCATTATCAGCCTTACTAACATTGCCCGGGTAACTCGGGTGTTGCTGGTAATGCCGTGATGATGGCGCCGCTAATTATTTTACCGGCTTTTTTCGATTGAACACCGACTTGATGTGCCTGGCTGATTGAGGAAAAGTCTCTAACAATAAAAATCAAGCCAGAGCCGCAGCGATTAGGTGCCACATGCGAATATATCCTTTCCAAACCATTAACATTCAAGCAGAGATCATTGACTGCTCTCAGGCCCTACATCGATCGAATGGGTCAAGCTACTAGGCAGCTGTTTTTTGCCATTCACCCCAAGTTTAGAGAGCGCTACCGCCTGTTTAACTAAGTTACCTTTACCCGTTGAAAGTCGTTTATAGCTTTCATCATAGGCACTTTGAGCACGGTCTAAGTGCTTACCCAAATCATCCATCGATTCAACAAAATTTACAAATTTATCGTAGAGCTCTGCCCCTCGCTTCGCGATGACTTGGGCATTTTGATTTTGCTGCTCGAACCGCCAGATATTTTGTACCGTGCGCAGTGTGACCAGCAAGGTAGTGGGACTAACCATGATGATATTGCGCTGAAATGCATAGCGGAACAGACCCTGATCATGCTCAAGCGCCAACATAAAAGCACCTTCAACGGGAATAAACATCAATACAAAATCTAAGGTACGTATCCCTTCAAGTTTCTCATAGGCTTTCTGGCTTAAGCCTCGAATATGATTGCGGATGGACTGCACATGTTCGATCAAGAACTCTTCACGCCCTGGATCACCCGCACCACTGCAGTATCTCTCATAGCCAGTAAGTGACACTTTGGCATCGATAATCATGTCTTTTTCATCGGGCAACCTGACAATTACATCAGGTTGATAGCGTTTCCCCTCTGCTGTAAGCGACACTTGAATCTCGTACTCGTGACCTTTGCGCAGTCCTGAATCCTCAAGTACCCTCTCTAATATTACCTCGCCCCAATTGCCTTGCACCTTACTATTGCCTTTAAGCGCCTGGGTTAAATTAATGGTATCTTGACTCATCTGTTGATTTAACTGCTTCAAATGGTCTATCTGTTGATAGAGAGCTTGCCTATCTCTGGTTTCTTTATCGTAGACATCCTCAACTTTCCGCTTGAAATCCCCTAACTGCTCTCGTAGTGGATTTAATATCTGGCTGATCGACTCTTGACTATCCTGCTTGAAGCGCGACGTTTTATCTTCGAAAATTTGATTGGCCAGCAGCGAAAAATCTTGCTTTAGCTGATCTCTCGCCTGATTGAAGATCTGCGACTTTTCTTCATTGATCTTTCGCTCGCTTAACAGTCGCACCTCTAACTGGGTAATTTGGTTGTTGGCCGCGACAAGTAGGTCTCGATACTCGATCAGTTCCGCCTGTATTTTCAGTTTTTCTTGTTCCGATAATTCAAACACTGAAATTTTTTCGTTTAATTGCGCATTGATCACTTGTTCTTGATGTAATAATTGTTCGACAGAGATGCTGCGTTGCTGCAACTTTTGGTTTTGCTGGCGCTGTGTATCCAACTGCTGGTTAATATTTTGCTCGCGGTCTTGTTGCAACTGTAATTTAAACAATAGTTGCTGGCGCTGTTTTGCATTGATCAACGAAGACCATAGCAGTAGCAACAAACCAATGGCCATGGCGACAATCGCCCCCAGCACCGCGCTTTGCATATCTATCTGACTGAACAACATATTTCCTACCAATACCAGTACAGAGCACAAGCGCTCAATAAACTAGGTCCGATCATTGTTAACAGGCTCCATTTGTTGCCCAGAAATTTCTGCAGTATCAAAATATGCACCATCGGAAAACTGACGAACATACAGGATAGGGGTATTGCCCAATGTAGGTGCTTAAACCCATACGCCATGGATCCCAATAAAGTGATCGCCGCCAAATTACCTGACATAACCACAAACAGTGCGCCATTATTACTGGCAAAGAAACCCTCTTTTTGATCTTTAGGGACTTTATTCAGCGCCCCAGCACTTAGCGCCGCTGACATGGAAACAAAACCTGTGATCAAAAAAAGTATCATCGGATTCACGTATCATAAACCTCTTAAATATATCATGGACCGTGTCATTCACGGGGTGCCATTCTAACAGCATAGTAAATATTATCTATCGACAACTGGTATAACGCTGTTCATTTCTGACGTTAAAAACTATGATTGGGCAATGCCTAACTCCACAAAAAAAAGCCTGTTCAGGGCAGCTAAACTGCTCAAGTATTTTTTGATCGTTATGGTATTAATCCTAACGGCCATCTATTTTCTCAGCCCCGTTATAATTAACCGGTTAATTCAACAACAGTTAGCCGCCGCTGGCCTCACCAGCGAGTTAGTTATTGACACACCGTACAGCGACCACCTCACCATTCCCGCTATGGAACTGCGCAGCAACGACCCTAATACAACCGCTAGCCTTCACCTCAGCAATGTGCAGATTAACTACCACTGGTTAGACCTGTTATCTGCCCAACCACTACAGATGATACAAATAGAAACGCTGACGATTAGACTAGCCGGCGACAATCCACTGCCCTCTGCTGGAGATGACCACTCACTGCAGCAATCTATTAACTTAGCTAATTATCTGCCCGGGGTAATATTGCCACAATTACCCTTTGCATCTTTACAGATCAAAAACATAAAGTTGCATTGGCAAAAATCTAGCCACCAACGACTACAGCTCAATGGCCAGTTATCCATTGATCAACAGACAGTTGAGCTCGCGTTTGAATACAGAGAAAATAACCGATTATTACTTAATGTAGATGCCAGCCTCACCGCCAATAATGACTTAGACCTACAGGCAGCTGCGCCACCAGCTGACGCCTTAGATAAACAGAGAGTCAAGCAACCTTCTCTTACCTCCCATCTCTCTGGAAATATTG
>JABSRA010000066.1 GCA_013215445.1 Oceanospirillaceae bacterium
CTTCTGGGCTTAATGTTGCATCAGTAGCTGTAAAATCTTGTGCTTGTGTGAAAGTTTCTAGGGTGGGTGACCAAGACTGGCCATCAGCAATGACAATTACGTCACCAGTGGACATGCTAATTTCGATTCTAGCGCCGGGGGGGGTAATAATTTTTTCCGTGTCTAGGATGTTATCGCCAATAGCGAGAACTCGCTGATTACCAGCGGCATCTTCTGCCACTACTCGTCCTTGCAACAAACTAACGCGTCCAATAACAGCCATATCATTCACCTATCCATTAGTAAATTAATGTCTGCTTATTAATACACAAATATAACTGGTTAAATATTGTACTATAGGACAGTTTTATTGTTTATTTTCAATACCTTAATGAATTATGAACCAAAAATTTATGCAGCCTTAACTGGAAGTGTATATAGGCTTAATATTCTCGAATGAATGTCACTTTTATATTTTAGTTTGTTATTATTTTTATTTAATAATTGCATTTCAAGGTTTGAACAACCATTAAGCCGTCAACACTAATGATTAAATTTTTCCCAAAATCAGACTTACCCTCTATGATAACCTGCAAAACATACCCAACATAAATTAAGGCCAAATGGCTAATCTATGGCCAGACCCAAAATAACTTACCCAGAGCATGCTAGTGATACTCAGTAATACGCCTTACAAGCGGTTCAATACCCAACAAGGGGCACGCTGATTGCTCATTCACACCAGCAATAGCCAACAACTAAAGCACACTGATTCCGCTATTTCGACGGTTTATGCCTTGTTTAACCTCCACTGGTGACGCTAGCTGAGGTCTCTCGAAATATTACCCCTTAATATTTGGCCCTTTTATCATTTATCTTTGCTCAAATCCCCAACAGTGGATCGACAGCAACTAATCATTGCAAATGACATTTGGCAAGTAATAACCGTTGTAACTAGGTCATTTTTTACGCTAATAAACATAAACATCGCGGGACTTACTAAATATTTAATAATAATCTAAATACACCTTGACGCTCATGCTACACAACACTAATATACGCGCCCATCAGCCAGTAACGATTCCTTGATAGCTCAGTTGGTAGAGCAGTAGACTGTTAATCTATTGGTCGTAGGTTCAAGTCCTACTCGAGGAGCCAGCTGATGGTATATTAAGACTTTAAAAGTTGTATCGGGGCATAGCGCAGTTTGGTAGCGCATCTGGTTTGGGACCAGAGGGTCGTAGGTTCGAATCCTGCTGCCCCGACCACTTCTATTTTATCTTTCAAACCCACTCTTTTTAAAAATTATTTTTGCGCCAAACCTCTATTTTTCTTTTTCACTGGCAATCCACAGCGATAACTACGTTCCACTAAGCATCTACATGTATTACAATTGTACCTCACCAATAATACTGCACCACTTCCGGAGTCATCAATGCCCGATGAAAAACTGCTAGACCAAGCCAATCCCAGGCTAGATGTGGCACGCAAAAAAAGCCCAGCAGAAGCAAACATTGAACCACAAGAACTCGGAAAAAGAGTAAAAGAAATCCGCCTCCAGCAAAATCTGACCCTTGAAGAAGCCAGCAAATTAACCGGGTTGGCACGCTCAACACTTTCCAAAATTGAAAACGAACAAATATCCCCCACTTTTAGTGCCGTCTCAAAACTGGTGAAAGGGCTGGGTATTGATATCCCACAACTCTTTACCAAAACCAACACACAAGCAGGCAGAGGCGGACGCAGAGACATCACCTTGGCTGGTGAGGGCAAACAGCGACTCACCCCAACTTATGAGCACAAAATTCTTGGTGCACAGCTGCTCAATAAAAAAATGCTGCCCTACCACACTATTATTCGCGCCAGATCTTTTGAAGAATTTGATGATTGGGTCCGCCACCAGGGTGAAGAGCTTCTCTACGTCATTAAAGGCAGCATTGTTTTTTATACAGAGTTCTACGAACCCATCCAACTTAACGAGGGAGATAGCGCCTATTATGACTGCGAAATGGGTCATGCGGTTATCTCTACTAGCGAACAAGATGCCGAAATCCTCTGGGTAACCGCCTAGAAAACAACCAATCAAACCTAACTTTCTTAATAACCGCTCGCTAGAAAATAACCAAAACACTTAACTTTAAGCAAAACACTTGCTTTCATATCCTTAATTAATTGATATAATATCTTTAATTTCAAACAACAATGTACTTTAAGACTTTTTAGTATATACTACGCCACCATATTTACACATCTTCGCTGGCAATACCGCTGGCCAATAATATTGCAGGTTCCTATACATCATGTCCACTGATGAGCTGCCCTCTTTTTCAGACATGGGCTTAGCTGCCCCATTACTAAAATCAATCCAAGAAATCGGTTATGAAAAACCGTCACCTATTCAAGCGGCGAGTATTCCTTTATTACTTGCAGGCAAAGACATAATAGGTCAAGCGCAAACCGGTACCGGAAAGACAGGTGCGTTTGCACTGCCGTTAATTTCACGCATTGATATTAATAACAAGAGTCCACAATTATTGGTGCTAGCACCAACCCGTGAACTCGCTATTCAAGTTGCGGAGGCTTTTCAAACCTACGCCAGACACATCCCCAATTTCCACGTTCTGCCTATCTACGGTGGCGCGCCTTATGAAGGTCAATTGCGACAATTACGCCGCGGCGTACACGTCGTTGTCGGCACCCCCGGCCGCGTCATGGACCACATCAGAAAAGGCACCCTTAAGTTAAACAACTTACAGGCACTGGTTCTTGATGAAGCCGACGAAATGTTGCGCATGGGCTTTATTGACGATGTCGAATGGATCTTAGAACACACGCCTGATAATCGTCAAATCGCGTTGTTTTCAGCAACTATGCCCTCAGTCATTCGCCGGGTTGCGAGCAAATACCTCAATGATCCTACTGAGATTAAAATCGCCAGTAAAACGGCGACGGCTACTACTATCAAGCAAAAATATTGGCGAGTTGCCGGTGTGCATAAACTGGATGCTTTAACCCGCATCTTAGAAATGCAAACCTTTGAAGCGATGCTTATTTTTGTGAGAACTAAGTCAGCAACCACTGAACTTGCAGAAAAACTAACCGCACGTGGCTACGCCTGTGAAGCGCTTAACGGCGACATTCCACAAAATCAACGTGAACGCACCGTCGATAAATTGAGAAAGGGCAAACTAGATATCTTAGTTGCCACCGACGTTGTCGCGCGCGGATTGGACGTAGAACGCATCTCCTGCGTACTTAACTACGATATCCCGTACGATACAGAATCATATGTACACCGTATCGGACGAACTGGTCGTGCTGGCCGCACAGGCGAGGCTATCTTATTCGTCTCCGCTCGTGAACAGCGCATGTTGCGCATGATCGAGAATGCGACCAACCAAAAGATAGAGCCGATGGCGCTGCCTTCTCCAAAAGACATCAATACTAAACGTGTTGATATCTTCAAGGCTAAAATCAGCCAAGTAATGGATAATTCTGACCTGTCTCTGTTCATGGAGCTATTGATGGATTTCCAAAAAGAGCATGATTCAGATCCAATGCACATTGCTGCAGCACTGGCATCTATTGCTCAGGGCAACACTCCACTGTTTCTCTCTGAAAAAGAGTTTAAAGGTCCGGTAGAGTTTGGTGCTAATGACCGTGGTGGTGAACGTGGTGGCGAACGTGGCCGCAGTGATCGTGGTTCTCGTCGTGATCGTGGTGATCGTGGTGAACGCGGTGAACGTGGACCTAAAGCTCCACAGGGCGATATGCAGCGCTATGAATTAAGCGTTGGTCGCGAACACAATGTAAAGCCTGGTAACATTGTAGGCGCCATTGCCAACGAAGCTAACATTGACAGCCGCTACATAGGCCAGATCGAGATTAGAGATAACACTACTCTTATCGATTTGCCAGCCGGCATGCCGAAAGACGTAATGGACTTACTGAAAAAGGTATCTGTCTGTGGTCAAAAGCTAAACTTAAAGAAATCTGATGAAGCAATCTCTAAGTCTAAGCCTCGTCGTCGTCCACGCGGATAGACGTTGATGTAATTTAAAAGCCTCGATTTATCGGGGCTTTTTTATGTGCAGGACGCACGGTATAACGCAGTGGCATGGCAGAATTTTGTTCCCGACAAATTCTAAGTACCTACAATCCCTGTAGGCAAAACCAAAGAGCGACTATCCCCCTGTGTCAGGATGTACGGTCAGGCTTTGTGCTCCTCGACAATATGCTCCTGCATTGTTCTACTTACGCCCACCCATGGGCTAATGCAAAGCCTAAGTACCCGACATCCCTGTCGGTAAAGCGTAAGTGGCATGGCAGAATTTTGCTCCCGACAAATTTTAAGTACCTAATATCCCTGTAGGCAAAACCAAAGAACGACCATGCTCAGGACACATGAAAATTATGGATTATGGATTACGGATTAAGGATTAAGGATTAAGGATTAAGGATTACGCGGGATGTTATAGAATCAGGCGAGCGCCCTACTCTGTTTATTGCACTTAGCCATATATTCGTCGCTCTGCATCTCAATGAGCCGACTCACTGTTCGCTCAAATTCAAATACAACATGGCCACCTAGATACAATTGTAGTAACGGAACCGGCGAACTCAACACCACCAGACAATGTTGATCGTAAACCTCATCGATAAAGCTGATAAAACGACGCGCCTCATTATCTCCCCTGGCTAATATAAACGGCCTGTCAGCGACTTTTTGGTTAATGTTATAGGTATCTTCAGTGCCGCGTGCTACTTTGCGCTCGTGCAATTGCCCACCCATTTGCGGCACATTCATCAAGTACACACAATCGGCCATTTTCGACAGAGCTATGTAGTCATTGGCGGATCGGGGGCCGACAAATAATTGTTCAAAATCAAAACAATATAAACGGGAACTGTGCGCCAGGCATTTAATTATTCTAGATTCAATCACCAATTCAAGATCCTGCTCAATCCTGGCCTCAGCCGTATCTTTGACGAAGCGTTGATAGAGCAAATGATTGGCATTCTTAGATTGCTTAGCGGGGATGGACTGAATATAATAATTGGGAAAGTTACTGGCTTTCGCCAATCTGTGATCATTTTTACCACACATATGCACAATCTTTAAATTCTGCTCTAACATTTTTATCGCCGGTAAAAATCGCTCTCGTTGTAAACCCTCTTTATAGAGTTGAGCCGGTTCAACGTTAGAGGTGGCAACCAATATCAAGCCCTGTTCAAACAGCACTTTAAGCAGCCTGCCCAGCAGCATTGCATCCGCAATATCTGACACAAAAAACTCATCGAGGCACAATACTTGATATTCACTGACGATGTCTTTAGCTACTAAGACCAACGGATCTCTACGCCCTTGATGCACTTTTAATTGCGCATGCAAATACTGCATAAAACGATAATAGTGGATTCTTCTTACCTTCTTTTTAAACCCCTGTTGCTGGCAAGCGGAAAAAAAGCAGTCCATTAGATAGGTTTTTCCGCGTCCCACAGCCCCCCATAAATACAGACTAGAAAGTGCACTTGATCGCCCCGCCTGAATACTCAGATAGAGTTGCTGTAATGCCTCAATCGCTTCCGTTTGGGCGCTATCGGCTAGATAACTATTATCTTGTATATTGTGTTGATAGATTTGTAAGGGGGTGGGCATAGAGACAGACATAGAGAACCTAAAAAGAAAAATGCTGTACATAATGCACAGCGAACACCGACAAAGACTGAATTATCGGTGCCACACTAGATGTTATTTAATGGTGATGACCACCCGCACCGTGAGCATGGCGATGAGAAACCTCATCAGCGGTTGCAGCGCGCACCTCGACAATATCAAGGTCAAAGGTCAAGGTTTTTCCGGCAAAGGGATGGTTACTGTCAACGGTCACCATAAAACGCCCCAGCTTCACGACTGTCACTTGATGCCTGCCCTTCTCTGAGTTTACTGTGGCAATCATGCCCGGGCGCCATTTTTTAGCCCCCTGCAAATGTTTCATCGGGATTCTCATCAGCGCATCGTCGCGCACCTTTCCGTAGGCTTGCTCAGGAGCTAAGGTAACAGAGACGGATTCACCTTTAGCATGGCCTTCAAGGGCCTGTTCAACCCCCGCCAGCATATTATTATAACCCTGCAAATAGGCGATCGGTTGATCGGTATCCGTCTCCTCTAAAATAACGCCCTCGGCATCTTTAAGTACATAGTTAACCTGTACGACCGTATCTTTAACAATTTTCATTCATTACCTCTGTTTCAACGAGTATCTAAATCCGCGAGATCTGCATGCCCACGGATCTATAAGTTTTTTCTGCCTGTCACTAACGCGCATTCACCGGGCTAGTTACAAGGTTATTTGCTGGTAATCTTGCCCTAGTGTCGCTGCGGATTCTGCATTGGTCACGATGGCGACACTGGATTTAGCTGCGATTAAATAAGTACGGCCAACACGTTGCAAATCGGCAATACTGACTTTTAATATCTTCGCTCTAAAGGCCCGACGCTGCTCGGCAGTGCGGCCAAACACTTCGGCGTGATAAGCTTGTTTTGCCTCGCCTGCCGGTGAACCGGGCTTATCTATCGAGCTGACCACGCCTAAAATAGCCTCAGTCAACTGGGCCACGTTGTGCTCGCTCTGTTCGAGCCACACTAAAGACTGATCAAAGTCACTTAAGGTCTCTTCGATGCGTGGATCGCGATAGGAGAAGAAGCGAAAGACTGCATCACCATTATCTTGACCAGCCCCTGAACCATAGGCTCCGCCCTGTTCGCGAATAGCCCGATGCAGATAACCATTGCGTAAAAAATCTCCCAGCACTGTCAGCGCCGGTGCATCTGGATGATCTACGCTGACACTTGGATAGGCCTTGGCACTAAAATTCACTTGAGTGCTGGTGATCCACAGCTGTTTCACCGCTTTTCTGGTGGGTGGCAAAGTGAAGGCGTCTGCGACACTAACCTCGACATTCTGCCATTGCGCAGTGAGACTCTCGATTAAACGCTGCTTTAACTCAGGCTCTGCCACTAACAAAAAACGCCGACTGGCAGAGACTAACTTTTGATGCATTTGCTGTAAAGTCTGCGCCAAGCTCGCCAGTGCAGATTCACTCTCTAAGCTGTCATCTAGTACTTTAATAGCGGCAATACTGGCCAACCCTCTCGATTGATGCGCTAAGTATGCTGTGGGTGCCAACTGCGCACTGGCCGCCATCATCGCCAAACTATGACCACTGCCGGTAATGCTCTGCTCTTTACGACTACGCATCTGCGCGACCAGCTCTCTAATGCGTCCCAGCTCATCAAAACGACTCTCGAGCAAGGTCTCTTTTACCAATTCAAGCACCGCATCTGCGTGCATGGTTAATCCCTTACCGGATATCACAAAATAGCCGGTAACCTCTTGTTCGTCACCCACCGAGGCCCGCACCGATGAATAGGCGCTTACACCACCACTCACTTGGGCTAAATACTGTTGGTTTTCTTGGTAGCTGCGCTCACCGCAACCCAGCTCCGTCATGCAGCTGCTAAACAGTGGCAATAACAATTTCTGCTCATCGGTAAAGTCAGGCATTTCTACTAGTATTTGCTGGTAAATTAAGCCGTTGGTTCCCTGACCATACCAGTGCAGTGACTGACCAGACATATCTAGGGCTTCGCCCTCGGCGATAAACTGTTCAGCAGGTACATCTTCTAAGGTTACTTCAGGAAGAAGACTGGCGTCATCTAGCTGCTCTTGGCGCTGCTCTAAGGCCGCTGCCTGATCGACGATAGCCTGACGTTCAGTCTCAGTCATCTGGTCACGCATCAGGGCTAATTTATGTTCATCCGCCCTCGCTCTGCGCTTCTCTAGCTGCTGATCGGGGCGTAGCGTTAAGCGTACATAGTGGGCGTTATCTAACAATAGTGAGCGAATCAACTTGGGGATAAATTGACGATCTTTAATCGACTCACGTAGCTCTGCCAACACTGGGTCCAAGTTCAGCAGTGCAATAGGATCACCGCGATGGATGGCACTAGACATAGAGGCCATAATTAAATTAAGTCCATAGGGATAACCATCGCCGCTGATTTCACGCTGGCCCAATTCCAATTGGTGTAACTGCGCCTCAACCACCGAGAGCTCAACACCCTCACGCTCAACCCGCTCTAGCACGTCGAACACCAGTTTCTCGAATGCCGCCGCAGACTCAGGCTCAGAGCCTTCTAAGCCACACATAAAGGACATTTCACGATTAGAATCTTCCAAACCGCACAGTGGCGATGGCGCCTTGCCTAAATCGGTTGACTCCAGAGCCGCCCTCAGCGGTGATGCACTGTTATCCAACAGCACTCTTGAAAGCAAGTGCGCCTCAAGTTGCTGTTTTAAATCAATAGATTCTCCCAGCAACCAACCCAATACGTGATGGGTTTTCGAGCTGATACTTTCCTCATCCAGATTGTAGGCTTCCTCGACGCGAATCGGCGAGAAATAACGCTTCTCATCTTTGACCGCGACATGAATATCTAGCTTCTTGAAATCTTTGAGAGCATTTTCTTCAAAGCGCTGCTGCAAATCGGCGGCGGGAATATTACCAAACGTCATAAAAACCGCATTACTGGGGTGGTAGTGACTCTTATAAAAGTCCTTCAACTGCTGATATGTTAGATCGGTAATCGACTCTGGATCACCACCTGAATTAAAGTGATAAGTCTGGGTGGGAAATAAATGCTTAGAAAAGGTCTGCCACAAGGTTGAAACAGCCGAGCTCATCGCCCCTTTCATTTCATTGTAAACAACGCCTTTATACTCGAGGGCAGAGCTAACATCGCCCTTCTCTTTAAACTCAACTCGATGCCCTTCCTGAAGAAAATCCAGTTCATCTAAGCGCGAGTGAAAGGTCGCATCTAAATACACATCCAACAAGTTGTAATAATCTTTATTATTGAGACTGGCAAAGGGGTAAGCCGTCCAATCAGAGCTGGTAAACGCATTCATAAACGTATTTAAAGAGCGCCTCGTCATCATAAAGAACGGATCGCGCACTGGATATTTGTCACTACCACACAGGGCGGTGTGCTCTAAAACGTGAGCAACCCCGGTTGAATCCATAGGAACGGTGCGAAAAGCAACTAGAAAGACATTTTCCTGCTGATCGGCATCAATATGATAATGCATAGCCCCTGTCTCGCGATGGCGAAACTCAAGCATTGAAACATTCAGTGATTCAATTTTTTGCTGGCGGATAAATTCAAAACTACTGTGGCAATTAACACTTGTCATAACAACTAAAACCTTTGCTAGAATTTAATAGACTCGTACACGAAAAGATAAAGAGATAATAAATTATCTATAAAGCCTGAGAACATGCCGAGCATTGTAACGAGAAAACCTAAAGATGCGTAGCGCACTTGGGCGTTTTCGAACGATGACTATAAAAATTTACATCAACCTAGAGACTCTCTTTTTGCCAAATCGGGGAGTGGCCCCTCAATGCCCATCGCCAGCGCCATCACCCTCTTTTTCACCGGTGTTAAATGCCCGGCGACACCTAGACCAATATTACGCAATATTTTCAGCGGACCATTATTATTGGAGAACACTTTATAGAAGCTATCCATCAGTTGCATCACCAACAGATTATGCCGGCGCCTGATACGTTCATATTCATCCAGCACCGCCAGTGAGCTAATATCCGCGCGGGTGCTGTGGGCATATTCATCCGCACTACTCACTTTTTCACCGCTGGCCGCCAGTAGACACTGGGCTAGTTGCGCCGCATCTAACAAACCTATATTAACCCCTTGACCTGCCAGCGGATGGATCATATGTGCCGCATCGCCAATGAGGGCAACGCCTTCTTTAACGTACTGTTGAGCATGCTGCCTCTTTAACGGGAAGGCCGCTTTACTGATCACGCATTCAACCTGTGCTAGGGCCTCGGGGAAGCTGCTCTGTAATTGCTCTAAAAATTCAGTATCGCTAAGCGTCAACAGCCTCTTGATCGCCGCGGGAGTATTATACCAAACCAGCGATGCACTGCGCCCTGACAGCGGTAAAAAGGCCAGTGGGCCGGTGGGGGTGAATTGCTGCCAGGTAATATCTTGCTGCGGCGCGTTCATGGTGACATTGATGACCAGCGCACTCTGGGCGTAATCCCAACTGTGAATACCAATACCCGCGGCACTGCGCACTAGAGAATTACCACCGTCTGCGCCAACGATGAGTTTGCCAATTAGCTGTTGGCCACTATCGAGTTCTACCAGCGTCGCACCCGGCTGCACATCAATGGACCGGGTCTTTTGCACAAATAATTGGATGTTTTTAGCGAGGCTCATTTTTTCTAATAATGCCTGCTGAATCACATTGTTCTCCACTATATGACCGAGATGATCGACCCCCTGCTCAACACTATCAAACAAGGTGGCGGCACGCTGTGAGTCCAATTCCCAGGTTTTTAAACGGCGATATACGCAGCTGCGCCTGCTGATAATACCCGGCCAAGCACCCACATTCTTTAATATGTTTTCAGAGGAGATATTAAGTGCAGACACTCGTAAAGCATGCGCCTGATCCATTGAGAATGCTTGGGGAAGACTCGCTTCAATCACCGCAACTTGCAATTGTGTGTCGGCCAGTGCACAGGCAAGTGTCGCCCCCACCATGCCGCCACCTACAATAATCAGATCAAATTTGTTTATCATCTATCACTCCCATAAGGTGCCAATATTATCCTTGATTATAGGCACTTAGGCAAAAAAGATCGGTGCCTCTCAATGATTAATAGCCCAAAGAGTTAAAATTTAAAGCGACGTTTTTCAACCATTTACTGGCTATGGATATAACAGCTCAGCTATTAGAGATTCAATTTTCGAGATTACATAGAAATATATCGGTGACCTCTCTCGGCTTTTGAGCTAAATCACACTTTCACAACTTAACTCAATCCCGTCCCACATTTATCACTTCTCACTGGTATTATTTACCTGTTATCTCTCTCACGACTCCCCATAAGAATTTGAAACTCTAAAAATGGAAAACTATAAAACCACCTATACCATCAAGAGGCTCTAGTGGATTCTATCCATCACCATGTTGGTAATGTTCACTGTAATAGGTTTATTTCGACGAGATATATATCTTAAAGCTCCGCCCATCCCCGAGCAGGTTGTCGTCAATGACATTACTCATTAGTCACTAACCAGCGTTTTAGCAACCGCGCCAAATCAGCTCTCTCGGTGTCATTTAAGGGTTCTAACATTCGATTTTCATTTGCCAGATGCTCGCCGTAAGCTTCCTCAATTAACGCCCAGCCTCTGCCCGTTAATGATATCTGACAGCTGCGTCTATCCTCATCGCTGTAGTGGCGCTCGATTAACGAGCGCTTGACTAATTTATCAAGGTTGGTGGTCATCGCGCCAGAGGACAACATCGCCGCTTGATACAGCTGAGTCGGTGTCAATGCGCAGTTATTACGCCGCAGCGTCGCCAGTATATCAAACTCGATCGCACTGAGTGAAAACGGTGCCAGCCCCGCTAATATTTGCGGGCGCATGATTTTCTCCATCCGTGAGATTCGCCCGATAATAGCCACCGCTGAACAGTCCAAATCCGGACGCTGCTCTCGCCACTGGCCGATTATATTTTCTACGTGATCATTTGCCACAGTAAACCCCCAACTAAATAGTACCTGTATTCAAACATAAATTTACCTTTTTAAAAAGATACTTGCCAATGACCATACAAAAGCCTATATTACTTTTAAGAAAGTAACTTTTTAAAAAGACACTTTACCGAGATTTTCACTATGAATTATATAATCGCCCTCAGCGTCCCGATTTTATGGGGCACTAGTTATGCCGTGATTGGTATCTATCTAACTGATATTCCCGCTCCATGGCTGGCATTGCTGCGCGCCCTGCCAGCGGGATTATTATTACTCATGCTTAAACCAAAGCTGTACTCACTGCCCCTATCGCAACTGGTATTAATCAGTCTGGGAAATATAGCGCTGTTCTTTCCGCTGTTAATGACGGCGATCTACCTGCTTCCCGGATCAGTAGCCGGCACCTTAGGAGCAACTTTTCCCTTGGTGATGATGCTATTCAACTGGCTGATATATAAAGTAACACCCAATCCTATAAAACTGCTATCCGCGTTAATTGGCCTAATCGGGGTGGCGTTGTTATTAAACCCCGAAGCCAATGTTAATGGCTGGGGAGTACTCGCTGCATTCGGTGCGATCAGCACGATGTCTATCACTTCTATCTGGATGAAACGCCTGGTGATCAACGATATACTCAACGTTTCGGCGTGGCAGTTGATTATCGGCGGTCTATTAATGCTGCCCTTTGTCTATCTACACAGCGGACCTCTCTCCCTGCCTGCCCCCGATGCTTGGATAGGACTAGCCTGGCTGATTATCTGCAATACCGCTTACGGTTACTGGGCTTGGGTACGCTCACTGAAATTACTCGGCACAGAAACCATGGGGGTTTTTTCTTTATTGAACCCGCTAGTCGCAGTGTTATTAGGGGTATTTCTGGTTGGAGAGCACTTAGATAGCAAACAGATCTACGCCATTATCATCATTTTTTCAGCATTGCTGCTGGCCACCTCAGGGGCTAAAAAAAGCCTGATTAAAGCATGGCGATGGCGACGCGGGGAGAAAAAATCAACGATAACAATGGAGTGATGATAACGCCGTAGACTATTTAGGTTACGAAAACAAACTACTCGCGCACTGCGCGAGTGAAGAGGCGGTGATAGTTTTCAGTAGTCTGCGCTGCCACCGTCGCTAGACTTAACCCTTTTAGGTCTGCCACATACTGGGCTACTTCCACTACGTACTTTGGCTGATTCTGTTTACCTCTGTAAGGTACAGGTGCGAGATAGGGCGAATCGGTCTCTACCAATATTTTATCAAGAGGTATTTGCCTGACCACCTCTTGCAGGGCTGTGGATTTTTTAAAAGTCACAATGCCTGAAATAGAAATCAGGTAGCCTAACTCAATCGCCTGCAATGCCATTTCCAACGACTCGGTAAAACAATGTAATACCCCTGCCGCAGCGCCGCCATGCTCTTTTATTAACGCAATGGTCTCATCGGGCGCACCGCGAGTATGCACAATTAACGGCATATTGAGCGCAGCACCGGCCTGCAGGTGATTGATAAAGCTGATTCGCTGCACTTCCTGCGATTGCGCATCATAGAAATAATCTAGCCCAGTTTCACCGATGGCGACAACTTTATCATGTGTGGCAACCAGTGAGGTTAACTGCTCTACAGTGGCGACCCCAGAAAGGGTTTTAACGTACAGGGGATGCACTCCCAAAGAGGCATCCACGTGCTTAAAAGGAGCAATAAAGCGATACATAGTGGCAAAGTCATCTAGGCTGACACTCACGCAGAGCATTCTAGACACTTGGCGCTCAGCGCATTCATCGAGTACTACTGAAATCTTATTTTGGTGATTTTCTAAATTGAGTTTGTCTAAATGACAGTGTGAATCTATCAACATATTTGGCTATCAATATCTTTAAGGTAGGTTACTGAATAAGGGTCCAGTACTGGGGGATTATAATGTTTGAGTGGCGATGCCCGCATCAAACCCAGCGAGGTAAGTTTCAATCTTTTTGGTCAAATCTTGGTCTTCACTCGATATTTGGATACCCACACCTTGCTTTTTACCATTTTGTGGCGACCTAGGGGTCATCCAAATGACTTTGCCGGTGATCGGGGTTTTATCGACTTCATCCATCAGTTGCAAGAGGGCAAAGACCTCTTCTCCTAAATGAAATTCGCGATTTGTTTCAATAAATAATCCACCACCTTTAATAAAAGGCATGTACGCATCGTATAAGTTTTGTTTTTCAGGCAAAATTAGCGTTAAGATACCGTGACTCATGCGCGGTCGAGTCGGCAGAACACTATTGATATTCTCTACATTAATATCACTGTTCGATAATATTATCGCCAAAGGTAAAAATCCTTACATTTCATGCGATGCCATCCTTGAACCTAGAATCAGCAGTCGAATCACGAAAATCTGCACAAGCTCTTGATGCACCTAGAAAACTAGAAAATATTCTTATCACCAATAAGGTGACTACTAAATTTTCTATTTTCCTATGCACACCAATTTCTTACACAGCTTCTTCGCGCCTAACTGCTGATTCTAGGTTGAAGCAGCCGCAAAACGGTTAACATCTGTATTTAACCATTTTACATTAATTTTTTCCAATCTATTAACAATTCTTCAAGTAACAACTGTTTATTGGGGTTTTGATGTGCCAGCAGCGCTGCCCTATGCCCTTGTACCTTGTCCGCTAGCTGGTATATCCGTTTACTCTGAGAACGTTTAGCCAATGCCGCTAACATTTTCGCCATATCTTGGTTGACCAGCGCTGATTCAACACCAATTACCTGTAGCTTAGTAATATCGACTAACAAACTGTACATCCATGATAATAACAATTTAATATCTTTTTTTGCATAGATCGGGGCCAGAGTTATCGCCGTGGTTTTGCCCTGCAAAATACTTTTAAGGCCGACAAAAAAGTCCGCGCGCAAGGCCTGCTCTCCACGCTCTTTGAAACCTAGTCCCATCAGTGGGGCACCGTGCACCACACTGAGCAATTGAGCCGCCCCCGCCGCATCCATCGAGAGCTGCTCCTGTAACCATTTTTCCGCCATACTGGACGGCGGTATCGGACAGTCAATCCGCTGACAGCGGCTCTTAATGGTCGGCATTACCTGACCTAGCTGATTAGACAATAATAATAATAATGATTTATCCCCCGGCTCTTCCAAGGTTTTTAACAGCGCATTAGCCGCGGAGATATTCATCGCTTCTGCGACATCTAAGATAACCACCCGATAGCCACCTTGCTGAGCGGTACTTTGCATGAAACCACTAAGGTCTCTGACCTGATCAACCTTAATTTGCTCGACCCCCTCATCCGGGGTTAAGTGGTAGAGATCAGGGTGACCACTGGAGGTAAATAGCTGGCAGCTGCGACACTGGTTACAGGCCTTTTCGGCGCTCTTATCCTGGCAGAGCACTAACTGGGCAATGCTACTGGCAAAATGCAGTTTGCCTATCCCCTGCACACCGTTGATGATGAGTGCATGAGGTAATTTATCACTTCTATACAGCTGCCTTACCTTTTTCCATTGAGGCTCAAACCAAGGGTAAATTGCGGTGGTTAAGGCGTGATAGCGCGCAGATACATCCATATTATATGCCCAATCTAGTGCGAATTAACTGATCGACTTGCTGCTCGACACCCGCCAAGTCTAGGCTGGCATCTATTTTGGCAAAACGCTGTGGTTCCTTTTCCATCTGCTGATGGTAACCCTCGCGAACCCTTTCAAAAAAACTCTGCTGCTCTAGTTCAATACGATCGAGCTTACCGCGCGCCACGGCCCTCGCCAAGCCTATCTGCACTGGCGCGTCTAATAAAATAGTCAGATCTGGACGCAGCGAACCCTGCACAAAAGCCTCTAGCTCGCTGATACGCTGTAGATCTATGCCGCGGCCGAAACCTTGGTAGGCATAAGTGGCATCGGTAAATCTATCTGATAGCACCCAGGCCCCTCGGGCCAGTGCCGGCTTAATCACCTGATGTAAGTGTTGAGCCCTAGCGGCAAACACTAACAGCAATTCAGTATCCACAGCCATTTTTTCTTCGCTTGGCGCTAACAACAACTCTCTGATATTCTCAGCGAGAACCGTTCCCCCGGGCTCACGGGTTAAAACCAACTCAAATCCCGCCCGCTCGATTCGTTTCGAGATATAGGCGACATTGGTGCTTTTTCCAACACCCTCCGTGCCTTCAATGGTGATAAAACGTCCGCTATGTTTCGTCTTGGTACTCATTTATTATATCCTGGCCGATTCAATCACTGCTAATTTTTAGGGGCTGAGCGATACGCTTTACGACGTTTTAATTGATACTTTCGCACAGCGTTATTATGCTCGCGCAAACTTTTAGAAAAGTAGTGACTGCCATCACCTTTGGCGACAAAGTACAAATATTTTGTCTTTACCGGATTGAGAGCCGCTTCAATTGCCTCGGGTCCGACCGTTGCGATTGGCGTTGGCGGCAGGCGATTAATCACATAGGTATTATAAGCACTTGGGCGGCGCAAATCAGCCCGGGTGATGTTTCCTTTGTATCTTTTACCCATCCCATAAATCACCGTGGGATCCGTCTGCAAACGCATGCCTATATTCATACGATTGACAAAGACCCCGGCAATCACCGGGCGCTCTTGTGCAGCGCCTGTCTCCTTCTCTATGATCGAGGCCATAATCAGCGCTTCATAGGCATTTTTGTAGGGCAGTTTCTGATCTCTACCCTGCCACTGCTTATCGAGTATCTGCTGCATTGCTTGATAGGCACGTTTCAGTAGAGCAATATCCGTGGTACCACGCTCCACTCTATAAGTTTCTGCCAGCAACAATCCCTCTAATTTCTGCTCTTTTGCACCAATCGCCTGCAGTATTTGCTGCTCGGTCATGGCCGAGCTCTGCAACTCGATGATAGAGGCATGTTTCAGTAATCCAGTGCGCAGCTCCCCAATGCTTGACCCCTCGATAAAAGTGACATTGTGATGCACCACCTTGCCAGACGAAAAAAGCTTCAGTAGCGCTAGCGGTGAACTACCCGCATTGATTTGATACTCCCCGGCCTTGATTTTACTGCCGTGTCGATAGTATTTGGCGTACAGTTTGAAATACAGATCATTCTCTAGCAATTGCTGTTTTTTTAACGCTGCGGTGAGACGGTTAAAGCTCATCCCCCGCTTAATAATAAAAAAAGACTCTGCGGTGTTCGTTGCAACGGGTTGCTCCATCACCTTGTGTATGTCCATCCAGAGATAATATCCAGCACCTACTGCTATGCTGCATAACAGCAACAAGCTGACAAAAAACTTTTTCAAACTGAAGCTTCCTTTAAATAATGTTGTTGTAATAATTGTTGTAATGCTTTGGTGTATGGGCCCAACGTGAAATCAACGGGAGTAAAGTTAGCACTTTCCTCGGAGTAGTCGGCTTGGATACTAATCACCGGGAGGATATCAAAGATACTATTGCTCAGAAAAATTTCATCCGCATTCAACAGTGCCTGTTTAACATAAAAACCTTCTCGAATCTCTAACAACCCGTCACATTTGCACAGAGCCAACAGCAAATTGCGCACTACTCCCTCCACTCCCGACATTGAGAGCAGTGGCGTATATAACACCTTATCTTTTATCCAAAATAGATTGCTCATACAGCCCTCGATCACATGACCCGCTGTATCGCAGACTATGCCCTCAGTGATATCAGGCTGATCCCACTCACTTCTGGCTAGCACTTGCTCTAAACGGTTGAGATGTTTAATACCTGCTAACAGCGGCTGTCTAGCCAATTGTGTCGCGCACAAAACCACCGCGATACCCTCGCGTTGTAGACGCGTCATATCGGGTGCAGATGAAAGTCGAGAAATACGAGTAACGGGGAGTGTATGCTCAATTTTATAGCCGCGCTGCGTTATACCGCGCGTCAACAGCAGTTTCAACACCGCATTAGCAGGCTTGGAGGCTGCGATTAACTGGGTGAAATCGGCGAGATAGGCCGCTTCGAGAGCATCATCAAAGGGGATTTTTAAACGACCTGCACCGAGGCGCATCCGCAGTATGTGCCTATCCCAGAGCAGCGGTACTCGATCACGAATTTGGATGGTTTCAAACAAACCATCCCCATAATTCAAACCGCGATCGGCTACATCTACCGCTAAATCACGCTGGCCATTGATCAAACTAGTGAGCGTTTTCAAGGGTTAATTAGATTTTACGGAAAAGTAAGCTGCCGTTCGTACCGCCAAAACCAAAGGAGTTTGAAATGGCCGCATCAATTTTACAAGCCTGAGCAGTATGGGCGACATAGTTAAGGTCACAACCTGCAGAGGGATTATCTAAGTTGATCGTCGGCGGCGCCACTTGATCGCGAATCGCCAATGCACAGAAAATAGCTTCTACCGCCCCCGCGGCGCCTAACAAATGCCCGATCATCGATTTGGTAGAGCTTATCCGCAACTTAGTGACGTCTTGACCAAATAAGCGCTTGAGTGCATTGGTTTCTGCTATATCACCAGCCGGGGTCGATGTGCCGTGTGCATTAACATAATCAACAGTCGTGACTCGCCCGTCTCTATTGGCGTCTTTAAGGGCGTTTTCCATGGCCATTGCCGCACCTTCACCGGTCGCTGGAGGAGAGGTAATATGATGTGCATCATCGCTCATCCCAAAACCCGCCAGCTCACAGTATATATTGGCACCGCGCGCTTTGGCACTCTCGTACTCTTCCAGCACCAAAATACCCGCTCCATCACCGAGCACAAAACCATCCCGATCAGCATCCCAGGGACGACTTGCCGCCTGTGGATCACCGTTGCGCTTTGACAGCGCTCTGGCCGCGGCAAAACCACCTAAGCCCAATTGGGTGGTGGCCATTTCAGCACCGCCGGCGATCATCACGTCAGCGTCGCCATATTGAATCATGCGCATCGCCTGACCAATATTATGGGTCCCGGTAGTACAGGCAGTCGTAATAGCGATATTAGGTCCTTTAAAACCAAACTTAATCGCTAGGTGACCGGCGATCATATTGATGATACTGCCGGGCACAAAAAAAGGCGAAACCTTACGTGGACCACTGTTTTTAATAATATCGTAGGTAGTCTCTATCATAGACAACCCACCGATACCTGAACCTATAGCACAGCCAATGCGTGGGGCATTTTCTTCTGTCACCACAATACCGCTGTCTTGTACCGCCTGAAAAGCAGCCGCCAGCCCATATTGGATAAACAAATCCATGCGTCGCGCCTCTTTCGCAGGCATAAAGGCACTGATATCAAAATTTTTAATCGAAGCCGAAAACTGGGTACTGTAATTTGAAGCATCAAAATGCGTAATGGGAGCGGCACCACTTTGTCCCGCTATTATAGCTTTCCAGCTATCCTCGACAGTGTTTCCTACCGGGGTTAACGCACCTAATCCGGTAACTACCACTCTTCTACGAGACATTGTACTTCTCCCATTATGCTCTTAATTTATTTAGTAAGGGTGCTGGTCATTGTTAACGGCAACTGCAATAAGAGTCATTGCCAAACCAGTAGAACTGCGTTTAACCGCTTGATGCTAGTATTTCTTGACCACGCTATTCTCTCGCGTGCAGAAAAAAGAAAAGCCGTTCTAAGCAAATAGTAACGGCTTTACATCGATCAAAACGACTAAAGAGTTAGTTTTGATTACTTGTTGGAATTAATGTAGTCAATTGCCAACTGTACAGTAGTGATTTTTTCAGCTTCTTCGTCTGGAATTTCAGTTTCGAATTCTTCTTCTAGAGCCATAACTAACTCAACGGTGTCTAGAGAGTCCGCGCCTAAATCATCGACGAAAGAAGCAGGGTTTGTCACTTCTTCAACTTTAACACCTAATTGCTCTGCAACAATTTTCTTAACGCGATCTTCAATATTACTCATAACTTTTCCTATTATTTATCAAATCGTATCACACAGATGTATGACCTTTGATGTTTTAACTGTCACCCGAACAGAAACTGAGCGAGTAACTTTTTAAAATATTTAGATGAGGCAATTATCAACAAATTGGTGGAAATATCAATCACAAATGCCTGTTTTTGCCAATCTCAGGGGTAACACTTACTTTTAGCTAAGCAATAAGCGCTAACCCATATACATACCGCCGTTAACCTGAATAGTCTCACCCGTCACATATGACGCAGCATCGCTGACTAAAAAGCCAACCACAGCGGCAATTTCTTCAGGCTTACCCAATCGATTGAGGGGGATTTTATCCTGTAGAGTTTTTCGGTGCTCATCGGCTAGACCTTTGGTCATATCAGTATCGATAAAGCCCGGCGCCACACAATTCACGGTGATATTTCTAGAGCCAATTTCACTCGCCAAGGCCCTGGAATATCCTTCCATACCCGCCTTGGAAGCCGCATAATTGGTCTGGCCTGCGTTACCCATAGAGGCAACCACAGAGCTCACACTAACGATCCGCCCCCAACGCTTTTTACACATACCCCGTAAACAAGCTTTAGTGACGCGATATAAAGAAGATAAGTTGGTATTGATAACCGCATCCCACTCATCCGCTTTCATGCGCAACATCAGGTTATCTCTGGTGATACCCGCGTTATTGACGACAATATCAATGACGCCAAATTCTTCATTGATTTTTTTAATAACCGCGGCCACCGATTCATCACTAGCAACATCAAGTGCCATACCGGTCCCCTTCGCACCAGCTAGCGCTAAATACTCACTAATGGAACTCGCTCCACTATCGCTGGTAGCCGTACCTATCACTATTACGCCTCGACTAGCTAGCTCATGGGCTATTGCCTTGCCAATGCCACGAGTGGCACCTGTCACAAGGGCTATTTTTCCTTCAATACTCATATTTTTATAATTCCTATCACTCTTATCGTCACACTATAACCAGCTATTTACCCTGTCCCAAGCTTTAGTTACCAGAAACAGGCGGTAAAATACTAACCCGTTGCCTTTTCCCAACCTGCCAAGTCTGTTAGTGAAGCAACGTGTAGAGGTTTATGAATTTTCTTATTTAAGCCTGACAACACTTTGCCAGCACCACACTCTATCGACCGCTCAATACCTTGATCAATCACAGACGCAATAGAGGAGGCCCAGAGTACTGGGGAATACAACTGTGCAATCAGATTTTCTTTGATCTGCTCAACCGTTTCAGCGGGGGCGGCACTGACATTTTGCACCACGCTAATATAGGGCATTTTCATATTAATTGACTGTAATTTTTCCGCCAACCGCTTCGCCGCTGGGCGCATTAATTCGCAGTGCGAAGGGACGCTTACTGGTAGTTGTATCGCTCTCTTGGCCCCTTTTTCTTTAGCCATCAGCATTCCTCTAGCAACTGCGTCAGATTCGCCGGCAATCACAACTTGCCCGGGACAATTATAGTTAACAGCCGCCACTACATCGCCCTGCGCCGCCTCTAGACAAGCAGCTTCAACTTGCTCATCCGCCAACCCTAGTATAGCAGCCATTGCCCCGGTACCCGCAGGTACCGCTTCCATCATATACTCACCACGCAAGCGCACTAGATCAATAGCATCTTCAAATTGCAGCGCTCCTGAACACACTAACGCAGAGTACTCACCCAGGCTATGCCCGGCCATCACCCGGGGGACAGCGCCGCTTTTTTGTAGCCACAACCGCCATAGGGCGACACTGGCACAGAGTAATGCAGGTTGAGTTTTATCCGTTTCATTGAGTTTCTCAAGGGGCCCCTCTTGGGTGAGTGCCCACAAATCGTAACCCAATACAGCCGAGGCCTGGGCGAAAGTTTCCTGGATGATAAGATTATCCGTCGCCAATTCCGACAACATACCTAGGTGCTGGGACCCCTGTCCCGGAAAAACGAAAATGATAGCTTGTGACATTTAGTGGCTCCACTGTCTCAAAGACATTTAGAGAGTTCAGCATAACGTAGCCTAAAGACAGAATAACGACGCTCGATAATACTGGGCTAAAAACCGCCTCAGCATGCTCATTTAAATCGGCCATACCCAGATAGAAGGGCACGCTAATGGTACAGCTTTACCGATTTTTGCCTGCTGCTAGCTTCACTTGCAACGTTATTCTGAACTCTCTTTCAATTAATAATTAGATTTTTATTGGTGTGGATCTCAGCGCTTGATCAATTAAACCGCAAACGCTAATTTCGATAACCCATTCCCTTTTCGATCATTTTTGGCAGGTCACTCTGCAGTGCGACCACCGCCTGATCAATAGCATTGACAAAACTCTGCTGATTGGCGGAACCATGAGATTTAATCACCACGGCCCGCAGCCCTAATAGTACTGCGCCATTGCGCCGCGCAGGGTCTAATTGCTCCCTTATTTCCAGCAACAATGAAGCCCCCATCCAGGTTAAAAAACGCCGATACAAACTCTTTTTTAAATTTCTGGCGACCTTGTGGTTAATAAACTTGGCCAATCCCTCACTGGTTTTTAGTAATACATTACCGGCAAAACCATCACAGACAATAACATCCATTTTCCCCACATAGACATCATCCCCCTCTATAAAGCCACGGTAGTTAACAGCGGGGTGAGCTTTAAGCATTTCTCCCGCTTCAATCACCGGCTCTAGACCCTTATTCATTTCTGAGCCGATGTTAAGTAGCCCCACTTTAGGATTATCCACCCCATAGACTGCCGAGGCCAGCGCCGAACCCATTACTGCAAATTCAAACAGGTTTTGCGCTTTACAGTTTATGTTCGCCCCCAGATCCAATACCACAGACTGTCCTTTCAATGTGGGCAGGCTAGCGACTATTGCGGGTCGAGAAACCCCCTCAATTGTCTTAATAAGCAGACAGCTCATTGCCATCAACGCGCCAGTATTACCCGCACTAACACAAGCTTGGGCCATGCCATCTCGAACCAGAGAGAGGGCTATATACAGGGACGAATCTCGACGGTGACGCACTGAAAACGAAGGCTTTTCATCCATTGCAACCACTGAGGGCGCATCGACAATAGTTACACGTTGAGCGTAATTATCCCCAATAGGATCGAGGGAAAGATATTGATTAATTGCTACTTGATTACCGCAGAGATATAAATGGAGGGAATCATTGGCTGCCAGAGCGGCAAGTGAAGCGGGGAGGATAGTGTGGAGACCTAAGTCTCCACCCATCACATCGATCGCAATAGAGAGGCGATCAGACAACGATTACTCGCTATCAGTCGCTGTGATTTGACGACCACGGTACATGCCGTCAGCAGTCATGTGGTGACGACGGTGAGTTTCACCAGTAGTCTCATCAACTGTTAATGTCGGGCCTGTTAACGCATCATGTGAACGACGCATGTCACGACGTGAACGTGACTTCTTACTTTTCTGTACTGCCATTTGATAAAACTCCTAATAACTTATTTCTTGTCGGTCTTGCCCTTTAAAGAGGCCAACACACTAAATGGATTTGGTCTTTCAGGTGCTGCACTAGCCTCTGTATCTCCATCACCAAAACTGGTTTGTATACTGCAATCTGCATGATATGACACTAAGGGAAGACTCAATATCAATTCTTGTTCAATTAATGGCAGTAATTCTACTTCATCATCCTCTACAACGAGAGGATCATAATATTTCGGAAGTGTTAGGGCCTTTTCCTCGCTGTAGGATATCGCCAAATTCACATTTGCCGCCAACTCTACATCGACCGGTTCCAAACAGCGCTGACACTGTACTTGCACAGTGGCTTTCGCACTCCCTATAATGGTTCTAATTCTCAATTCATCCCTTGAGAAGTTCAAATCTGCTAGCACTTCAGCACCGGATTCAACCAGCATTGACGCCAACTCTGTCATATCTTTGACAGCGATAACCCCTGTCAATTGTATGCCTCGATCAGCAAGCTGACGCGGGTCTACAACCTTAGGTAATTTAACATTTAACATAAGCGCGCAATTCTATGTACCTTGACCCCTTCTGTCAAAGGGAAATGTATGTTTGTAGTGAAAAATCGCGTATATTCTACGCCTTTTTATAAAAAGCCAAAGTTTAGTAGCCAAATGGCATATTTACGAGATTTTTATCTATGAGAGACATCATACTCGCCTCCAGCTCACCCTATCGGCGAGCCATTTTAAATAAAATCGGCATCGCTTACCACTCTATTAGCCCTCAAATTTGTGAAAAAGCAGATCAGGGCGAAAATGCCGTTGCATTAGTCATGCGACTGGCCTTGCTAAAAGCGCAAAAAATAGCCGAAACGCACCACAACAGCTTAATTATCGGCAGCGACCAAGTTGCTCTTTTAGAGGGTAACATACTGTGCAAGCCGTTAAGCGTCGCGAAGGCAGAACAACAGCTGCTGTTATGCTCAGGTAAAATTGTCAGCTTTCACACTGGCCTCTGCCTCTTAGATAGTGCCGATAACAGCTACCAATTAGAACAAGTGGTTTTCAAGGTACACTTTAGAGTTTTAAGCTCGGCGGAGATAACCCGCTATATCGCATTAGAGCAACCCCTTGACTGTGCGGGCAGCTTTAAAGTTGAAGGGCTTGGCATTAGTTTATTTGAAAGACTTGAAGGGGATGATTTCAACAGTTTAATTGGCTTACCGCTGATTCGATTGCTGGCGATGCTGAGACAAATGGGCATATCCCCACTTAATAATCATTAACCCCCAGCGGCTCTTTGCAGCTGTGCCTTGGCTATCTCGCTATTGAGTAGCCGAGTAATCTCGGGCAGCTCTTTGAGCTGTTTGATTTGATCGAATAACAGTTGCGCCAGAGGATTTTGACCGCGCATCATGTTCAACCACTGCTTTACCCGACCCGGCACAAAGGGTGGCAGCAATTGCTGCTGCACTTTCTGATAATAGGCATTAATCAGCAGCAGGGTATCCAGCCAATCAAAACTAACATCATCA
>JABSRA010000067.1 GCA_013215445.1 Oceanospirillaceae bacterium
TGCCCGGAGGCGGAATCGAACCACCGACACGAGGATTTTCAATCCTCTGCTCTACCGACTGAGCTATCCGGGCAAATAGCTTAAATCCGGCGCGTATTAAACAATATTTTTAATGGACAGTCAATATAAATAATTATTGTTGGCTGCTCATAGAATAAATTAGACCCGTTGTGTTTATAAGCTATAGTTATTGCTGCACTTAATGCAAAATAGTAGCGAGAGACTTAACAGGATTTATTTAGGGCTATGCTAACGACGCTCAATAATAAGGCGTAAAAAACCAGCTTTCTAGGCAGAGACAGGGTCACCCGACTGCGCTGTTCGCCGTGTGCTTGTTTTAGCTTTATTTGCCATATAATGCTGAGGTCTGATCAAATTAGTTAACATCATCAAACCCTATAATTTGCTCAGGTTTCTGTTGGTGGTGTGAAAAGTGCTTGATCCTTACTGTTAGTGATTAGAGGAGTGAACATCGTTGCTGTTCAATAAAAAATCTAAAAAAACATCTATCCGCGTTTGTCTTTGGCAATCCGCTGAAGGCACCTCTATTGCTGTCAGTAAACTGGTTGCTGATGAATTACAATTAATCCATTGTGCCTACTTTAGTGCCTTGGATCTCTCTGAAAATTCAGCGGCTGTTGAAGAGTTTATCGATAAACATGATCTTGCAGGTGCCAGTACTTCGCTGGTGCTTGGCAGTGGCGATTATCAATTACTGTTAACAGATGCCCCCGATGTCGGTGACGATGAAATCTGCGAGGCACTCTGGTGGAAAGTGAAAGACCTAGTTGCTTTTGAAATAGAAAATGCGCAAATTGATTACCTTGATTTGCCCACGGATGTAGCGAAACAGCAAGGGCGTAAAGTGTATGCTGTTATTGCAGATAAAACCAAGATAGCGACTAAAGTTGCCTGGGTTGAAGCGTTGGGCCTTGACCCCACCATTGTTGAAATTCCCGAAACGGCCTTACTGCATTTAGTCGCAGGCCTCTGTGATGAGATAGTGGGGACTTGCATCTTGTATGTGGATGCCGAGCAGAGTTTGTTGATGCTGTTGTCTGAACGTAATATGTACCTCTCTCGAACCTTGCAATATAACTACTTAGATAGAATGGATGCGGTGGCATTGGATCTGCAGCGCTCGATGGATTATTACGAGAGCCAAATAGGCAAGCCGCCTTGTACTAAAATTATTGTATTGCCTCAACAGAGCGCAACCAGCGATATCATGAGAGTGTTGCTGAATAATATTGGTGTAGAAATAACCACGATGGATATCAATTCGTTAGTGAATAGCGATGAAGAATTGAGTATTAAAATACAACAGCACTGTCTCTTGGCAATATCGGGCGTGATGCGCTTAGATAAAAAGGCAAAATAATGAAGCAGACCATAAATTTACTTCCCCGCAAGCATACAGCACGGGCCAATACCCTCTCGTTTAAACAATTACTCATTATTATCGGTATCACTGGTGGGGGTAGTTTATTACTGGCAGTTTTTTTTGGTTGGCAAGGTTACAATTTGCAATCGCAGATAAATGAACAGCACCAGCTCAGTGCCAAGCTCACCACAGAGTTGAGTACGCTTAAGTTGCAACTGAACACGCGCAATGATGCAACGGTATTAGGGATGCAATTGAAAGAGCAACAGCAGCAGCTGCTGGGCATGCAGCAAATGCTTGAGTATGCAGAGCAGCAGCAAATTTTTAACTCGACGGGCTTCGTCAGTAGCATAGAGGCGTTGCAGACAAGTCTCTCTAATAGCACCCAATTGGAAAGCTATAAAATCAGCGAGGGACCTCGTTTAAGTCTCTTGCGCGGTACGGTTGATCAGGCGAGTGATTTGCCTAAGCTTTTGACCAAACTCAGAGCGGTGGGCCTGTTGCAGGCACAGCGCTTGGCGAGTATCAAAGTTGTCCGTGATGGGGATGAACATCAGTTTGCTATTGTCGCCGCTGACAAGGAGGTTGAGTTATGAGTTTCGCGAAAATGTCTGAACAATATGAAGCACTCAGCTCCAGAGAGAAAATATTGGTCCTGCTGTCACCTACTGCCGTGATTATAGGGGTGGTATTTTTACTGTTGATTGAACCTAAATTTTTGGCAGCGCAAGCAGTGGCGGATAAACTGGCTAAAAGTGTGCAGTTGCAGGCTCAAAATCAACGGCAAATATTAGAGTTGCAAGGCTTGTTGAGTGCTCAGCCGGTGCAGTCAATGCAGGGCGAGTTTGAAGTGTTGGAAGCCGAGCAGATAGAGTTGGCGGCAATCCTAGCTCAGATGAATTTAGCGGTGTTATCTCCCCAACAATTTACCGATTTCCTGACCGAGATTCTAGCGGGCGCCAAGCACCTGCAAGTGGAAAACTTCCAACTCATCACCGAGGTTTATAACGGTGAAGATGAGTTTGAAAACTATGATGATGAGCTGCTCATAAAACAAAATATCAGGTTGCGGTTGCAGGGCGTTGATGTACAACTTATCGCTTATCTGAAACAGCTAGAGTCCATGCCAGTATCGATTGGTTGGGATAGTATCAGTTACCAAACTTTGGCAGGTGAACAGCGCGATGTCACTATCGCCTTACACTTGTTTTCAGTTATTGAGTAACGTTAAGACCATTGCTCATCCACTAATTTTTTAGCGATAACGAAGAGGGAACTCCATGGCGGCACCGAAAATGAAAGTAAGAATCGGTGATTTATTGGTACAAAACGGGGTTATAACCGAAGACCAGTTAATGGCGGCGCTTGCCCGTCAAAAAAAGACTCGTCAAAAGCTCGGTAAGGCACTGGTTGTATTAGGCTATGTGACAGAAGAGCAGTTTTTGAGTTTTCTCGCACAACAGCTGAAAATCCCCATGGTGGATTTGTCGCGCTACAACTTTAATCACAATGACGTGATCAATTTATCAGAGACTCACGCCCGGCGTTTTCGCTGTGTGGTTTTAAAAGAAGAGGCTGAGTTTTTCCTTATTGGTATGACCGATCCGCTGGATATTTCGGCCTACGACGAAATACAGCGAGTCTTACCTAAACCAATCGAGTTGGCGGTGGTGCCCGATAGTCAATTATTGGGAATATTGGATCAAATGTATCGTCGCACCAGTGAGATCGATGACTGGGCTGATCAGTTGAGTGAGGAAATAGTTGAGGATACCTTTGACTCGACAAGGCTCTCTGAAACAGATGATGCTGATATTCCCGTGGTGCGGTTACTCAAGAGTATTTTTGAAGATGCGGTCTCTGTCGGCGCGTCTGATATTCATATCGAACCCGATGAAAAAGTACTGCGCATCAGGCAGCGGGTAGATGGTTTGCTGCAAGAGCATGTGATGAAAGATGCGCGGATCGCACCCGCGTTGATATTACGCCTGAAGTTGATGGCCGAGCTGAATATATCTGAAAAACGCCTGCCGCAAGATGGTCGTTTTAACATTACCGTAAAAGGACACAATATCGACGTGCGGATGTCGACTATGCCGATTCAACACGGTGAGTCTGTGGTAATGCGTCTGCTTGATCAAACTGACGGACTGATTGATTTAGACAGTATCGGCCTGCCCGACAAAATGCGGCTTCGCTTAGACAAATTAATTAAAGAACCCCATGGCCTGCTGTTAGTGACCGGCCCCACAGGCAGTGGCAAAACCACCACTTTGTATGGTGCTTTAAACCAGTTGAATGTTCCCGAGAAGAAAATATTAACCGTTGAAGATCCAGTCGAGTACCGATTGCCGCGAATCAATCAAATTCAGGTGCATCCCAAGATAGGGTTAACTTTTGCGACGGTTTTAAGATCCTGTTTGCGTCAAGACCCGGATATTTTGCTGGTGGGAGAAATACGCGATTTAGAAACGGCAGAAATAGCGTTGCGCGCCTCTATCACCGGACACTTTGTGCTTTCAAGCTTACATACTAACGATGCCATTGCCAGTGCGATGCGGTTAATTGATTTAGGTATCGAGGGCTATTTAGTGGCCACGGCATTAAGAGCGGTACTTGCACAGCGATTGGTGCGCAAAATCTGTAAACACTGTAAAGCGGATTATCACCCCAGCTCTCAAGAATTGGCCTGGCTAAAGGTAAAATGTGCCAACACCAGCATCAATATCGACCAATTAAAACAGGGGGCGGGCTGTACCAGTTGTCACAATACGGGATACATGGGTCGGGTGGGTATTTTTGAATTGTTGGAAATGGACGAGGCGATGGCAGATGCGTTGCGGGCCAATGATAGTAACGCCTTTGCTCAGAAAGCCAGAGCCAGTAGTAGCTACCAGCCACTGGTATTAAGTGCCTTGGAAAAGGCCGGGCAAGGC
This sequence comes from Oceanospirillaceae bacterium, assembly GCA_013215445.1. GTDB lineage: Bacteria > Pseudomonadota > Gammaproteobacteria > Pseudomonadales > Balneatricaceae > Rs1. The sequence goes on from JABSRA010000067.1 coordinate 4,321, forward strand.
ATTACCAGCTTAGAGGAAGTATTTCGAGTGACTGAACAGCTTGAAGATTTTTCTGAGTACGATGCACCCGCTGTATCGGGAGGGGCTTAAATTGCCGATTTATTCCTATACCGGGCGCCATGTTGATGGATCCAAGGCAACCGGCTCTATTGAGGCGATAGGGCGCTCTGAAGTGGTCGCTCAATTAGAGCAGCAAGCTATTATTCCGGTGCGTATTATTGCCCTTAATGATAGTAAAGTGGATAAAAGTAGTGATGCGGGGAAGTTTTCGCTGAACTTTTCTTTTTTAGAAAAAGCCACTCTCGATGAAATCATCATGCTGTCTCGACAGCTCGCTAGTCTAACCCGTGCAGGCGTGCCAATCGTCTCTGCCCTGCGTGGTTTATCCGACACCGTGAAAAATCCATTAATTGCGTTAGATCTCGCAGGGGTGGCCGATAATTTGGAAAAAGGGCAGGAGCTTTCGGTTGCTATCGCCCGCTACCCTAAAGTTTTCTCTGATTTATATGTCAGTATGATACGCGTCGGCGAAAGCACCGGGCGCATCGATGATTCTTTTAGTCAAATGGCCAGTTATTTAACCTTAGAACGGCAGACAATCAGAAATTTAAAGCAGGCAACCCGCTATCCAACCTTTGTCTTTGCCGCGATTGGCGTGTTTATTACCATCATAAATATATTTGTTATCCCCAGTTTTAAAGAGGTATTTGACAGTATAGGGGGGCAGTTGCCCTGGCAAACTATTGTGCTGATCAATATTTCTGATTTTACGCTGGCCTATTGGCCCCACGTGCTCACCTTGGGCGTGGCGGTCGTGATGTTATTTCGCCGCTGGAAAAAAAGTGCCGAGGGTCGTCTCGCCTGGGATGAATTTAAATTTAAGATCCCATTAGTGGGCAGTATTTTTTACCGGGCGGTACTGGCTAGGTTCTCTCGCACCTTTAGTGTAGTGTTAAGTGCCGGAATGCCAATAGAACAAGGACTTGCGGTAGTAGCAAAAGCCGTTGACAATGAATTTGTGGGTGCTAAAGTTGATCAAATGCGCAAGGGTATAGAAAGAGGTGAAGGTTTTACCAGTGCCGCTAAGCGCACCGCTATGTTTAGTCCCCTGGTGATGCAAATGTTATCGGTGGGTGAGGAGACGGGCAGAGTTGATGAAATGCTCGCCGAAGTCGCCGATTTCTATGAAGAGGAAGTAGAGTACAAGCTATTGGGATTAGCCAGTGCTATAGAGCCTATTCTAATTACCATTATAGGCGCTTTAGTGCTGGTATTGGCTCTGGGAGTGTTTCTGCCACTTTGGGAGCTCAGCGCTGCGGTAAATCGCTGAACTAGCGACAAAAGGCAGGGTTATTTAACAGCTGATTATTTTTTTTGGTCTATGCTTTAGATTATCGAGCACGACTGAGCGATAGTCATGTAGGAAAAGCTGACAATTTTAGAGAGTGGGATCTAAGCGCAGGGGATCGTGCTCTACATGATTTCTAGAAAGCATCACTATCCTGAGATAAACGTTATATAGGAATAAGCTAATGAGACAAATACAATCTGGATTTACCATTATTGAATTAATCGTGGTTATCGCGCTACTCGGCATTTTGGCCGCCGTAGCACTACCACGCTTTATCGATATTTCCACCGATGCCCACAAGGCGACCGTACAGGGAACTGCGGGAGGGCTGGCTTCAGGTATCGCCCTGGCGAAAGCTCAGGCTATCGCACAAAATATCTTACCGGGTAAGTCAATGTCATTTGATGGCACCCCACTGTTTATTAACAAAAACAAATTGCCAGTTGCAACCTCTGGACCTAAGCCTTCAACGGCGGGTTGTGTAGAGATTTGGAACGCTGTGCTACAAGCTAATGCCCCCTCGGTATCTACCTCAGATGGAGCGTCATTTAAAGTGCTCTACAACAAGCCTGTGTGTGAATATCATTATAATAAGGACGGCAGTGGTAAGGTCAAAATTGAGTATTCACAGCAGACTGGTTTTGTCATACCGACACTACAGTAGTGTTGAACAGGTCGTTAAACCCTTAATGAGAAATGCACAAAGCGGCTTTACATTGGTTGAATTAATTACCGTGATGGCGCTGATTGGAATCCTTTCAGCAGTCGCTTTTTCTCGCTTTGGAGATCCCAGTATCTATCGGCAGGCGCTGTTTGTCGATCAATTGCAGTCCTCTTTAAGGTTCACCCAGCAGTTGGCGATGGCCCGGCAAACCCAAGTTTCAGGAGCCTCTTTGCCAAGTGCGGCACAGTTCTCTCTCATCAACACAGATCAACATCAATGGCATGTTGTGATCAATAATGGTGCTGATACTCAACAATATTCATTCAAAAATAATGTTGAGGTCCGCGTTGATCAACAACTGTTAAATAGCGGTGAACAGTTGGACATAAATTTCGATGCCAATGGTAATATCATTTCACGCAGCTTTCCCGAAGCGGCTGATTCTTCTTTAAGCACAGCTCTGCAAATCGGTGACCAAGCCCTTTGCATCGCCCCGACAGGATTTAGCTATGAAGGTCTCTGCATCTGAATCTGGCTTTACCTTAATCGAATCCATTTTCAGTATCGTTATTATTGCCATCGCCATGACCGGGTTGGTGGCCGTATGGTCTAATGCGGCCTCGCGCAGTGCAGATCCTTTTTGGCAGAGTCAAACCAGTGCATTGGGTAGATTATATATAGAGGAAATTCACGCGCTTGGGTTTTCTGAGATTAACAATTATGCAGGTGACATAAAGTCATTAAACGGAGTAGAAATATCGGGTTACACCGGCTTTAAGGTCAAAATCACAGTGTTAGCGGCCGGTCAGGATTTTGGCTTGGCGGACAATAGCTTAAAAAAAGTCACGGTGGTTATTAATACGGCTACCGGTAAATCACAGCAATTTGTTACGTACCGGGGTCGCTATTGATGCAGAGCCCTATCAAACACTCGGTAAAACAGCAGGGTTTTACCTTAATTGAGCTAATTATTGTCATGGTCATAACGGCAATAATAGCGGTAGGCAGTACCCAATTTATCGTCAATGCAGTGCAGGGCTTGAATGATGTGAGTCGCCGTGGAGCACTGGCCAGTAGTTTGACCACTAGCATTGAGAAAATTGAGCGCCAGCTGCAAGCCAGTCTAGTCAATTCTATCCGTATCAAACGTGGCAAAAGTGGCCAGTGTGTTGAGATGCTCCCTATCCAGGCGAGTGCATTTTACCTAAAGGCACCGCTTGGGCGCTCCGCTTCTACCCTGCAGGTCATTTCGTTAGATAAGGATGTAGTCGGTATGAGAGCTTATATCGCCGAGCATAAGCGCCAGGATTTATATGCTCAATTAGGCAGCGTTGAGGGCGCGCAATCATCTGCTATTACAGGGATGCGCAAGAGTGACCAGCCGTCTATTATCGAGTTAACCCTGGGAAAATCGCATCGTTTCGCAACAAGTTCACCGCAACAGTTGGTGCATTTCGTGCGTTATCCGGTGAGTTATTGCATCGAGGGCGATAAGTTATTTCGATACAGTCGTTATCCCCTGAGCAAACGACAGCGACTACCGGCGACATTACCAGCCAAAGAGCCTTACAAAGTGCTGGTTAATCAGGGGTTGTTAATGGCATCCAGTTTTGATTTCCAGCCAGAGAGCCGATATTTTCAGTTGCTGCTCAGCGCGGGTACCGCCCAAGAACAGCTCACCATCAATCAACTGATAAAGCTTAGTTATGAATAACGCAGGAGATAGGGTTAACAGAGAATCAGGTTTGGGTTTAGTCTCGGCAATTTTTGTGATTAGCATCTTGGCGATACTTGCCGCGGGCATGGCTTCAATGGTGGCGAATTCTGCTAGGGAGCACAGTCAGCAGCTCCTGTCGATACGGGCGAAAAGTGCGGCGCTTTCAGCACTGGATATTCAAAGGGTAAAAATGGCTGAGAGCGGTGACTGCGTCAGCGATGTCGAGGAAATTCAATTTGCTACCCAGGGGCTCTATGAATGTGTCGCGACGATCAGCTGCTCAGCAGTGACCTACCAAAAACAGTCTTTTATCCACCTCATCAGTCAGGCAAGTTGTGGATCGCTTTTGGACCTGTCAACCAGGTCGGTGCAAAAACGTATTTTACGGTAAAATACGCTGATTGTTTTATATACCGTATTGCTCTCGGTATTGGGCGATGGCGGCTAATTCTTGTTGATGGCCCCCTAACTCTGTTAGGTATTCGACGATATGAGAGAGATTAATAATGCTGATGACCGGCATATTATAGTCGCGCTCGACCTCTTGAATGGCCGATAACTCCCCCGTGCCCTTTTCCATGCGATTAACCGCAATTAAGGTTGCCGTTGCGGTCGCTCCCTCTTGCTCAATGATACCCATCACTTCGCGGATAGCAGTGCCGGCGGTAATGACGTCATCGATAATAATCACCCTTCCGGCTAATGCGGAACCGACCAGAGAGCCACCTTCGCCATGGGCCTTTGCCTCCTTGCGGTTAAACACATAGGGAACATCGATGGCAAAGTCGTTAGCTAGGGAGACGGCAGTAGCGACCACCAATGGGATGCCTTTATAGGCGGGTCCAAATAGAATATCGTAAGACAGTTTGGCGTCTTGCAGGGCAGATGCGTAAAAGTGGCCAAGCTTCGCCAGTGCTAGACCTGTCTTGAATAATCCTGAATTAAAAAAGTATGGGCTGACCCGGCCTGATTTGAGTTCAAATTCACCGAAACAAAGCACATTCTGTTCGATGGAAAATTTTATAAAGTCTCGTTGATATTGTTGCATTTCGGTCAAATCCCTAGTTTAAATGAGAGGCGTATAGTTTACACTAGCTGGCTCAAACGCTGCACGCAATACTGGTGCATCTATTGAGTTTTAGGGACAGCTAAGCGAGAAAAATTGGCTATATTTAGCTGATTGCTCATAAATCTGTCATGATGTGCAATAATTCACCTTAAAATAAAATAAATTGACTTAGGTATGCAATAATTTAGCCAGAAAATTTCATTTTATATCGGCAAGTTATACAATTAGTCATTCAACCGTTAGCCTGTATTTATGATTATTAGTAGAGGCTGCAATTAATCACCTTAATGCTTTAAGAAAATCACTATAAAGCGGAGAAATATTCAATATGCGCGTTATCTCATTCAATACCCAAGGTATTGAACAAGCTACAGACAAGGGACTATTCACTTGGTTAGCAGATCAAGATGCCGATGTCATTTGTCTGCAGGACTTACGTGCAAAAGAGTATCAGTTGGATGATGATCGCTATCATCTAGAAGGTTATTATTCTTATTTCTTCGATGCCTTTGAAGACGGTTATTCAGGGGTTGCAATCTATACTAAGCATTTGCCTAAAGCGATTATGACCGGGCTTGGTTTTGAACTCTGTGATTTTGAGGGGCGCTTCATTCAAGCAGACTTTGAAAATGTGAGTATTTCATCGTTGCTGGTGCCTTCAGGGTTGAAAAATGATGCCGCGCAGACCATCAAACATCAATTTATGGAACTCTTACTTGGGCATTTTAAAAAGACTCAGCGCAAGCGTCGTGACTTTATATTTTGTGGCACATTAAATACCGCTCACAGAACCACCGATATCTCCAATTGGTACGTCAGTCAAAGTATTTCAGGCTTTTTACCCAGTGAGCGCGCCTGGATGGAAGAGGTCATCGGCGACCTTGGGTATATCGATGCCTTTCGAGAAATCAATAAGGCGGATAGACAGTATACTTGGTGGCCAGATTATAACCGTGCCCGCAAACTCAACGAGGGGGCTAGGTTAGATTATCAATTGACCACCGATCATCTGTTAGAGACGATCAATGATGGTTATATTGCCAAAGAGCAAAATTTTTCTGAGTTTGCGCCTTTAGTGATGGATTACGATATCGACTTATAATCGATTCTCTGCAGTATCAAGGTTGCTTCACCGACAGGTTAAACTGGTGGGCAGCGGTCAAGTTATTTTAAAAAGCTAAGATCCAGCAAAAGGTAGACATAAAAAAGGCGCTCGCGCGCCTTTTTGCAGCTAACTTCCCCTTAACTATTGTGTTGCACTCCCGGTTTATTCATTTTCATCTGTTGCATTTTCTCCAATTGCTCGGGGGTTAAAATGGCCGCCAACCCACGCTTTATTGCCATCATATTATCGATTTTTCCCTGTGCTTTTAGTCCCGCTTGCTCCTTGATTGCTGTCAACTGTTGATCGTAATCAGCGGCATTAACATCTAAGTTACGCAGCGCTTCATGGAGTGCCCGACGAGAATCTTTACCCGCATCTGAGGCAATTTTCTGTTTTTCAAACAAAGCTTTAATGTCAATTTGCTGCTGCTCGGTTAATGCCAATTTCTCGGTCATTTTCTTCAACATCTGCTCTGGATTGCGTCGGCCGTGGTGATTTTTATACTGGCCATCTGCACTGTGTTTTTTGCCCCAGCCCGATTTCTCTTGATCCGATTGGGCTAAGCTGAAAGTGCTGATTGCGATTAAGGCGGGGATGGCAAGTAGTGCAATAATTTTGGTTTTCATGGTTAGTGCTCCTGTTGTTGGCAATCTGCTACAACGTTTATTGGACATTATCTGTCATAATTTTTTATGGTTCGCAGTCTTCTTCAAAAAAACCTGCGTTGCTGTTTGCTGAGTTAATATTGCATTAAGTAAATGATAAGTAGGGTTGCGAGTGTGTAAAGTTGTGTAAAGGCATTAATACCATGCCCTTAAGTAGATATAATGAGGCAACTATAAAGAGAACTAATATGCAAAAAATAAAACTGTTACTAGTAGATGATGATCGTGAATTGACGGCACTGCTATCTGAGTATCTGACTTTTGAAGGGGTGAATGTTGCTATTGCCGATAATGCAGAGCAAGCGCTGGAGATATTAAAAGCCGGGCACAGCTTCGATATAGCGGTTTTTGATATTATGATGCCCGGAATGTCGGGGCTTGAATTATTACAACAGCTGCGCCCCAGCATTAGCTTGCCAGTGATTATGTTAACGGGAAAAGGCGGGGATATTGATCGAATTTTAGGTCTGGAAATGGGCGCGGATGATTACATGGCTAAACCTTGTAACCCCCGAGAGTTGATTGCGCGCATTAAAGCGGTCTTGCGCCGCAGTAATCGTAGTTCGCCGCTCATTGCTGGTAATAGTAGTATCGAGTTGATGGGGGTTAAATTGAACCCGGCTACCAGAGAGGTAACGATAGAGGGTGCTCTGTTAGAGTTAACCAGTGCTGAATTTAATGTATTACACCAATTGATGCTAACCCCCGGGGTGGTAGTGAGTAAGGGCTTATTAACCCAGAAGGTACTACACCGTGAGCTTACTGCCTACGACAGGTCAATTGATGTGCATCTCTCCAGAGTGCGACAAAAACTAGCGCAGTTACGCAGCGGACAAGAGCTGATAAAGACGGTTCGCGGCGAGGGTTATCTGTTTATTCTAGAGTCACCTGCTGCAAATAGGGATACTGCAGATGTTTAGATTTAATCGGCTCTATTGGAAAGTTTTCCTGTCGCTGTGGCTCTCGAGTTTTGCCGTGATGATGGTGACGGTTATCGTCATAGGAGAACTTGCAGAGCAAGATAATTTCAGATCGAAAGTAAATTATCGCATCCAGCTCGAGGCTCAGCGCTTTTTGGAGCGCTATGAAGCGAGTCCCTCGTATCGAGATGCTGTGGTGCGCAGAAATAAGCGGCAGGCATCTCATCCGCAATACTTTTGGAATAGCATGCATAAAGGGATGCCTTTAATTACCATTAAAGATGATCAAGGTAAATTGATTTTGGGTGGTAACAAAAATGCACCGGGTAAAAGGTACAAAATTAGCGTGGTTTCTGAATCGGGTCGCGAGTACAAAATCGTCTATCATCTGAAACCTCCCCCCAATAGTTTGGCGCGTTGGCAGGGCTTTATATTCTCTGTGCAAGCGCTGTTAATCCTGCTCAGTTCAACCTTGGCGAGTTTTATTGTCAGTGCGATAGTGGTGCGACCGATGAATAAGTTGCGTCAGTACGTCAAACGCTTACAAGCGGGCGAATTTAGTGTGCGCATAGAGGATAACTTGCAGCGCAGAGGCGATGAAATCGGCGACTTTGCCCGCGAATTTAACCAGATGGCAGAGTATGTGGAAAACACCTTAAAAGGGCAACAGCAGCTGTTTCAAAACGTCTCACATGAGTTGCGTGCTCCCCTGGCAAGATTGCTCGCCGCCAGTGGCATTGTTGAGCAGCAAATTGGCGTTGATCACCCCGCTGTGAATCGCATCCAGTTGGAGTGTGAACGCTTAAATAAGTTGATTGATGAGTTATTGACGCTGGCGAAATTGCAGCAGCAGGAAAAAGTTAATGCACCTTTTGATGTCGAGCCGCTGTTGGCAAAATTGGTCGCAGACAGCCGTTTTAGTCAGGTGCAAAGACAGATAGAACTATCCACCGAGTTGGGGGCTAACACCGTCGCCATTGGTGCGTATTCGCTGTTAGAGCGCGCGGTTAGTAACGTGTTAGGTAATAGTTTAAAACATACCTCAAGTGAGAGTAATATTTGGATTAAGCTCTCCAATATTGAAGGTAATCGGTTGCTCATTACTATTGATGATGATGGACCGGGGGTACCTGAGTCGCTTCTAGAGAGAATTTGCGAGCCATTTTTTCGCTTAGATACCAATGTGGATGGGCACGGATTGGGTCTGGGAATAGCTCGACAGGCGATGTTATCGCAACAGGGTAGTTTAACCTTGGAAAACAGAGCGACTGGAGGTTTACGGGCAAAACTGATATTGCAGCTGTAAATACAATAGACAATGACTGAGGTTCAGCGCCTTAGAGAATAAGTTACCGAACAGCAATAAGAGCGTAGCAGAGTTGCCTCAACAGGGTAGTTTAACCTTGGAAAACAGAGTGACTAAAAGTTAACGGGCAAAACTGATATTACAGCTGACAATAAAAGGGAAATCACTGAAGTTCAGGGGCTTAGAGAGTAAGCTAAGTGACAGTAATGAGATTGTAGCAGGGTTGTCTCAACAGGATAGTGTAACTTTTGAAAGCAGAGTGACTAAAGGCTGGAGAGCAGCGCAAGTCAGAGGCAATAAAAAAGTCGCTGAAATTCAGCGACTTAGATCGTAAACTAACTCACGGCAATTAGATTGCGTCAGAGCCTGTCTCACCAGTACGAATACGGATGACCTGTTCCAGTGGCGAGACAAAAATCTTACCATCGCCAATTTTACCGGTATTGGCAGTAACGGTGATTGCCTCGATAACTTGTTCTACCATGCCATCATCAATAGCGATTTCTAATTTTACTTTAGGTAGGAAATCAACTACGTATTCAGCGCCACGGTAGAGTTCTGTGTGGCCTTTTTGACGCCCGAAACCTTTTACTTCAGTAACGGTAATGCCCTGGATGCCAATCTCGGAAAGTGCTTCACGCACATCATCAAGTTTGAATGGTTTAATCACAGCAGTGACTAATTTCATGTTTCTCTCCTTGTGTAGATTGAACTGCATCGCTTTCGCATGTTTAAGTTTAGTGACACAAAAGTGCAATGATTATACATAACTTTCATATGACTAACACAAACTGCAGTCCATTATTTCTAACTATTGTCGGCTTCAGCCGGAAATATTTAGGATGAATTAGCGTTTGAATTCTGGGTATGCATCCATACCACATTCAACGATATCACTGCCTAGGAACTCTTCTTCTTCACTAACACGGATACCTATCGTCAGTTGTAGAATTTTCCAGGCAACTAAACTTGCACCGAAGCACCAGGCAAAGATGACCGCAATTCCGTAGAGCTGCATGCCAAATGACGCATCGCCATTGTTTAAAGGTACTGCTATTAAGCCCCAGATGCCCACGACACCGTGAACCGAGATAGCACCTACTGGATCATCAATACGCAGCTTGTCTAAAGCTAAGATCGACAGTACCACTAGAATTCCGCCCGCTGCACCAATCAGCGTTGAACTTAGCGCTGAGGGAGACAGTGGATCGGCGGTAATGGCAACTAAACCCGCTAATGCACCGTTGAGGATCATGGTTAAATCTGTTTTGTTGAACAGGAATCTCGCAGTGAAAAGTGCTGCAATAACACCGCCAGCAGCCGCTGCGTTAGTATTAACAAAAATTTGCGCAACCGCGTTAGCATCGGAAAAACTGGAGAGTTGCAGCTGTGATCCACCGTTGAAACCGAACCAACCTAACCAGAGGATGAATGTTCCAAGGGTTGCCAATGGCAGGTTAGCACCTGGCATCGCATTAACTTTACCGTTCTCACCGTATTTACCTTTACGGGCGCCAAGTAGTATGACGCCTGCAAGTGCCGCTGCAGCACCGGCCATGTGTACAATACCTGAACCTGCGAAGTCAGAGAAGCCCGCTTCAGCCAAGAAACCACTGCCCCAAGTCCAGTAACCGCTGACGGGATAGATAAAGCCGGTCATTACCACGCAGAAAATCAAGAAAGAGGTTAGCTTCATGCGTTCAGCGACAGCACCAGAGACGATAGACATTGCAGTGGCAACGAACACCACCTGGAAGAAAAAGTCAGATCTAGTTGAGTAGTAAGGTGCGTCATCACCGCCAGCGACCAATGACTTAAGCTCATTTTCAGCGCCGATCAAGAAACCTAAGCTTGGGATAATGCCGTTTTCAGGCGAGCTGTACATGATCTCGTAACCTACTAGTAGATACATAGTACAAGCAATCGCGTAGAGGGCGATGTTTTTAGTTAAAATTTCGGTGGTGTTTTTAGCTCTAACTAAACCCGCTTCTAGCATGGCAAAACCCGCTGCCATCCACATCACTAAAGCACCGCATATTAGAAAGTAGAAAGTATCTAATGCGTACTTTAGTTGAGTTAGGTCAGCATCGATATTGCTAACGATAGACTCCATAGTAATCTCCAGTTATTAAAAGAATAATTGTTATTAGTAGAAGTCTTAATGCGAAAATTGTGCCAACTGTTATATTGTATTAAATATGCTGGGACTGTGATTAATACCTGGGTTGTTGCGCTATTTTGGCACCGGCTACGACGGTTTGCGCTAAAATAGTGCAAGATAATAGGTGAAATTGTGCTTTTTTGGACGCTTTATCGCTGCAGCCCCAATAAATGTCAATGTTGCACAATCCTGTTAGCTCATGTCCTGTTAGGGTGTTGTGTTATACTCGCCTCCAATAAATTTATGTCAGTGGGTTGGATTAATCGCTATGAATGAAAAATTACTAGAAGGCCTTTCGCAGCAGTTCTCATCGTTAATAAGCCATTTACCAAAAGGCACAGAGCTCCCCGGTCAAGATCAACTGAAAAGCTTATTGCAGAATGCGCTGGCTAAATTAGATTTAGTTACCCGTGATGAATTTGATGCTCAAGCGGCGGTACTGTTGAGAACACGTGAAAAAGTAGAGGCATTAGAGGTGCGGATGACAGCACTAGAAGCCAGTTTGAAAACCGAGGATCTTTGAAATGCAAATAGAGCGTATTGAGTCGACAGCACGAATGAGCAGAATTGTTAAACACAATCATACCGTCTATTTATGCGGTCAAACCGCTGCTGACCCCGCCTGGGACATCGCTGAGCAAACCGAGCGTTGCCTGGTAAAAATTACTGACTTGTTGGCGAGCGCCGGTAGCAGCAAAGATCAAATTTTATCGGTCACCATTTACATTCGTGATATGAAAGACTTTAGTGCGATGAATGAAGTGTGGGATGCATGGGTATTAAACAGTGAAAAACCAGCTCGCGCCTGTGTCGAAGCGCGGATGGCCAGACCTGAATTACTGGTAGAGTTCTCAGTGATCGCCGCCTATTAAGCCGAACCTAACCTGAAATATCCTGATTGAGTGCGCTCTTAGCACTCAACCCCTGAAGATGTTCGTCAGTCTAACAATATCAGGGGTGGATTGTTTTCATCGATTCCAAACAGCATCTCGTAAAAGCGCTCCCAGAGGCTGGGTTTTTTATCGTGGTACTTTTTCCTTAAATCATCGATTGAGTAGAGACTACGTTTCGCCGCCTCTAAAGCTGAGCTTTGGATAGGCAGTTGCAACTGCTCGACAATCGTTGTCACCTCCTTGAGTCCCCGTGTCGCTTTTTCAACCCTCTCGTCGGTAAAAGGGAATTGCCGGGCGATTTTTAACTGGCGTTTAAATTCTGTTATATGTTGATTAAACGCTTGGCTGGTTTCACTCTTCAACGCCTGAGTGTATTCAAAGCGCATCTGTTTCATGACGGCTTCTAGATCAATGCCCGCTCTGGTTTGGGCAGTGGTAGCTGTCGACAAGATAAGCAGCAGCATCAATAACGTTATAGTTTGAATATGGGGGTATAAGACGGACAAGCGATACAGAGGATTCAAAAGTAGTGACCTAAACAAGGGTGGCTATGCTAGATGTTTGTCGTTTAATAACGATTCAGGAAGCTAATCTTAACATATATCGCGGCTATTTTTGAGTATGCAAACGTAATAAACTGTCGCATTCGTTAGGCATAAGTAAGGCATTAACTGTATGGTGGCAATGACAATTTCATCTGTATTAGTGTTTACATAGGAAGTAGGACATGACGGACCGCTCTAGAGGAATTCTCTGCATGTTAGTGGCGATGGCGTTTATCTCTGTGCAGGAGGCATTCGCTAAATATTTAGGTGAGTTTTTGCCCGTTAGCCAAGTGGTATGGGCCCGCTATATCGGACATTTACTGTTAATGCTAGTGGTGCTTTGGCCCAAATATGGGCAGGTTATCTTTCGGCCTAACAGATTGGGCATGCAAATAGTTCGCTCGATGATTCTTCTGGTCGATACAGCACTGTTTTTTTATGGATTAACCTTGATCGGATTGGCAGAGGCCACCGCAATATTTTTTAGTGTGCCAGCCCTAGTCGTAGTGCTCTCTTATTTTTTCCTGGGGGAGCGGGTCAGTATTGCAACCATGATGGCGATAGGGCTGGGTTTTATCGGCACCATCATTATGCTTAGACCCACGGCAGATGATCAGAGTGAAGCCGCTCTATGGGGTGCGCTGGCAGTATTTGGTGCCGCATGTTGTACGGCTATTTACAATATTATTACCCGCAAATTGGCCGGTACAGATTCGCTGGCGGTCACCTTGTTATACACCGCCTTGATCGGGGCTCTGGTCAGTTCTCTACTGGTACCTTTTGTCTGGCAGTCGCCGGTGGGATATTTGCAGTGGCTGGCACTGATCTCAATTGGATTATTTGGCGCCGTGGCACATAGTTTAATTATTACGGCGCATCACTACACCGCGGCAACCCATGTGGCGCCTTTTATGTATACCCAAATATTTTGGGCGCTGTTCTTCTCCTGGTTGATCTTTAAACAGCTGCCGGATGAAAATGCCTTCATGGGTGGATCTATTGTGATTGTCAGTGGCTTGTACCTCTGGTACGCCGGTCATCGACGCCAACCAAGCTGAGTGAGAGGGTGGTTGGGTTCCTCTCAGTTCGGTGCAATAGGGCTTAATCTGAATTGAATGATGACCGGGTCGTGATCCGATGAGCGATAGGCATCCTTGCGATACATTTGTATTACTTGTGAGTGGCTTTTAAATTCTGTGTTGTAATCAATGATGCGTGGCTCATCGGCATTGATGTGCCAGATACTGAGGTCCGTTACTTGTGGCGCTAGACTAACATTGGCCAGTGCGTGATCTAAATAGCCTGCTCGGCCCTGAAAAATATAAGAATAACCGCTATCCCCTCCTAACGTGGCGATCAAGTCGGTAAATCCAGCCGTTTTAAGCAGGCTAATGGGGTCTTCTTTGGCGTATGCATTTAAGTCGCCGATAATTAAAATATCCGGATCGTCACTATCAGTGGGATCTCGGGCTAGATAATCGACCAGGGCCGCCATCGCCTGGGTGCGGATTTTATTGCAGTTACCTTGACCGTCACCGAGATCCGGGTCATCGAGTGCATCACAGTTTGAACCCTTCGACTTTAAGTGATTAACTACCACCGTTAAATGTTCGCCACTGGCTATCTCGGCAAAGGTTTGCAGCAGTGCTGGGCGGTTTTTGGCATCGACAAAACGGCTATCAATGTGCTGATTGAGTAGTTTAAACGCACCGATAGTACGTACTTTGTGCGCCTGATAGATAAAGCCGACTTTAATGCTATCATCGCCAATGATGCCCGTCTCTACCGCGCGATACTGACCTGGCTTACGCTGGTTGTTTAAGGCATCGACTAAATTTTGCACCGAGGCCGAAGGGTTATTTTCCAGCTCCATTAAACCGATAATATCCGCATCGATGGCGAGCAATGCCGCGACGATTTTGCCGCGCTGTCTGTCCAGTTCAACGGCTGAATCGGCACCACGACAGCTTTGATTAAAACTGGGGCCACAGATTTTCACGCTTTTTCCTTGATCTAAGGTAGTGAAATAATTGAGCAGATTAAAGGAAGCCACTCTGAGATTGCCAGTGTCTAGCAGAGCAGGTTGGGTGGAGCGTGGATTGCTTGCTATCATGCTAAAGGGGCTAATGGGTTGCAGCACATACTTGCCAGCTCTGAAATGGAGAATCGCCTGGCCATCATTATCAAGTTGATTGCCCGCCCGTAATACCTGCTGTGCAGTGCGCGCCGCAGATCCATCGGGGTTGTTAATCGGGTAGCGGTTTTGGGTCGATTCATTATCATCAAATACAATCTGGTTGAGCGCATTTAGGGTGGCAATATTGCTGGCGGCAGTTCCCGGTAGGGCGATATTAGTCGGCTGCATAAGGCGGCCATTGGCGAGGGTGATCTGTCCATATCTACCATAGTGATAAGTATCAATGATGGTTAAAGGCTGCTTGAGTTGGACCTGCATGCCCTCGAAGCGCTCCAGATAATTCACGCCATGTGCTGCCCCCTGAAAGGGTAAGCTAATAGTGGCTACTGTAGTGCTGCCACTGGCCGCACACTGTTCAATCGCAGTGACGTTGCTCAGTTGAGTGCTACCCTTGAACTCTACGACTCTCGCCGTAACGGCGATTATGCTGCCGAGCGTTAAGGGCTGGCTATGATTGCCTTGATAGACGAAAATTCCCTCAGAGGTTAGGCTATTGTTATCGTTATCAGCGTCTTCCTCCTGCAAGAAAAAGCCTTTTAACCCGGATTTTTGAAAATCAGCGGTGAGTACTGCTTTTACGGTGCGCACAGAATTCAGCATTTCGTCACTTGCGGTGCTGCCAGTACCTTGAATACTGCTGATTAAGGTTGGGCTCACTCGACAGAGACTGCTGATAGGTAAAGGGCTTGCCAGCAGGGAGAAGGATTGTAGCGCGCTGCAAGTACTAAATGTTGAGGCCTTTGGCCCCACCCATGCAAAATCTGCTAATTGGCTGCCACTGCCGGCTAACTGTAAGGATAAACCCGGTGCAGTTTTACTCGACTCTGTCACCCCGATGTCGTCACTGAGTAAACCGGCAGCGGGGCCATCTAGGGCAGTGAACTGCCCTTCATAACTAATAAATTGCACCACTTTGCCACGGGTATTGATCAGTGCCAGCCCATCGGGGGAGCCGTTTTGTATGCCAGCGATGGGTATAGTCGCCAGCCCAAATTGGCCACATTGATCACTCAAAGTCGCCGCTAACGGCAGCATTTTATACACAGCTCCATTACTGGCGTTATACAGTGCCACTGTCCATCCCTGTAGAGAGGTGTTAGCAGGGCCTGCAATTTCTATCCCCTCATTGACATCTATACCGCTATTATCGTAATGCAATTCGTTGATGAAAATAGTAGTGGCATAACTTGGGTGGTAAATAATGCTGGCAAGCACTGCTACAGCGAGACAAATAGTCGCAATGCTGTTGATCACTGGTTTAAAATTGCAACGGCATTGTCGGGGATTATCGATGGCCGATAACCTAACGTAATGGGTGAAACTAACCATGTTATACGCTCCTAGTAGGGGTAATTGACTGACGCGGATGAACGGTAAAACAATCAATCTAGCAACTACAGTAATAAACAAACGACAGCACAATATCAAAGTATTTTTCTAAAAGTTGTCAACACTTAAGCTGTTTTGTGGCATTAAAAAGTTAAATTATTTTTTCTTAGCAACGGATAAATAATTTTGTATAGTGTTAACGAAAGTGCTAAATATGGTTTAATCACAAGTGGTTAGTGCTCTTGAAATTAAGGTCTAGATATTTAATCCCCTTGCCTAGCACTATTATTTTGTTGTCCCTAATAACGATTTGTTGCCAATCAAGCGGTGACTGATGGAGTCTGTAATGAATGAGAAAATCGATGTATTAGTCTTGCGAGAAAATCAACCAGAGCAGATGGCACTACTCAGTGAGCGCTATCAGCTGCACAGGTACGATCTGGCGGGCCCAGTTGAGCAAGTGCAGATGCTCGAAAAAGTGGCTCTAAAAGTGCGCGCGGTAGTCACCACGCATGGTGGCGGCTTTACCACCGACATGCTCGAGCAATTGCCAGGGCTAGAGATAGTCGCTTCATCGAGTGTGGGGCTAGAAACACTTTGCGTCGAGGCCTGCCATGCCCGGAATGTAGCCGTCACTAATACCCCCGATGTGCTCACTGATGATGTGGCAGATATGGCGCTGATGTTACTGTTGGCCACTGTGCGTCGTCTGCAACCCGCGAGTCGATGGATAACTTCGGGCCAATGGCGAACTTCGGATATGTTTCCGCTAAATACTAGTGTCAGTGGGAAGAAGGTAGGGATAGTCGGTCTGGGCCGCATCGGTAAAGCCATCGCCCAACGTGCGGAGGCCTTTGGCATGCAGGTCAGTTATTACGGACGCAGCCCGAAAGCAGAGAGCCCCTATGCCTACTATAACGACCTGGTCGCCCTTGCTGAAGAGGTCGATATCTTAATTCCGGCGATACCTGGAGGCGTACAAACCGAGCAGCTAATCTCTAAAGCGGTACTTAAAGCACTGGGATCAAAGGGTTATTTTATCAATATATCCAGGGGCTCAGTGGTGGATGAACAGGCGTTAGTGGCGCTGTTAGCAGCGGGAGAATTGGCGGGGGCGGGCCTAGATGTGTTTGTCAACGAGCCCTGTGTACCCAGCGCGCTGTTAGCCTTAGATAATGTGGTACTGCAGCCGCACTGCGCCAGTGGCACGGTGGAAACCCGTGGCGAAATGGCGCAATTAGTGGTGGATAATCTGGCTGCACACTTTGCCGGTAATAAACTGTTAACCCCAGTATAGAAGGGTTTGTAGCTAGTTAGAGACACTTCTAAATGCCCCAACTAAAATAGCTGATTAATTAGCCGCGCAGGCTCGATTTCTTTCAGTCTTGGTCTAAGCTTCTAATTCATAGCAATAAAGAGAGATTTAGTATGATGTAGCCAAAAGCGGGATAATGGCGCTCAATCAGCGGGCGTTAATAATCCATGGGGTATCTACAATCAAATGTCACTGCATGCAACATTGACAAATGGACCGCTAACATAGGGTCCACTTACTCCGCTTTTTTATTGGTTTTAATGGGTATTCGCACTGTTCAGTGCTTTATGCAGCGGTCTTATCTTTATTCGTTTAGACATCAACTCTGAAATAAAAGGTGCGCGTGATGCAAATGTTTCGAGATATGACCATAGGCAAAAAAATCAATACTATAGTCGGGGTCTTGCTGGGGTTATTAGTATTAACCTCAGCGTTCGGTTTGCTGAAAATAAGCGCGATTGGCCAAGAGATGAAAACGGTGAGTTCAGAGGACATGCCGTTAGTGGAGCTAGTTTCTGCGGTGACCGTCAAACAATTAGAAACAGCTATTTTAATCGAAAAGGCGATGCGCATCGCCCAAGTTAGTAGCGGCACTGACACTGTGGCTGATCTGCACCTTACCATCAAAAAATTCTCGGCTGAAATTGATCTGGAGATAATAAAGGGCGAAGAGATTCTAAAAATCGCTAAAACTCATGCACTCTCGGATGAGCAATACAATACCTTAATTGCATTAGAAGTAGCCCTCAAAGCTATTGAAGAAGAGCATCATCAATTTCATGCCAAGACCGAGCATTTAATGCTCTTGTTAGAAAAGGGCGAAGCGGTCTCCGCCGAGGAGGTAATAGCGATAGAAGCAGCCCAAACCAAACTCACCAGCCATCTTGAACACACCTTAATCACCATAGAGCGGATGACTGAACACGCCATGGAAACCATTCAACAGGATGAAGAAATAGCCATGCAGGGCATGCTTTGGTTTGGCATTTTGGCTACGGCGATAGGTATATTTTTGGGAATTGTGATTACCCGTTCGATCATCGTGCCACTGTCTTATGCGGTAGAAAGCGCCAATAAAATAGCGGAGGGAGATTTGACCAACAACATTATCGTTAGCTCTAAAGATGAAACGGGGCAGTTGTTGCAGGCAATGAAATCGATGTCAGAAAACTTTGCGTCAATGATTAAAGATATCGCTCAAACCACCACCCAACTTAACGACGCCGCACAGACAGTTTTCAGCTCAACTGAACAGAGCGCTAAGAACTTAGTGATACAACAAGACGATTTGACTCAGGCGTCTACGGCGATGAACGAGATGTCTGCATCGGTACAAGAAGTGTCTCGCAGTGCGTTACAGGCCTCGCAGGCAACCAGTGAGGCTGAGCAAGAGGCTAAGCGCGGAGGGGATGTGGTTAACCAAGTGAGTCAATCTATTCACAGTTTGGCCTCTGAAATACAAAATACTCAAGGAATCATCAGTCAGCTTGATCAAGAGACAGCAAATGTCGATGCTATTTTAGATGTTATCACCTCAATCGCCGAACAAACCAACTTGCTGGCACTTAATGCGGCCATTGAGGCTGCCCGTGCAGGGGAGCAGGGCCGAGGTTTTGCAGTGGTTGCAGATGAAGTGAGAACATTGGCGAGTCGCACTCAAGCATCCATCTCTGAAATTCAACAATTAGTCTTACGCCTAAATAATCAGGCGAAGAGCTCTGTTGAGGCGATGCAGACGGGCTATCATAATGCGATTGTAACCGTTGAATTGTCGAAAAAAGCGGAGAACACACTGTCAGAAATAGGCCATGCAGTCACTATCATTAATGATATGAATATTCAAATAGCCAGCTCCGTAGAAGAACAAAGTGTGGTCGCGGAGCAAGTCAATGTCTCCATTCACAGTATCAAAAATTCTTCAGATGAGAATGCAGCGGGAGCAGAGCATGTCGCACAAGTGAGCAGTGATATCTCCCAATTAGCGGATTGCTTAAAAACAATGGTGGGGAAGTTCAAAATAGCTTGATGAGTCGTTGTGGCCGGTCAGCACAGGCAGTGCTGACGCTGCTACAGAGTCTCTCTTAAAATAATCAATGGTGCATTGATACTGCTATCTAATTGCGTTCACCGCGCCTGAAGGGCTGCAACAGCGCCTTGGGATATTTTGCTTTGCGCGCCACCACAATCATCGCGACAATACTCAAGATATAAGGCAGCATTAAAAATACTTGGTAGGGGATCAGCGCGCCCAATTGTAATTGCAAACGTACTTGCATGGCGTCTAAACCAGCAAATAATAGTGCCCCAAACAATGCTTTACCCGGTTGCCAACAGGCAAATATGACCAGCGCGATACAGATCCAACCCCGGCCATTGATCATGCCAAAATAG
>JABSRA010000068.1 GCA_013215445.1 Oceanospirillaceae bacterium
TTTGTTCATCGCAGCCAGTTTAGCTTCAAGTTTTTCTGACATAGGCGCTAGTTTATCATCGATAATAAGCAGCCCGTCCTCCCCAGCCGAAACCCCAACATTTCCACCAGAAAACCCTCCCACTCCCATCAAAACGGAAACATTACCTGCTACATGAGTAGCTTCTATCATGATTTTTGAAGTCTCCTGGGCTCCAACTAAATTGCTGGAACAACAAGAAATGACGATAAAAACCTTAAAGAAAAATGATTTCATAACTCCTCCTATTTAATTTTTATGCTTTAGATTAGATGAATCCTCTACACGTGTTCAAGTTCTCATCATAAATCAAGCAGCATCTTCATCCATTATCTAAAACCCTACCATCCTCGGTAAATTAAAATTTATTTACATATAATCTTTTGAAATATAAGAATTTACACAAATTCACAACTTACAAATGTATGACTACCACCCTCTCGGTGAATATTTTGTCCTTCAAAGCCTATGCGTTAATAAAATAGTGTGTAAACAAAGGGTAAAATAACTTTTATTTTAAACTCAGTACGCTTCTGGCCCCAATGTGCACTGTATCTGCTATACAAAGACTTCTTAGCTGCAGTACGTTGTGACGTCTGATTTAAACCCTGTTAGTTGACAACTGTACTGGTAAATATATGCGTTAAACCTGTGCCTGCATCAACACCACTTTGAACATTCATAACGGTGTGCCATTGATTGCCCCTGTTGCTTGGGTGGATTTATGGATCAAGTTGATTCAGCTATTTTGCTAGACACAGCCGCTCCTATACGGGTTGCATTGATGGTATTTTCTTCTTTAAATTGTATTTTAGATCCTTTTCTAGCCACTGATACCAAGTGATCTAGGGAAGTAGCGAATAAGTCCCTCAATGTTCCCTCTACGCGAGGGGCCCTTGGGACTTGTTAGCTGCTTCCCTCACACTGTTATGTGGTAAACTTTCCGATCTGCTCTCGTAAGTTTTTAATCATTTGTGCGAGTTCATCACTATCCCCTGCAGAGCGGTCTGAAATATTAGTGGTGCCTTGTGCTATCTCAGCAATTTTCTTCAAACTAGCTTGAATTTCAATCGATAGATTTTTCTGTTGATTGGCAGTATCAGAGATGTTTTTATTTTTTTGCATTATGCCGCTTATATCATTCGATATTTCATCTAAGGACTCGCTGGCCTTACCTGCTATAACGGTACATTCTTGGGCTTTATCTTTACTATGTTCCACTTCAATGACGGCCTTTTCTGCACCTGCCTGTAGCCTATCCATCATATCCTGAATTTCTTTTGTTGAGGCTTGAGTACGACTGGCTAGAGAGCGCACTTCATCTGCAACTACTGCGAAACCTCGACCCGTATCACCTGCTCTTGCCGCTTCAATGGCTGCGTTAAGTGCCAATAAGTTGGTTTGATCGGCTATTCCACTGATGACTTGTATGACGGACCCAACCTGGTCTGTTTCGGATCGCAACTCTGACATGGACTCCCCCACTACCTGTAATTCATCTGATAGTGAGTTTATAGCCTGCGTCGTATTATCAACGACTTGTTTGCCATTAACGATACTGATATTGGCCTTTTTTGCCGAATCGAGGGCATTCACCGCATTGTCAGACATTAAATCCCCATTTTCGACAATATCATCCATGGAAGATATTATAGATTCAATTTCAGTACCTTGGCTGTCGATTGATGTGCTGATATTATCGGAAGCTTGCCGCATATTTTTTGATAAGCTATTTACATCCTCAGTGACGTTGGATGTTTCGCTAATAATTGATTGTAGTTTCTCTAAAAATCGATTGAAGGTCTGGGTTAAAGAAGCAATTTCGTCATCACCAGTCTCGGGGATTCGCTGAGTTAAGTCCGCATCTCCAGTGGCAATTTCCTCCATTGCTTTCACTAAATCATTAATTCTTGAACCGATTGTCCTTCTAAAGATCACAAAGATACTCAACAACATGATTATTAAAACAATAAGCAAAGTGCCAATAATCTTCATGCTGGTTAATCGACCCGCAGCCAATAGGGATTCAATATTAGTATCTATCTGTAGTATCCCTCTAACATCATTGAGCTTCCAATCATTCTTAGGGGTGTCAGCCCTAGAGTTATGACAGTCTACGCAACCCTGGGCCACCATGGTATCTGAGACTGCCACTGATATTATGGGTTGACCATTAACAATCTGTAGTTTATCTAGAATTGCATCTGGATCCTTATTTAATACTTCCCAAGCGTTTAATTGAAAATCATCGAGCTTTCGACTACTGCGCCCGGGAAAGGGAAAGGGGCTGTATAGCTGCATTGATAAACCGGAATCCCGCAACTGGACACTGAGGTCATGGATCATTGTCGCTGGCAAAGGTATTTTTCCGATTATATTATTATGTTCAATGGCAGGTCTGATATCTGCAGACTGTAAAACTTTTTTAATAATATTTTTGGTGTAATAACCACGAATACCTTTAAATTGCTTAGCGGTCTGAGCGGAGCTGGTCACAACATTGGTTAAAATGTCTTTTTCTATCAACCTGGGAATGTAAAAGGAGAGTATGGTGATTCCAAATATGGATATCATTAAGATCGGGTGGGCCAATTTGGCGAACAAATTTAGACGCATCTTTAGATCCTCAGTTACAATTTTAATGGATCCAACAGTACTTAGCATTGAACCTAAGTGGGTCTGTTAAGCGGGAATAACAGTCCATAATTTAGTGTATATAACAGCGCCTAATTCTCGTGGTTAACTTATTGGCAATACGAATTTTATTGTTTTCTTGGTACATGAAGTTGTGGTGCTGTCGACTGTTCAGTGACTACCAAATTTAGCTTCAAAATAAACTGCGGATTGACTATTATAATAAATCTCAATCTTTATTAATCTAATAAAAAATAGTAATTAATGCGGGCTTGGCAAGATATAGGTAGCGGCTACGATTGATCAAATGAAGAGCGCTAGAACACGCGCTCTACAGTTATCCCCTTGCAAAGCAAAGCCGTAACTTATTGATTAACATAGGCGACAATTAGGTTTAAGCATACAAAAAAAACAATCGAAACAAGTAGTTTATTACTATGTATCAACATATAAGTTATATATATGCGCACACATACCCGCGTATAAATCAGGCTAAAAAATCTAGTGGCTGGTTGGGAAAATAGTTGCAGCTAATCAAGAACAGCTATAAATATATGGACTTAATAGACCAAATATACTTATCTTAAAAAGTAACAAAGGCGCACCAAGAAAGTAACCCCGCTACTCTTTTTCTAATCTTCTGAAAACCGAATGGATGCAAAAACCGGCCTACACAAACTTTAATCAATCAGCGCAATCGATCACTCGCTACATCGTTAATTATTACAACAAATATAGACCACTACAGTTTATAATCACCGCAACGACTTGCTCTGCGGGAGCGACTACAAATTTATTCATAATAAGTCCTTTCTTTCTAAAAATTAACACGCTGTGCTGTCGTTATCGACAGCTAGTTTCAAAAATACTAAAAATGCGCTAACGGCTAAAACACACCTCACCAAGGCCGCTAATCCCTCCGCCATAGGCAGGTTGGCTGAATAAAAGAGCCGATCCTGGAGACAAGCAGCAGCCGGACAATCACGCCGTTAGCTGCACGGCTAAAACCGATCCTCGCCCCGACAAGGGTTTCTACTAAGGCAGGCCAAATATAGGTTTTATAAAAAATGGCTATCTTCAGGCACCAAAGCACCGCGCCATCTCAACTAAGACAGCGCTATATGTTTAACACCCGCTCTAGTTTCTAGAATTATTATCCAGATGGTAAATAACATTGTGTTGATCATCACCGTTTTCGCCGATACCAAGCAGAATCACCACTGTGATAAAACAACCTATTCAATATTTCCCCGTCCCCTATTTCTAACACCAAAAAAAATGGACTATGCCAATGAGAGACTGGTAACCGGCGTTCTATAGACTATGCTAAAGCACGATGATCAGTTAACTCTATTAGCTATAAACCACTAATCGGGCAGTTATAGCGGATAAATAACAACTTAGCAGTAGCTGACAAGGTGCTGCACCGTCAACTTAAACAATATCTGCCAAATCATGGGATCAATTATTGCTCCTTAGTAATTTATATGGATATATTTATTTATGAATAACTCTACAGGCAAAACCACTGCATTATTGGTCACAGCGACAGCCATTTTCTCCTTAAACTATAATACTCCCGTATTTTCGGCAGGATTATTTGATGACCTATTAGAGGCTGCTATTGATTCCGCCACTAAAGAGATCATCGACAGCATAACTAAAAGTAACCAAACTGCGCCCAAAAAACCGACAGTAACCCCGCCTGCTGCGAGCAACGCTGCAGTTAATACTAAGGTCAAATCGACAATCACTAGATACAAACGTCCAACCAAAGAAAACCACCAGTGGAAAAGTTACAAGGACTGGAGCGCGAGTGTCGAGACCAAGCAAGACAAAGATGGTGAATGGATAACATCCTGCGCCATCCGCACAGGTGGTGATGGAGTAAGCACCATTGGCGCTGAAATATCATGGGGCAATGGAGATCCCGGCACTATGCCAACGGTGGATTTTAATGAGACGACATACCGCCATGTAAAACCAATGCTTCAAGGCAAAAAAGAGGTCACTTGGGTTGTCAGCGTCAAGAACCAAGCATTCAGCTACCCTGGTGAAACCTACACAGGATTCGATGATTCTGGTATTCCCTACGCCATCAACAGAATACAGGGCAACATAAATGATGGCGACACCTTAGAGCTGTTACGGGCATTTGCAAAAGGCAGCACTGTCACCTTACACGATGATCAATCAGGTACCGACCTACATAGTGCATCCTTAAGTGGGTTTTCTGCATCCTATCGTAAGGTTTCAGAGTGGTGCGGCTTTTCTCCAGAGAGTGTACTAACAGTGGCACCTTCAGCCACTTCTGAGCCGAGTGTTTCAACTGCTTCATTATCCAGACCCAACAAAGCAAAAAATATTCGGGAAATGTATCAAAACTGGCAGGCGTCAGTACATACATTTGACACTGTAGATGGCGACTGGATTACAAATTGTTCCATCCAAACCGGAGGCGAGGGAATGGGCTCTATCCACATACGCTCATCTTGGGGTGACGGACTTCCTCCCGACGCCCCCCTCACGGTGAGGTTCAAAGAAGCAACTGCTCGTGGCTATCCAACCCGATTGAAAAAAAATGATAACGTGCACTGGATTATTGATAGCCGCTACAATCGAGACAACTTTTATAGCACTTATACTGATGCGGGATTTAATAATGACGGCATTCCCTACGCTGAAAACAAAATCAGCGGCAACAATGAATTTCTCTACTCATTAGGGCATGGATATTCAATGAATTTACGCTTCGGGGATGCTTCTAAAGACTTGTATACAGCCTCGTTAAATGGATTTGAGGGCGCCTATCGTAGAATGTCACAATGGTGCGGTTTTTCGGCAAATAGTGCTTTACGTTAGCCACACCGCTAACGGTGATAGCAATGTGATCTCTTGCTAGTAGCATTGCTTGGCCGCGATTTAATTCATATTAGTTATTCACAGATCCCCGCAAATTCTAGGCGGGTATCACTATCACTTTTAATATTGATTTATAGGTGAGGTTTATACAGATGAAAACAGATTCATTGCAATTTAGTCGATTTCTTAAAGCGATAGCAATCAGTTGCGTTTTAAGTGGTACCTTACCCGCATTAGCCCAAGGTTCGTGGAGCAAAGGCGATAGAGTTTTCGGACAGGCCGGTGATGGAAATTGGTATCCTGGCAGAATAACAAGTTTAAATTCATCACGTTATCAAGTTAAATTCGATGCTAATAGAGACAGCGTGACTACTTACAAAGTTGCTCCCTACAATTGGAGAACTGGATCCAAGCTCCAATGCACGCTCGATGGCGGTGGCAACGCTTATTTCAGAGGGAAAATTATTAACACGCTTGATAATATTGCATTTCAAGTTCGTTTCGATCGTGGCAACGTCCAAAACCGGCGGATATCCTCCTGCCGATACGACGGAACCCCATACGTAGCAGCACCTAAGAAAATACAGCAATATAACCCACCACCAAGGGGGAATAGTCGTAAATTTAATGCCGGGGAGGAGGTGCTTGCTTACCATACAGGGTTTTGGTATCCGGCCACCATTACTGCTGTTCGCATCGAAAACTACGATATCCAATTCAAAGGCGGTCTCAAAGCCAATCATCGCGAATCATCAATAAGCCGTCTCGCATGGCGACAGGGAAGCCAAGTACAATGCAACTCGAAAACAGTGGCCAACAAAAATTACTTTGCTGCGCGAGTTGAGGCCATCAACAATAAAGATATATGGGTAATTTACAACAATGGGGCTCGTGAGACTTTGGAACATGGACGCTGTCGATCTAAATAGCTGTGTTCTCATTAAATCCAGCTAGCGAGCCAATCAGCGACATGCTAATTTTTACGCTATCTGAGCTGCGTAACAAATCTGCCTGACACTTCCCTACGTGAAACTCTTTAGGACAGCCATAAATAATATTCTTCAAACCAGACAGCGCCCCACCAACTAACTTTGCTGATTGCTCCAATTTTTTTTAGGGTATTAAATATTGTAGAGATTTATCATCGAATCGGCTGATTACAGGTAATAAACCATACACTTAACAGCGTTGTTCTATTTTTTAGGCTTTATTCTTCTATATTACGCTGGAAATAACTTACTGCTAATTCCGATACCTTTGATCCATTTTATTGACAACTTTTTGGCATGCTCTCGCATCACCTCACACCGACCCATTGCACGGCTAAATTGGTGTGCCCCTTTGGGTAGCATGGCCTTGTGCCATTGCTCCCCATCGATTCCTAAACGAACGAGTATGGAGGGCAATCGATCATCTATCGCACCACGTTTGTCTTCTCTTATTGCTCGACCACTCCAATCGACTAGTCCTAAATACTCTCGATATAGGTAGGGAGTTTCATCGGTTAGCAGACTCCCTTCTGCAACAAACTCTTTTAATAGTAGATTCTAACAAAGCTCTTTCTTCACCTTTTTAGGCTGTAGTTCTCTCACCATTTGATCTTCATCAATTCGTTGTTTAATAGAAGTGTATTCAGAAAATTCAGGTGTTTCAACCATCTTCGCGCGGATGGAATTTAACCCAAGATAGGCCATACACGTCAGCAGAGCTTGTTCATCTAATAACGCTTGGCTTTTAAAACGACCTTCCCAGAAATGGCCTGTACAGTTATCTTCAATGTTTGATCTTCGAGAGATTGGCTCATTCAGTGGGCGCATAAACCAACTGATATATTCTAAACGGTTTCGCCATGAACCTACGATTTGAGCAATAAGTTCGTGGTACTCTTTTGACAACTTTTCGCCTGCAATAAAGCGCTGAATAATATCTGGGCCTTTATAAATTTTTCGCCAACGCTCTATGACTTCAAGATCTGTGAGATTATCTATTTGGCTTTTATTGATAAACAAAACAAGATGATAGTGGTTAGGCATAATCGCATAGGAACGAACGTCAATACAAAAAACACCATCAATTACAGCTAATCAATCAAGCATCCATTGGCGGCGATGTTCGAAGTCTTGTTGAGTCGTTTTATCAAAGCTACCGCGTCCTGCTAGCGCCCCTTACCTGCTTCCATGTAGGCAAAACCACAGAGAAAAGCCCTTCTAACCACTCTCGATATACAGTGATAGTAAGGTGTGTCTTGACAGAAAATGTGCTGCAAACGGGCACGGGTCATAGCGCCTCCCACTCAGAGGTAAGCTCCTCTGAATTATATTATCAGTGTTTAATACCCTACATTT
Organism: Oceanospirillaceae bacterium; assembly: GCA_013215445.1. GTDB lineage: Bacteria > Pseudomonadota > Gammaproteobacteria > Pseudomonadales > Balneatricaceae > Rs1. The sequence continues at coordinate 7,860 of JABSRA010000068.1, forward strand.
TCATATATTCATCTTCAATTAATATATGACTGTCCCATATTGGTTTTCATATATGACTGTCCCATATTGGTTTATTGGTTCACCATATAGTTTCATAGAGGTCTCCTCCGGTAATAATTAAACATGAGTCATTAGAACCTCATATTTTAACGCTTGCTTGGAGGTGACGCTTTAATATGATTATTAGGTCTTGCTTTTATCATCATGATCAAAAGATCAGACCTGTCCCTATGTTTTGTTAAAGTTGTTATTCTTTGCGAGTTAATCAGTCTGATAACTTGAAAGAGGAAAGTCTTGTCATTTTGCATTGAGGCAAAGGACAATATATGACATTCATTGATGCTAGCCTATGTGATGCATAGCTCACGCGATAGCGTAGTGATCCCGTGAGCGGTTTGCAGTAGACAACTATTTTAGGATCAGTTACATACCGCCATGACTCTTGCAGGCCCCCCAGTACCGCCTGTATGTTTAAGGGCGCCCACCATCAGGGCGCAGCTGCCTTGAGCTTTGGCGGCTAACTTATCCACATTTGCTAAGTTCTCAACAATAATAATGTCACGTTGATATAAACGTACATGTGCAGGCCAGCCGTTGCTCCACTTGTCATCACTACCCTTTGCACCTTGGCCGGAGTCCGTGCTTAAACTATCCGCTGCTATACCGGCAATGGTGACTTGTTTTTCATCCATTATCTTAATCAATTCGTCGATGGCTTCAGCGGTAAACCCCGGGTGGTTTAATGCGTTGGTATATTGGGACTTATCCCAATCGTCGGTGCCAGAGAAATAGAATTGGTCCCAGCCAACATTACCGACCACCCATACACCTTCTTTTATTTGATCGGCGACAGCACGTATATCTTGCGCGCGAATGGTCGCCATTGAACTGTCAGAGAAATCGGTAACGGCTAGGTCTGGACTAGGTACCCCGCCATTTTTATTTAACTCTTTGGCGACTCGAGCAGAGACATCAATCATTACTACATCTCCGGTTAACTGGGCAGTCGTAAGCTGTTCAGCAGACTTGCGCGTATTTCCAAGGTTAGCGGCTATGTTTGGAATAGTTATGCTGTTATTGGTTGTTAGCTCATTAGTGAGTCTAGCAGAGCCATCAGCCTTCACTGCTTCTTGCGTTGAGTGGGCAATCGTTAACTGCTTAATAGCCTTGCGCGTTTTTGCAATGAGAGCGCCTTCCTCTGTGCTTTCGGGATTGTTTACGTAGTGATTGGGGGCGTTAAAGCTGGTTCCATTATGTTCTTGAATTAAAATAGCAGTGCTGCGGAAATAGCCTTGGTTAGTCGGCCAATTATCGATAGGGTAAAGTATCGCCTGATCATAAAAACCGGTAATAGGGCTGCTATTAGCGATAGGTTTGTTCAAGTCTGGTTTCGTGGCATCTTCACTGCTGGGGCTAAAAGTCGGTATCGCGTGAGTCATGTCGATAAACTCGAAAGAGCCAGCCTCCACTATGGCGGTACTACTGATCGCTACTGCTAAAATACTTGCTTTGATTAATTTGCTCATCATTATTTCCTGTTAATTTATTTGATGAGGCTATTATAAAATTTACTAATTAATGAATAAATATCTTGATACAACTAACAGTTGTGAAATATATTCATTAATCTACAAGCCGGTAGTTGATGACTTAATAGGTTAAGCAAGTTATTACTCCATCTTAACTTTACCGCATACATTAAATTTACTATTGAGTGAGGACATTACATCACTCTAGGCAAAAGGTTTTATGGATAAATTAAGTTTGTTAAAACAGTTTATTTGTGTGGTTGAACAAGGGGGATTTGCTGCCGCCGCTAAAGAGTTGGGACAGTCGCCCTCAACGATAAGTAAGAGTATTGCCCGTTTAGAAAGCCACTTAGCATTTAAGTTATTTTATCGCTCGACTCGACAAGTGCGATTAACTGCGGCGGGTAGCAGCTACTTAAACACGGCGAGCATAACCTTGCGAAACCTTGAAGAGGCCGAGCAACAGTTGCGCAACGATAACGACGAATATCGCGGCTTGTTGCGCATAAATTTACCAATCTCTTACGGTAGGCTCTATGTTCTGCCGCTCATCGCCAAATTCAATCAATGTTACCCACAGATCAATTTACAGCTGTCATTCAACGACAGATATGTCGATATGATAGAGAAAGGTATCGATTTAACCATACGCACTGGCGTTTTAGATGATACAAACTTAATCGCACGAAAAATTAGCCCGATAGACTTTTTGATTTGCGCGTCGAAGCAGTATTTGCAGACACACAAAGTGACAGAGAATAACTTAGCCGATCACCCATGGATTCGCTTTAAATACCAACAAAGTGGCAAGCTCTTTCCCATTATTGTAGAAGGCTTACCTGCGAGTGCAGTGCTTGAGCAGTGCCGGCAGTTTATTACTGATGATGGGGAGGCGTTGGCCACACTGTGCGCACAGGGCCTAGGTTTAACTCAGATTCCTCACTTTATTGCCCGTGACTGGTTGCGTGCAGACAAACTACAAGTTGTCGCCCCCTATTATCGTTCGGCCAATCAGGGGGTATTTGCCATCTATCCAGAGCGGGAATATCTTCCGGCTAAAGTGCAAGCTTTTGTCAGTTTTCTGATCCAAGAAATGGAGGCAGACGGAGAGAGTGCCTATCAAACTTGGGCTGAAAATATAGAAGTAATTAATGGGTGAGCCAAGCAAACTGATATTTTTGCCTGTGCAACACCGCCAAGGATATATATATATGGACGCTCACCGGTAGTAAAAAGACTCTATTGCTAAACGCTTATATTACCAACAAATCCATAAATTCATTCACCGCCGTTGTCTCCAATTTTTGCTGATCTTGACACAGCGCATAGATAACCTCACAGCGCTTCTCTGGGAAACGCGTGCGAAGATTAGAGCGGAACTTATCCTCCAATAAAGGAATACCCTCGACGCGACGCCGCCGGTGTCCGATCGGATATTCAACTTCTACCTGCTCGGTACTAGTACTGTCTGTAAAGAAGATCTGAATTGCGTTAGCGATTGAACGCTTCTCAGGATCGTAATAATCATCGCAGTACTGCGCTACTTCTTCTATTTGCATTTTATCACGCAGTGCATCTATTTTTGGATTGGCAGCATGAAAAGAATCTTCATAGTGCTCTGCCACTAAATCTCCCCATATTAAAGGCACCGCAATCATGTACTGGAGACAGTGATCCCTATCGGCAGGATTTGTCAGAGCCCCTACTTTGGAGATAATGCGTACCGCTGAATCGTGGGTGCGTATCACTATTTTTTCTATTTCATCCAGTCTATCGCGAACCATTGGATGCAAGATAACCGCTGCTTCACAAGCCGTCTGTGCGTGAAATTCCGCGGGGAATGAGATTTTGAAAAGTACATTTTCCATCACATAAGTGCCATAGGCTTGGGGAAATCTAAATTCTCGCTGACTCGTTGCTTTTAACTGCTGATCGACCACTGTTTTACTAAACAAAACATCGTAAAAACCCCACTGCTTAGCACTTAGCACCCCGGGAATCCCCATTTCACCACGCATCGAAATATCGGCAAGACGCACCGCTCGCGAAGTGGCATCTCCCGCCGCCCATGACTTGCGTGAGCCCGCATTGGGAGCGTGACGATAAGTACGCAGTGCAGAACCATCCACCCACGCTTGAGAGATCGCCGCCATAATTACATCGCGATCACCGCCCATCATTTTTGTCACAACCGCCACAGAAGCTACACGCACTAGTAATACATGGCAGAGACCGACTCGATTAAAGGAGTTTTGCAGGGCTAATACGCCTTGAATTTCGTGAGCGAGTATCATGGATTCAAGCACTTCTCGCATTTTCAACGGCGCTTTCCCCTGCGACAAACGCACTTGTGATAAGTGGTCGGCAACCGCCAGTATGCCACCTAAATTGTCGGAGGGATGTCCCCACTCCGCTGCCAGCCATGTGTCGTTGTAATCCAACCAACGGATAATACAGCCTATATCCCAGGCCGCTTTCACCGGATCTAAAATAAAGCCGGTGCCGGGGACACGGGCGCCATTGGGTACTGAGGTACCCGAGACTATCGGTCCTAAATGTTTGGTACACTCGGGAAATTTTAGTGCTAATAAACCACAGCCTAACGTATCCATTAAACAATGTCGGGCGGTATCTAATGCCTCCGCAGATACAATTTTATAATTGATCACGTAATCGGCGATATCCTGAATGACCTGATCATAATCAGGCCGCTGATTGATGTCTACATTTACACTCATGGGCGATATCCCTAAGTTAATTTGTGCATTTGAACCAATTTATCCAGCGCCTGCGATCGTCGTTCGGCCCCTTTTCATGGCTGTTTTTTTGGCAGGGGCATCCGTTTCCATGCCTGCGTTTCCACCCTAACAAGTGATCAACCAACAACGGAGTCTGCACGGGATTTTCCTTTGCAGGATTACCCCTTGTTCGACCATGACATCACCCAATCCAGCCAAATTACCACTACCAGTATGGTGTCTATTGGTGGTGTGTTTAAAAGCGCAATCAGACATGAACTACAGCATTTATTATGACGGGGTGATTTTACTTGTGCCCGAGCTAGTGATGGGAGTGATGGCTGTTATTACCCGGTTGCTTTAAAAGAATAATTCCCAGCAACAGCCATTTTTGAGTGCCTCTAAAAAGTGGCGCTGCCTCCTGAATTTTCCTCATTTGAACATTTTTGGATTGCTGCAATTTTTAACTGGCATTTATTGCGCTATCTAAATTACTTTTTACCTTACTAGTGTTTGGATGACTTTCACCGAAAACGGAGCTTCCTAGTTTTAGCTGGTTATAAGGAGTATCTACTCATCAAATTTTCCTCCGTCACATGGGATATTCCGATAAATCTCACATGACCGAGACTAGAATGATTTTAGCCAACAAATAGCATCTTCTTCAATTTCAAAGGTTTTTACATTTTGGTCTCTAATCGCCGGTACACGAGTTTTAATGGTGTCTAACAGGCTACTGGGGCTTATCACTATTGCCTTGGCTATCATCGGTTGGGTGTTTAGCCATTGATTGAGCTTTTCTAGTTCCTCATAGGCCTCTGGGGTAGCACCAAATAACTGTACATCGTTTACTAAAATGCAGAATTGTTTGCCATTATACTCTGCTACAGCCTGTTTCACTTTCTGCGCTATGTCTTTAAAGTCATACTCGTTAAAAGAACCAATGAGTGTAATCGTTATAATATTATCTTGGATTGATACTTGGTTACTTCCATGCCCTACGAACATATAGCCTCCTTGCTCATCAATACCATTCATTAAAATTATAGCTACTGTCGCGCATTTCACCTTCTTTATTGGTTTATATTGTAAACTTTGATTTGGTTGCTAATAGCCACAACTCATCACAAAAGATAAAGACAAAAAAGCTGATCATTGATAAATCAAAGAAAACATTACTCGATAAAAAGTATAAAAGATAAAAGACGGATATTTGCTAGTCCCCTATATTTATTCTTTAACTCATCGCCAATCGCTGGAGTTAACTGCATAAAAAATTCTCAAATTCAGTGAGCATCTTGGGGACAGGCAGTATGATACTGGTAAATTCACCACTACTGAGCCACCAATAAAACCAACTGCCAATTCTCGATGCGCTTAGCCGCTTGCGTTGATTAGCGTTGCCAATCGCATAAATGCTTGGATACGCCGCTGCGTCCAAGGATGGGCAAAGCTGATTCGCAAAAAATTCTGATAACGCTCTTGGGCGCTGAAGATACCGCCTGGGGTAACCGCCACCCCTACTGTGCGGGCTTGATGGTAGAGCTTAAGTGTATCGATGCTTTGATCAAGCTCTAACCAGAGCACTAAACCACCCATTGGCTGGCTGGCGCTAACGGCTTGGGGCAAGGCCTGGCGGATTAATGCTTGTAATTGATCGCGCTGCTGGCGCAGCTGTATGCGGCGCGCTTTGAGATGTTTATCCAACCCGCCCTGTGCGATAAATAAGCTAACCCCTTGCTGTAAGCTGATCCCCGTAGCCATTGAGGTCGCTATTTTAAGACGTAATATTTTTTCTGTGTAATTACCCGCCGCTATCCAACCCAGGCGTAAATCACGCGATAGGGATTTAGACAGCGATGAGCAAAGCAAGACACAACCGCTATCATCAAACGAATAAATTGTACGCGGGCGCTGCAATGAGAAATGCAGCTGGGCATAAATATCATCTTCAATGATGGCAAATTGATTAGCTTTCGCCAACTGCAATATTTGCAGTTTGTGCTCATCCGGCATGCAAGATCCGGTTGGAGTGGCAAAGCTTGGCGATACTAGCAGCGCTTTGATATCCCAGTGTCTGCATGCCTGTTTTAATGCACTGGGGCTAATGCCGGTATTGGCACTGCTGGGGATTTCCAGTACCTGCCTACCCAGCACTTCTAGCAGCTCCAGAGCGCCATAAAAACTGGGCGACTCAATCGCTACTAAATCACCGGGCTGGGTGGTTGCCATCAGCGCTAATAACAGTGAGTGCTGACAGCCAGAGGTGATCACCAAATCATCAGCACTGCACTGCCCCCCTCCCTGATTAATCGTTTTCGCCAGTCGCGCTCTTAAGGACAGATCCCCTTGTGGTTGATCGTAATACAGCTGCTGCTGACTATTTTGTCTGCGCAGTGCACTGGATAAACAGCGCCTGAGATGCTCATTGTGAGTCACCGCCTCATTATCGATCAGTAAATCAAATGCGGCCCCGCGACGCATAATATCGATAATCACTTGGCTGCGTGAAATTAAGTGTGGAGAGCCGCTAGGGCTGCTGGTTGCAGGGCACCTCAACTCATTGCTGGCATGCACTGGCAATGGGCAGACGTAATAGCCAGAGCGCGGGCGCGATTCTATCCACCCCTCATCTTCAAGATGGGCATAAGCGGCCAATACTGTAGATTTTGAAAGCTGTGTCTGTGCACAACAGACTCTCACAGAGGGCAACTTACTCGTAGGCGCTAATTGCCCGCTGTTAATGCTAGCGCGCAGCTGCTCAGCTAATTGGTGATACAAAAATTTAGGCATAGGCACAGCTCACTAAAAATGACTGAACAGAACAGCTAATATTATTGATCATCTGTGCACTAAAATATAGTTTTTTGTGTACCTGTACCCTTTTTCTACAACCTTTAAAATAGCCTAATTATTTTAGCTATCCATTGGGCAGGTCTCATTTTTGCCGGTGGATACACATATGGTCCATTTATGTCTGAAAAAATATCTCTGCTCAATCTTTCGCCCTCCCCTGCTAAAGGCCTAGCTATCGATAACAACCTCGATCTTACCAGGAAAAAAGCTCGCGGCGCCACCCTGTCAAAAACTGACCTTGCAGGCAATAGTCTCAGCTCAGTAATCAATAGCGGGAAGATTTATACGAAACGTGCCAGCGGTTATTTTCAGCGCTTGCGCCGCTCTATCAGCTATCTGTTGCTAACTCTGTTTTTTGTCATGCCCTGGTTAGAAATAGCCGGAAAACCCGCGGTACTGTTTGATTTAGCGGCGCAAAAATTTCATATTTTAGGCATGACATTTTGGCCACAAGATGCCATATTTCTGGTTTACCTACTGGTGCTTTCCTGCATCCTGTTAGTGGCGGCAACACTTATCATTGGGCGTGTGTGGTGTGGTTTCAGCTGCCCGCAAACTATTTGGACATTCCTCTTCATCTGGGTTGAAAATAAATGTGAAGGGGATAGAAATCAGCGCATTAAGTTAGATAAACAGCGCTGGAGCCACGCAAAAGTACTGCGAAAATCGATTAAACACAGCCTCTGGATATTGTTATCACTGGCCACAGCCTACAGTTTTGTCGGTTATTTTTACCCGATAAAGGCGCTTCTTATCGATACTTATAATATGCAAGTGCACTATTTAGGCGTGTTTTGGTTAATCTTTTTTGTCCTAGGTACCTATATAAATGCCGGCTGGTTACGGGAACAAGTCTGTTTACACATGTGTCCTTACGCCAGATTTCAAGCAGTGATGTACAGCGAAGACACCTTAGTCGTCACTTATGATAGTCAGCGCGGTGAACATCGTGGCCACCGCAAAGCCAGTACAGACTTAAAAGCGACTGGGCTCGGCGATTGCGTCGACTGCTCGCTGTGCGTGCAAGTGTGCCCGGTGGATATCGATATCCGCGATGGTATGCAGTACCCCTGTATTGATTGTGGCCTGTGCATCGATGTCTGCGATACGGTGATGGACAAAATGGGCTATGCCAGCGGCCTGATTCGCTTCTCATCAGCCAATGATCCCGGCGGTAAACGCAGCTTATTTAGCCTGCCAAAAATACACTGGTTAATCGCGCTTTCACTGTCAGCGATACTCGCCTTTGGCTACTCGCTACAGGCAAGAGATACCTTGAGCATCGATGTCATTCGCGATCGCAGTGGCATTTTATATCGACACAGAGATGGCGGCATCGAAAATACTTACCAGGTAAAGATCAATAACAAAGGCTCTGAACTCGAATCATTTCGCTTAGGTATCATTGCCGAAGCGCCATTTCAATTGCGTGGCAATCACAACATTTATGTCGAAATAGGCAAGGTTGATACGCTGATAGTCCGGGTTTGGATAGCTCAACAGGATATTAATCAATACCAGAGTGATATTCGTTTTGTAGTCAGGCCCGCTAACCAGACCAGCGGGGATGAAGCCCCTATCGCTGAGCAGATATCCAGTTTTATAGCGCCGGTCAATAAACTTAATAAGTGAATCCTTGCCCTTGACGATTTGTGTTGTACCTCTCTCTAATAGATATTGCTAACTTGGCGGGCGTACCAACATGACGTCGCGCTGAGCAAGTTGCACTATAGATGACAAAATTGAGTTATCGCCATTTTAGTCAATAGCGAGTGCCATTCTATTCTGCCGCTATTGATTGGAACTGATAAACCGGCGATATCTGAGAAGACTGCGGCAAAGATTGATTTGTGGAAAAAACGATTTAATCTGCGCCAGTTGAATTTCAATCTACTAAATGCCCTTAGTAATGGCATGAAACATGCTTAGGGTATATTGAAGTCGAATTTAAAAGGAATTACTGACGATGAATATAACAAGTGATACGAACCGGATACTCAACAGCTTTCCCTCTTATAAAAATATGCTAGATGAGTCAGCTAACCTAGCAAATGGAGCGCTGGTATTTAATCTGCCGGCCGATATAACTGCTCCGCCCGCTTCCGCCATCCCCCCCGTCAAAGACATCTCTCTTGAACAATATTTGGCACTTGGTGATCTTGTGCATAGCCAGGTGTACAAAGACAAGATGACCGCAATGAATGATGCGGTCCGCAACAACGCACGTGAGCAAAGGGCCGCAGGCAATACGGCTTGGGCTATGGAGAGTGCTTTAAGTCGTGTGCTCAGAGAAGACTCTGATAATCACTATATTTTGACAAAATTTGAGGCATCTAAGGAATATAGCGACTATCAAAAAATGCTGAAATTAGAACACGGCAAAGAACATGATATTGCGACTATAATAACCATTGGTAACGATAAACTGACCCTTTCCTATGAAGGTTATTTAACCACGCCAAATTCATATGCGATATTTTTAGCCGGTACCGGCAACAACCGAGATATTCTGGATAATATCTATCGGGCATTAGGTGAAAAAAATGTGTCAGAAGAAAGCTTTGCTAAAGGCGAGGGGCCCACCAATGCTGAGTTTTATGAGCAAACTACAGGCAATAGTTATTTTAGGTATGTCATGAGCGAGGGTCGTTTTGGATAACACTTTAGGGTGAAAACTGATTAGTCGTTACATGTGTCTGGAATAATAGTCACTTATTTAATTTGTTCATTATTTTTCACGGAAAATTGTTGCCGAAAAAGAGAGAGAACAGACAAATATTATATTCAGAAAAATTATTTATCCGCGGTTTATCATAGTGGCGAAGATAATCATTGGCAGCCGCTCAGTAGATATTATTGAATTTATAATCAGTGGCGGTCTATTTAATAACAACCAGCCAAGTGTCGCCGTGCTTTTACTCATTGCCAATCACTGGGGTTAACCGCGTAGAAATCCTCAAATTCAGCGAATAATTGAGGATGCTTTTTCTGCAGCGCTAGGGGCCTTTCGAAAAAGGTCTCAGTCACCACCGCAAAGAATTCAGCGGGGTTGGTCGCTCCATACTGATCGATGATCTGTCGATAGCCACCAGAGTGTTGCTGTAATTGCGCAAACTCTGCGGCTAGTACACTCGCCCATCGCCGGTAGCTAGAGCGAGACCCGAGTAGTGGAGCGCCATTGGCAGATCCTGACTCTTGATCTAGCTGATGGGCAAATTCATGTAGCACCACATTGTGACCATCGCTAAAGTTTTTAGCACCAGAGAGTACGTCCTGCCAGGAGAGAATCACCTTACCTTGTTGCCAAGACTCCCCTAAGACTGCCACTTGTGTCTGAGAGACAACCCCTTGTTCGCTCCGCTGCTCTCTGCTAACCACAAAACTAGTGGGATACACTAAAATATAATGCAACTGATAATAATGATTGGTTTTTCGATTGAGCAGAAGTAGGCAAGCCTCACCGGCGATAGTGACCCGTATTTCATCGGTCATCACCAAACCATTGCAGCCATAAAAGGTTTTATCATGCAAAAACCGCCTAATTTCGCGGTGCAATTGATCGCTCAGCGGCGCTGGCAGCTTTCTATAAATTGGCAGATTAGCTAACAATATCTGCTGCCAACTAGCGGGAAAGGGGCTATTGAGAATGCGCTTTTTTTGCCAGCGTTTATAGATCAGCAACGACACCGCCAATAGCACTATTGAGAACAGGATAATAATGGGCGAAAACATAACAGCTCCCAGTGAAATTTTTAAATAACCAGCGTAGCGCCAGACAACCAGCTAATCGACAATAACCAATATAAGGGGCGCTAGGGTTGGGCTATTTCGAGTCAATTAGAAAACAAATTATCTACCATTTACTCCATTAATAACAATTTTTCTGCCTATAAAACAGTTTAATAGCGTCATTAGCTAATCGACAGGCAGTGTGATCATTGATAGCTAGTTGTCTCGTGGTTTTATACAGGTACCAAATCTGCCTTTATTGAAGCGTTAGCCCCTGCATCCAAAACTCACTTAAGCGCTTGGGAGATATGCTTGCAATAGGCGCTTGAGATGCAAAAGAGTCGCTGAAAAGCTGCTGTGCTAACTGCCTCCCTACGCTTTGAGTCGCGGTGGCCTTAGGGATACGCTGTTGATAGAAATCGCTAAGGGTATTATCCAGTTGATCATTTTTGACTAACCCTTGGGCTAAATGCCAGGCATCTTCCAGCGCCTGGCATGCGCCCTGACCAGACGTTGGTAAAGGTGCATGGGCCGCATCGCCAATAATTAGCATATTGTCTCGATGCCAATAGGGGAGTGGATCAATATCATGCACAAAAATTAGCTTGAGCGAGTTTGTTTCTGAGGATTTCAGCACCTGTTGCACCGGATTCGGCCAGTGTAAAAACCGTTGCTGCAGCTCTTGGTACCAAGCGGAAACAGGCCGCTCTTTATCCATATTCGCACTCCATCCAGCTGCCCAATAACACTCACCTGTTTTAATCGGCACAATGCCAAAGCGCTCACCCATGCCCCGATAATCATGAATGGCATTATTTAAGACGCTCCCCTCCAGCTGACTAATACCAATAATATTAATAAAACCTTGATAACGAGGTTGCACCTGCTCTGGGTATAATGCGTGGCGCACTATTGAATTCATCCGCCCATCAGCCCCCACCACCAGATCAAACTTTTGTTTTAACCCGTTTATATCTGCTGTGGTGATTAAACAATTAAACTGTATATTTACGCCTAAATCCGCTAGTGCGCGGGCCAATATGCGCATCAGGTCGCAGCGCAATATCGTCACACTGGGGTAACCGCTAAGGTCGTTCACCGCTGCAATGTTTAATTCGCCTTGTTGGACGCCGTACTGATCAAACTGGCGCATATAACTAGGCACACCTCCCATCGCTATTATCTCTTTATCCAACCCCATCTGCTGGAGAACAAACATTGCATTTGGCCACAAGGTCACACCTGCCCCAATGGATGAAACTTCAGTATCACGCTCATATAAAGTCACTTGATAACCTAGCTTGGTGGCGACTATCGCCAGCGCTATCCCGGCTACGCCTGCACCGACGATTGCAATTCGATTGTTCTGCATCTGCTCTACCTCAATAATTAAATTCGATAGACAGTATTACAAAACCATTATTAGCGATAAATAGGCTATAATTGCGTTCTTAATCCCGTTTTATGAGTTAATGTATGATTGAAAAAATCGAACTTCAGTGGTTACTTAGCTTTCAGGCTGTCTATGAACAATTGAGTTTTAAGCAGGCTGCAGCGCAGCTTCAGATACCGACATCCAATGTTAGTCGCCATGTGGCTCTATTGGAGCAACAACTTAATTTACGATTGTTGGAACGCACAACCCGTAAGATGATTCCAACCCCTGCCGGAAAACAATTCTATCAGTCCATTGCACCACTCACACAATCAATCAATGAGGTACTGGAAGATACTTCCCTGTACGGTGAATCAGTAGCCGGCCACCTTAAGATCATCTTGCCTGATCTGCCATTTTTAGCAGACATCATCGCGGATTTTTGCTGCGCCTACCCTCGCATCCAACTAAGTTGTGATACCCAGCTAAATCCAAAGGAAGGTTTATTGGATGGCTTTGATCTGGTATTGCGCTTTGGTCGCGGGTCGCTGGAAGACTCAGGCTGGGTCGCCAAGGAAATCCTGCGCTGGCCAAGTTGCGTGGTCGGGGCTCCGCAACTTCTTAAACATCATCCTTTACCACGCTCACTGGATGAACTTAGCAAAGCTCCCTGTATTACCAGTTTATCGGTATTACAGGGCATGCCCTGGCGATTTAAGGACCGGCAAACCCTTCAAGTAAAAGCCAGCTATAAGGTTAATAGTGGCCACATCGCCAAAGCTGCCGCGCTGAGGGGGCTTGGTTTTGCCATTTTACCCACGCATGCCTGTCAGGCAGATATAGACAACGGTTCTCTGATTAAAATTGAGCTTAACAGCGAGCCGGAAGATCTGGTGTTATATGCATTTTATTCGGGCAGAAAATACCCACTGGAAAAAGTAAAAGTATTTTTGCAGCACCTGCGATTGGGTGTTATTGGCATGCAGAAATAATATAAAATAGGCTCTTTAGCTCAAAGCGTTGTAGAGAAAGCCAGCAATTTCAAATAAATATCCATGTATATATCAGCGCTATAATGTCACCTGTAAATAGCGCTTAGCTTGGTGTTTTAGCAAAAGAGTTAAAATATTTGGTAATCAGGCTTATATTTAAAATGCAGTATGTGAGCATTAAGACATAGAGCATGCCGATAACAGTGATGATTTTTATCGCCTCTACATCTAGCTCATACAAGATCAATGTTGCCGCTGTGCTCAGCCCCCACGTTAGCCATAGAGGCAGCGTTATGATAGTGCATAATTTATTAAAGCGTTGCAGCGGTTTTATCAGCAATGCGACAATCACAGAGAACAGTGGGATGCCGAAACAACAGATAAAAATCAGCATAAAACTCGCTTCAGATTCGTTGAGAAAACTAATCATATAGCTATTTAAGGTAACACTAAATTCCATGGTATTGTTTCTCTTGATCACTGACTACCAGTAGCGATTTTTGGCTGTAATGCATCAATTTAGCTAAGAATAAATCCGGGAATTGATGAATACTAATATTGTATAAATTAATGCTGTCGTTAAAAAACTCTCTGCGATCGCCAATAATATCTTCCAGTTTTGACACCCTTAGTTGCAGCGCTAAAAAAGATTCGCTGGCTTTTAGCTCAGGATAATTCTCTGATACCGCCATAATCTCCCCTATTATCGATGTCATACCATTGTGTGCCGCGACTTTTTCATCTTGGCTGTTAGCGTTTTTACAACGAACCCGCAATTGTGTGAGGCGCTCTAAGGTACTTTTTTCGTAGTCAACGTGTTGGTTGACCACTTTGATTAAATTGGGAATTTCATCGGCGCGTTGCATCAATACCACATCAATATTGGCAAAGGCTTTATCGGTATTAAAATTGAGCATCACTAGCCGATTGTAGGTATCCATCAAATATTTAAAAAAGGCTAATACCAATATGATTATCGTTATCAAAATTACTACATCAGTCATAAATCACCTAAACAAATTATTAAAACTATAAAAAACCACACCAGAGTCAATAGATACATCACCTTTAATAATGACGATGATGCCAAGGCAACTCAGAGCGCCAAACACGTATAATGAATTGAGTAATGGCTTATATGAGTTCCACTTATCAACCGATGAGGCGTGGGTTAAATTAAACACGTTATTGAGCTGATCTTTTTCAATCACTAGTTTATTGTTAGTGCTGGTCGCTCTACCTATTAACAGCACTTCATCGGCGGGCATCAGAATGGTCTGTTGATAGTGGAGGTTTCCCGATTGGTATGAGCCTTTTTCGGGAAGCCATACGAAGTCCAGATCTTGGATGCTTATCTCAACAGACCCAGTGTCATCTTCAATCGAAAACGGCGCTATTTTCTGCTCTTCTTCAATCAGTCGAAAACTTGATTTCCCCTCACTGTCTCTGGTTTCTCGGCGCACAGTGTAGTGATAGGCAATACATTGTAGATTGCCAATTTTGGCTGAAATTAGCTGACTGCAGCTAGTTTTTCCCTGTATTTCAACCATGCCCATTGCCAGAGATCTTATCTTGGAGGTCGGTAATACGGCTTGCAGTTTCAAGAAGTTTTTCTTGGTGGTGCCCTTTAAAACCGCCAGTATGATAATGATTACAACAATAAATATAATCTCTTCAAACGGGGTCGCAAAGAATACCACTATAAAAAT
>JABSRA010000007.1 GCA_013215445.1 Oceanospirillaceae bacterium
TTGTATCAGGCTGTCAGGTTCTAAGTCAGGTGGTAGTAGGTAGATTAAAAATTTCTTGTAGACGTAAGTGACGGCCACCTCGGAGAAGGCGATGATAAAGCCGCCGGCAATGGCGCCAATTGGTTTGCCCAGGCCACCGACAATTGCCGCGGCGAAAATAGGTAACAGCAATTGAAAGTAGACAAAGGGTTTAAAGCTCTTATCTAGACCGTATAAAACACCCGCTACCGTGGCGAGAATAGCCGCCAGTATCCAGGTGATACGAACGATTTTGTCCGGGTCTATACCCGACAATAACGCCAAGTTTTCGTTGTCTGAAAAGGCGCGCATAGCCTTGCCGGTTTTGGTCTTTTGCAAGAACCAAAAGAGTGCGGCGACCAGCGCAATCGCGATCACGATGGTGATTACCTGTGAGCTGCGCAGTGCCAAACCTTCAGCTAGGCCGCTCCACTCTTTAAATTCACGCGCTTTAAAGATAAAGCGCTCGCCATCGGCAAAGCGTTGATCCGATGGGCCAATGATAAAGCGCACGAGCCCGTTCATGATAAACATCACCCCGACCGAGACCATCACAAAAGTAATGGGCTTGGCACCAATGCCGCGGTAGTGCTTGTACACCACTTTATCGGTGAAGAGCAGAAAGATGATGGTCACTACGATACCAAAGGGCAGGGCGAGTAATGCCGTTGGCAGTGGGCCAAAGCTGATCCCCATCGATTGGAACCACCAAGTGATTAAGATGGTGGCCATCGCGCCAAACGCCATGGTATCGCCGTGGGCGAAGTTAGAAAAACGCAGTATGCCGAAAACGAGGGTAACGCCAAGCGCCCCCAGTGCCAACTGCGATCCATAGGTGAGCGCTGGTAAGATGACGTAGTTGGTCATCAGTACTAGGGCGTTTAATAAGTCGATTAACTCAGGCATCTACTAGCCCCCCAAAAATGATTTACGAACATCGGCATCGGCCAATAACTCTTGCCCGGTGCCGGTAAAGCGATTTTCACCCATCACCAAGACATAACCTCTATCGGCAATTTCGAGTGCCTGGCGGGCATTTTGCTCAACCATTAACACCGCCACGCCTTTAGCCTTGACCTCTAAAATACGATCAAACAGCTCGTCCATTACAATCGGGGAGACACCGGCGGTGGGTTCATCCAACATCAACACACTGGGGCGGGTCATCATGGCACGGCCCACCGCGACTTGCTGGCGCTGTCCACCGGATAATTCACCGGCCAACTGCAGTCTTTTTTGTTTGAGGATAGGGAACAGCTGGTAAATTTCTTCGAGGGTGTCTGAAATGTCGTCATCGCGAATATAGGCACCCATTTCAAGGTTCTCTTCAACGGTCAAACCGGTGAAAACATTATGGGTTTGTGGAACGAAGCCAATCCCCTGTCTGACACGTTCTTGAGGTGATAGCTCGATAATATCGCGACCGCCCAGTGTAATACTGCCACCAGTCATTTTTAACATGCCCAAAAAGGCGCGCATCGCGGTGGATTTTCCTGCGCCATTGGGGCCAACGATCACCACAATTTCACCTTTATCGACTTCGATGTCGCAGTTTTTTAAGATGTCAGGTCCACCGTAACCACCACAGAGACCCTTGCCGACTAAATAACTCATGCCGAGCCTCCTGTTTTACCTTTGAGATTTTTGTTTTTCAAGCCCGTGCCTAAATACGCTTCGATAACGGTTTCGTTGCTGGTGACTTCTGCGGCGGTGCCCTGAGCCAATATCTTGCCATCGGCCATCACAATTACCGGATCGCAAAGTTTAGAGATGAAATCCATGTCGTGCTCAATCATACAGAAGGTGTAACCGCGCTCTTGATTGAGTTTGAGGATGGCGTCGCCAATTTCACCGAGTAAGGTGCGATTGACCCCGGCGCCCACTTCATCGAGTAGTACCACTTTGGCATCCACCATCATAGTGCGGCCCAGTTCAATCAGTTTTTTTTGTCCACCGGACAAATTACCGGCCAATTCGTAAGCGACATGCTCAATTTTAAGAAATTCGATCACTTCATCCGCCTTCTGGCGAATGATGCGCTCTTGTTGTTTGATTGCCCCGCGTCGAAACCAGGTATTGGTTAAACTTTCCCCAAGCTGGTTGGGGGGTACCATCATCAGGTTCTCTATCACCGTCATGGTAGAGAATTCGTGCGCCAGCTGAAAAGTGCGCAATAGCCCTCGGGCAAATAGTTGATGGGGTTGTAAACCGCTGATGTCTTCGCCGTCGAGTAAAATTCGGCCATGGGTAGGTTTGTGCAGGCCGGCAATGGTATTAAACATGGTCGTCTTGCCGGCACCGTTGGGGCCAATTAAACCGGTAATAGAGCCTTTTTTAATTTCAAAGCTGACATTATCGATCGCCCTAACTCCGCCAAAATGCTTGGAAATAGCATCGACTTTGATCAAGGAATATTCTCCTATGTGACAAATTATTCTCCCACTAAACTGACCTTGTTAGGTGTAGAAAAGTGTAAGTTACCTGCCTTTATTATAGTCTAGAGGCTACATGCAATACGCTGGATCGCAGATACTACTATAACCGTGATTATCTAATCTTTTTAAAAATACTTTAAGCATAAAATAGTTTTAAAAAGGTGTCTGGCATTGAAACTTTTTTAAACAAAAAATGCAAGTCTATGTTGCCATTAAAGGCGGAGATAGGCGGCTTTCAAACAAGACTTGGTAAATAATCGCTAAATAATTATATTAAAGTGATATTAATAAAGCGCCGGGAGGCGATTATGCACCGGTGATTTTTTGATGATTGCAGTGCTGGTTTGTGCCAGCTCTACGATGCTCTCTAACACGTCGTCTAATTCGGGAATAGATTGAAGTACCAGCTTGGCGATAAAACAATCTTCGCCGGTGACTTTATCGCATTGGATACAATTATCTAACCCAATGAGTCGCTGCTGCAAAATATGGATTTTCCCCGGCAGAGGTTTAATTCTGACAATGGCACTAAAAGGATAGCCGATAAGTTCTGGATTCAGTTCTATGGTAAATTTACGGATAATACCTGTTTCTGTTAAGCGCTTAATGCGTTCGCTGACACTTGGTGGCGACATACCAATCTCGGTGGCGATTGAACTGGCAGAGGTGCGGGCGTTATCACTGAGAATTTTGATGATCTTGATATCGATAGTGTCAAAGGTAGGCGTTTTTAAATTCGTAGGCATAAACTAGTCCTGGCAATATATTAATAGGTAAATTGAAGCAGTGGCCTTCTTATTCGTGTATAAATATTAATCCAGTTTGAGATAATACCTTTCATAAATCAAGTTTGCTGAGGATCAAAAGTATGAATTTAAGTGCCAGACAGTCGGGCACCTTAGAAATGTCGACGGCGATGTTGCTATCGGGATTTATTGGTTTTTTAGTCATCGAATCTGAGCAGTCGGTGTGGAATGTTATCTTCTTTCGCTGTTTGTTTGGCGCCGTGGGCTTGGCGCTATACTGCTGGTGGCGCGGCTTTTTAAGCCCCTGGCCATTGCGGGGTAAAACGCTAATCACCGCACTGTTTGCCGCTATCGCGTTAGTGCTTAACTGGGTCTTACTCTTTAATGCCTATAGCTATGCATCTATTTCGCTATCGACGGTGGTTTACAATACCCAACCATTTTTTTTACTGCTGGCCGGCAGCTTGGTGCTGGGCGAGAGAATAGCCATCGGCAAATTACCTTGGTTTGTCTCGGCCTTTATCGGCTTGCTGTTGATTATTGAGCTGAACATGGACGATTTAAGGGGTGATCAGCAGTTGCTAGGTTTTGCCATGGCATTGGGAGCGGCCATCTTGTATGCGGTTAATACTTTACTCACCAAACGTTTGGGAAAAGTGCGGCCCGAAGTGATTTCGCTGCTTAATACCTTAGTAGGCATGGTTATTTTGTTACCGCTGGCCAATTTCAGTGTGTTGCCGGAGCATGCGCTACAGTGGAGTTATCTGCTGATTTTAGGTTTAGTGCACACTTGTGTTATGTATATATTATTGTATTCATCCTACCAAAAACTGCCCATTGCCATGATCGCAATCCTGGCTTTTTTGTACCCGGCAGTGGCAATAGTAGTGGATTATTTTGTCTACCAACAGAGTTTAAGTATTTATCAGTGGTTGGGCGTGATAGTGATTTTATTCAGTGTGACAGGGCTTAACCTGGGCTGGAGTCTAAAAAGCTTTAAATTTAACAACCCAGCCAACACTCCTTAACTCTGCAAAGTCGAAGGTTGCGTGCAATATTCGGCTGGCTAGCCCTGCTAAATGCTGTTTGCGGGGTTTAGCTTTGAATGTGGTGCAAGAAGTTACAACTTGTTACAACCTGATGCGTTAGTGCAAAGAGTTTCTCAGTCTTTTTAAAGATACTACTCCTATCAAATATGCAGAGCCGCTAAAGAGCGGCACTGTAAACTCAAGGAGTAATATCATGAAACGATCTACAAAAATTATTGGCGCAGTGGTTTTATCAATATCTTTAGTCACAGCAGCAGGGGCTTATGCGACTTATAAACATGGTAATGGTGAAGCGCATGCAGCGTTTATTACCAGTTATATTAGTAGCGAGCTAGCGTTAGACGATACGCAACAGCTGCAGTTAACAGCATTGAGCGAACAGGTGATGTCGCTGAAAGACCAATTCAAAGCCCAGGGGCAGCCGCTACACCAAGAGTTAGAAAAATTATTGAGTGCTGATACCTTTGATCAGCAAAAGGCGCTTAACATGATTAGCGATAAAACCGCCTTTATCAACCAGGCCGCTCCCGAGGTTATCGCTGCATTTGCCGGCTTTCTCGATGGGCTCAATACTGAGCAAAAGGCTGAAGTTATGGAATTTATAAATGACCGGCACCAAGGTAGAGGTCAGGGTTGGAAAAGCCATTAAGTGAATTTTGCGGGATTTAACAGTCCCGCAAGCTTTTCATCTATCCTCTGTTGTGACCGGAGCGGGTGTTGAATTTGCCACTGGGAGCTTGGTTATTTAGCAAGGTACGTTAAATATTCAGTTCTACAGCTGATTTGCTATATATATTAGTTGTATTTGCCTCGGGGTATGAAAGGTGAATTTAGACAAGGCTGTACAAATGAAATCTCGTCTAATATGGATATCAGCAACATTTTAGACATTACTTGATTCAGATGTATTGCCTGTGTGTTATTAGTTGCTTTTTTGTAGTTCCTTCTCTTTAGTAGAGTAGAATACTGAAATGAAATACAAAGCGATAAAGAAAGCGAATGACATTTCCCTTATTTCTTGAATAACATGCCGTTCATCTATGGTTTTACCGCTAGTAATAAGGAAAGATCCTACTATAAAAAAAAGAACAAATATCGTGAAATAGGTTTCGGGCTTTTTGTAACCTGCTGTATTAGCTAGCCTAGCTCCAATTTCTAGCCTAATAAGTAATGGAAATAGGAAGAAGAACGTAATAAATCCTATTCTAAAGATGTTTTGGGTATCTAGAAGTTGATGATAATTAAACTCTCCTGTTTTAAAGAAGTGTTGCCAAGTGCTTCCGCCAGAGAATATATGTAAATTGTGAAAGTTTAATTCATTTTGTTTGTTTGCTTGAGCCATGAAGTCTGGGGTGCTGACATTAAGTATTCGTTGTCCCCAGCTAATTTCCTCTCCTAGAGATATAAAACATACAAAAAGGAAAATGATAGGTATGAATTTACGTTTTTTTGTCTTGATAACAAAAAAGGAGAAGATCACTCCAATTAACCAAAATAAAGCACTTAAGTATTCTACAACTCCATCCTCTGTTGTCATAAATGAAAGTTCAAAAAATAAGATAATAAAAGTAAATAAAATTAGTAATAATAGTGAAATGATATTAAATTTTAATAAATTCATGGTGGATGTCTTCAGAAAATTAGAGATAAAGTTATATGTTTAGCATAGATTTTGATAAATCATCAAGAAAGGTATTTATTATTAATTTAAATCAAATATTTATACCGCATTACATTATTATAAAGTTAAAGACATTGTGTTGCTAGACAACAATTGAACATGATACGCAGATGATCTACCTATTCACAATTTATTATGCTATTTAATTGTTTTAAATACGTATTTTATGTTTGCTTGCCACTCAATGGTCCGCTCTAAGATTCCTACAACGTTTGTGAATGGCAGAGACGAGTAAATATATACGTTAAACTCTCTCATAAAATATCGATACGGGGTTTTTAGCATGTACCAAGTTTTATTGATAGATGATGATAAAAAATTAGCGCCGTTGCTGCTCGAGTACTGTGAGCGTTATGCGCTTGAAATTGACAGTGCACTGCTGCCTTCCATCGGTATTAAAAAATTGCAACAGCAGGCTTACGACGCGGTTATTTTAGATGTTATGTTGCCTGAAATGGATGGTTTTGAAGTTTGTCGAAAGATTCGTTTATTCAGCCAAATACCTATTATTATGCTCACCGCCCGCGGTGAGGTGACCGATAAAGTGGTTGGCCTTGAAATAGGTGCCGATGACTATCTGGCCAAGCCTTTTGACCCGCGTGAATTAGTCGCGCGTTTAAATACTATCATTAAACGTAAAGTGGCCATCCCCGTCGCACCCTCTGTATTGGAATTTGCCTCTTTGCGGATTGATATGTCACAGCGCAAGGTGAGTGTCGGCGCACATGACTTAATATTAACCACCATGGAATATCAGTTGTTATTATTACTGGCGCAAAACCCGGGCAAAGACTTCTCAAGAGATGATATTTTAAATCAGCTAAAAGGAATAGAGACTGAACTCTTCAGTCGCTCTGTGGATATCTTGGTCAGCCGACTGCGGGCTAAATTAAAGCCTGCTGAACCGATCAAAACTGTGTATGGCTCTGGTTATGCCTTTGTCGATAGTGCCAAAGTCAGCGGGGGATAACCTACTATGATCAGTATCAGACAACACTTTAAACAATCATTAGCTAGCCGTTTAATGTTAGTTTTCGCCCTGTCAGCTGCCGCTATTGTACTGCTGATCTTGGCGATCATCATTAGTGGGTTTACCAGCCAGTGGCAGAATAATGTACGGCCACATTTAGAGCAATACTTAGATTATATCAATGATGATATCGGCAATCCTCCCAACATTGAGCGGGCGAAAAAGCTGGTGTTGCGCTTGCCTATCAATATTTATATCAGTGGCCCTGATATCAATTACAGTTCCAATGGAAGTGCGTTGGACCTCAGCGACATAGAATTTGAGAGTCGACACCGAAAAGAGGGAAAAAAAGATCATAGTTTTATGTCGTCATTAACTAAACAAGGGCAGTTGATCGCCTTTGCTGAAAGCGATGAGCGCATGTTAATGCGTAATACTTTTGATGGCTATAATGTCTATTATGAGTTGTACCATGATGGAAAATCAGCCCAGAGCCACAAAGTTCGAAATTGGGCACTGTTATCGCTATTGATTATATTTGTGTTGAGTTTCTGGCAGTTGCGACGCATGTTGCGCCCCGTGCAAGATATTAAAACCGGTGTTAAACAAATGGGGGAGGGTAATCTCGAATATCGTGTGCCTATTAGGCGCGATAATGATCTAGGTGAGCTCGCCGGCAGTATCAATCAAATGGCCGAACAGATCACTCATATGCTAGATGCCAAACGGCAATTGTTACTGGCCGTTAGCCATGAGCTTCGATCACCCTTGACTCGCGCTAAAATAGCGGTACAAATGTTAGAGCCTTCTACTAATAGCCGACGATTGGAAGAAGACCTACTGGAAATGGAAAATCTGGTGACAGACATATTGGAAGCTGAGCGGATCAACACCCCCCATGCTGTGCTTAATCGACAACCACTGCACATGCAAAAGTTGGTCGCTGGCGTAATTGCTCAGTTCCCCGAGCATAGTGTACAGCTAATAGTGATCGGTGATGTTGAGTTACCCCCACTTGAATTAGATGAAAAACGGATGCAGTTGTTACTGCGTAATCTGCTCGGCAACGCAATTTGTCATGGAGGGGAATCAAGCCCCGTGCCAAAGGTTGAGCTGGCGATCAACAACGCCGAGCTAGTGATTAAAGTGGAAGATTATGGGCGGGGGATTAGCCGTGAAGACCTTGCGCATATCACCGAACCTTTTTATCGGGCGGATATTTCGCGCACTCGAGATACTGGTGGCTCTGGTATAGGGTTATATCTGTGTAAATTAATTGTAGAAGCACATGGCGGTAAACTTGAAATTAGCAGTGAATTGGGTAAGGGCACCATCATTACTGCGCGGCTGCCCATTTAATTGACCTTGTAGACAGGGCTTAACCTCAGCCATTGTAGTTACCCTTAAGTGCGACACCTATAAGCTAATTCTATTTACGGCTAACAGGTTTAGTCGGTTGACGAATACTCGCTCAGTAGCACCGACTATTATACCCCGTGCTTTTGAATAACCTGCCAAAATTTAGTGAGTTTGGCTTCATTGGCATCAAAATATTTAAATATTTTAATGTCCATTTCGATGTCATCTTCCTCCATGGCGGCGCGGACTAACGTTCCTTGCGCTAGATCATTGGCAATAATGGATAGGGGTAGCCAGGCAACCCCGTAGCCCTCCAATACCATCACTCGTATCGATGTGGTGATCGTCGCCTCGTAGACAGGGACAAAAGTCAGGTCAGGATAGTGCTTGTTGATTAAACTGTTCACCGACCAATAGAGCAGCGAGTAGTTGCGGTCTTTGTTGGTATTGGTTTGCAAATAGGGAATGGGACTCTGGGGGCGATCGGGTAACCACCAAGTGGGTTTTCCCTGCTCATCAGGGCTGACCACTGGCACCAGTCGCTCGGAGCCAATGCGCAGAGAGGGAAATTTATCCACGTCTATCTTCAAGGCGCTGTTGCTATCCTCGTAGTTGATAAAATAATCCACTTCTCCGGATTCTAATGCCCGTAAATAGGCGTCAATGCCCATGTAGTCTGAGCGCATGCTGACACTGCCGAGTTTGGAATGGGGTTTCAGCTGTTTGAGCCATGCGGGCATAAAACTGTGAGACAAAGTGCTGAGAGTAGAAAAACAAATTTTCTCCTGATCTGCACTGTCTTTCGCTCTGATACCATTGCGCACTTGATAGGCGCAGCGCACGATGTGCAGTGCCACCGGCTTAAATTCGCGACCCGCCTCTGTCAGGCAGATAGGCTGGCAAGATCGGTCAATCAGCTCAGCGCCTACCCAGTTTTCTAATGACTTGATACGACGGCTGAAAGCAGGTTGTGAGACAAAACGCTGCGTCGCTGAGAGCCGAAAATTTCCTGAATTGGATAAACTAATAAAATCTTCTAACCATTTCAATTCCATATCGATAAATCCACGCTGCGTCTCTTTCTTGGTTGTTTTAGTGTTACATAATTAATTGATGTGTTTATTGCATTACTAATCTCGATAACGGTATTAGACCGCCAATGTTAGCCGCCGTAGTATTCAATCATCTCAGCCCCTATACTTTACCCTGAGATAGTGCATAAAAATTATTAATAGCACCTCTGTTACTGGTCATGGGCAATAATTGACCTAGAGTTCAGACGCATAGTATAGGGCCTATTTTTCCAGAATAGCATCTAAAAATGTAATGATTTTGTAATATATGGCATTTACTATCTAGGCTGTAAAAAGACTACCAGTATTGTTATATATATAATTATAATCAATTAAATATGCTATAAATGGTTATATCAAACTTATCCAATGGCGCTTTGAGTTTCTCGTATCAATCGGTCACTGCTAGATTCACCCAGTTTTATATAAAGTGAATTTTTTGGTCCGGTTCGAGCACTCAAAGCACGCAACAAACAGAGGAATCCTTGGTGGATACCTTGCTTTAGTAAATATAAGGATGTTCTATGAAAATAAGTTCTACGATCTTATCAGTGGCAATAGTCGCTACTTCCATGGTGGCAGGTGCTAACTTTGCATCGGCTAAATCAACCCTTGAAATTGTTAAAGAACGCGGAAACTTGCGTTGTCAGGTAGGGCCGCCATCACCAGGCTATTACAATCTTGATTCCGCAGGTAACTGGTATGGATTAGATGTATCGATCTGTCAGGCAGTTGCGGCTGCCGTCTTTGGCGATAAAAGCAAACTGGAAATTCAATCAGTGAGCTCTCAGGCACGTTTTACTTCGTTGGCTAACGGCGAATCAGATCTGTTATCTCGTACCGCTACTTGGACATTGAGCCGCGATACTCAGCTGGGATTGGACTTCCTACCACCAAACTTCTATGACGGACAAGGTTTTACAGTTCGCAAAGATAGCGGTATTACCAGTGCCCATCAGCTTAAAGGCGCTAAGGTATGTGTTACATCAGGTACCACTACTGAACTTAACTTGACCGATTTCAGTCGCTCAAATGACCTTAAAATCAGTAACGTTACTTTCGAGGACTACAATGTTCGCGACGATACTTATTTGAACGGTGGTTGTGATGCAGTAACTGGTGATAAGTCATCAATGGCGGCAAACATCGCCTCTTTCCCAACCCCTGCAGATCACATGATCTTACCTGAGACTCTATCTAAGGAGCCATTGGCTGCTGCAGTACGTCACGGTGATAACCAGTGGGCTGATATAGTACGTTGGAGTGTATTTGCTTTGATCAATGCCGAGGAGCTAGGTATTACTCAGGCAAATGTTGAAGATATGCGTGCTAACTCTAAAAACCCGAACATTCGTCGTATGCTTGGCGCTGAGGGAGAGTTACACAAGGGCTTAGGTTTAGAGAAAGACTGGGCTTACAATATCATCAAGGCCGTTGGTAACTACGGTGAAATCTATGAGACATACATGGGTCATGGTGAGTTGGGCATAGGCATTGATCGTGCTGGCTCTCTCAATGCACTCTGGACTGATGGTGGTTTGATGTACTCTCCACCAATGCGTTAAAACTGGCTAGATGGAGGTCGTGAAACGGCCTCTTTTTTTGTTGTTTTTGTTATCTGAAATAGGTTAAAGAAACAACAAATCGCCAGCTAGATGCCTCGGTAAGCGAGAAAAGTAAGCTTCAAATTTACCGGGTTCGCCTCGAAGAGAGAGCTTTAATTTATCTCTCTTTGAGGCGATAAATTTTATTGCCAATCCGCTTTCCTGCAGTAGTCCGTTGCTTTACTTGAATATTACTGGCAGTATAAAATTTATCAAATATTAAAATTCAGTTCAGCTTCTGTTTAGGACACAGAATCTATTCCTGAAGATTCAGGCCGAGAAGCACCTCTCGTCCCCCTTAAACAATAGTTATGGGAGTGACTATGGCTAAAAACGCTGAAATAGACATTAACCAAAGAGCCAGACCCGTTGAAAAATTTAATTTTTTTCAAGATCAGCGAGTTCGGTCAGCTTTTTATCAAATTATAACGTTAGCAATAGTGGGCTGGTTAGGCTGGTATCTGTTCACTAACACCACAGAAAACCTAGCAGCGCGCGGCATGAGCACGGGTTTTAGCTTTCTCGGAAGTGCCGCTGGCTTTGATACCGATTTTAAATTAATCGAGTACACCCCGGGGATAGGAACCTACGGTGATATCTTTATCATCGGCGCCCTCAATACTTTATTCATTTCTTTCTTGGCGATCGTCGTCTCTACCTTCTTCGGCTTTATACTGGGCGTCATGCGCCTGTCGGATAATTGGCTGGTTTCTAAAGTAACCTTGGCCTACATCGAAATATTCCGAAATATTCCGCTTCTTATCCAGATTGTCTTTTGGTACATCGGTGTATTCAGTTTATTACCGATGGTGCGAAAAACGATCGACATCTCCTTCGGTTCAGAAATGGTGTTGCTCAATAACCGTGGACTCTATATGGCGACACCTGTTTACGGTGAGTTATTTTGGGTGACAGCTGTCGCAATGGTCGTTGCCGTGATTGCAGTGTTTTTGATGCGTCGTAAAGCGCACAAGTTACAAGACGAGTCTGGTGAACAGACCCCGATACTGTTGCGCTCGCTATTAATATTAACCGTGTTACCCGGCATTGCCTTTGCCTTAACTGGAACTCCATTGACTTGGGATATGCCCGTTTTAGAAGGCTTTAACTTTGTTGGCGGAACTACTTTGCCCCCGTCTTTCTTAGCGTTATTACTCGCGCTGAGTATTTATCACTCAGCACAGATTGCAGAGAGTGTGCGCGCCGGTATTTTATCGGTGAATCGTGGTCAACACGATGCAGCGATGGCGATCGGTCTTAAACCCGGCCGAGTGATGGCCCTGGTAATTATCCCGCAGGCGATGCCCGCGATAGTGCCACCCATGATCAGTCAGTGGATGAATACCGTGAAGAACTCTTCGCTCGCCATTGCGATCGGTTATGCGGACATCGTCTCGCTGTTTATGCAAACCGGACTTAATCAAGCGGGGCATGCGGTGGAAATGGTTGGTATGACCATGGCTTTCTATATGTTTATCAGTTTATCAATCTCCTGGCTGCTAAATATCTACAATAAACGTGTGCAACTGGTGGAGCGCTAACTGTGGCTATTATTACTTTAACTAAAACCCCGACCCGGCCCGCGCCGCTGTCGGAAACCAGTATGCTGGGTTGGATGCGCAAAAGCTTGTTCAGTTCGTGGTTTAATGGTGCATTGACAATTTTCACCCTCTATATTATTTACATTACCCTCCAAGGGGTCTACATATGGGGTTTTGCCGATGCAACTTTCGTCGCTGACAACCGTCGTGCCTGCTATGACATTAGTCTGACGGGGGCCTGTTGGGCGGGTGTCATCGACTGGATGGATAATATTTTCTACGGTCGCTACCCTCGGGAGGATATTTGGCGGATCGATTTAGGTGGATTGCTGTTAATCTTGTGGATGGCACCGATGTGGATGCGCAAGGTCAAAGGAAAAATTTGGATAGGCGTCACTGTCGTCACCTTTTATCCTTTCTTAGCAGGCTATTTGTTTGCCGGTGGAGATAAGGGACTGTTTATGCAGTTGATGATCGCTGCAGCATTGGTCGCACTGCCCGCCAACGTGATAAATATGTTGCTTGGATTATTCAAAGATCAGAGTCTGGGCCAGGTATTACAAGGCTTTGTGGCAAAGTTCTCCAGAGATGAGAAGGTGCAGCGTAATTTGCTGTTGGCTGTCGTGGCGCTGAGTTTAGTGATTGCCTTTGTGCTGCAATCCCAATGGCAGGAAGTGGCCGTGAGCTGGACTAAGTGGGGAGGGTTATTTTTAACCTTGGCTATCGCCGGCATCGGTATTGCCTGTTCACTGCCGGGAGGCATTCTCTTGGCGCTCGGGCGACGCAGTAAATTACCAATAATACGGATACTCAGTACTGGTTTTATTGAAATATTCCGCTCGGTGCCACTGATCACTGTGTTGTTTATGGCAACCACCATGTTTCCACTGTTTATGCCGGAAGGTTTCGTCTTAAACAAGCTGACTCAGGTGATTATCGCCGTCTGTCTGTTCAACGCTTGTTACATGGCAGAAACCGTGCGTGCAGGTTTGCAGGCCATTCCTAAGGGGCAGTACGAGGGGGCCCATACCATAGGTTTGGGTTACTGGGGCACGATGGGGTTCGTTATCATGCCACAGGCACTGAAATATATGATCCCCAATATCGTCGGCAATTTCATTGGTCTACTCAAAGATACCACCTTAGTTTCAATTATTGGCCTATTTGACCTCCTTGGAATGTTGCGCTCTATCTCCAAAGACGTTCCATGGCTTGGTCTGCATAAAGAACCGCTGATTTTTGGCGCGATAGTATTCTTTATCTTCTGTTTCTCAATGTCTAAGTACAGTCGGCATTTGGAGGCAAAATTAGAAACAAGTAACAAAAACTAAAAATTTGCAGCCACTGGCAACATGAAGCCTCAGCATAACGTCACGAGCGAAATAGTTATGCAGAGGTCTCAACATACAATATTTTTACAGGATAGATAGTATGACAGACACTACAGCAGCAACGCAGACCAAGGGCCAATTGTCCTCGGCGGCATCTAGCGAAGTAATTATTGAAATTAACCAAATGAATAAGTGGTATGGCGACTTCCACGTTCTCAGAGACATAAATTTAACCTTGCACAAAGGCGAGCGTATTGTCATTTGCGGGCCTTCAGGTTCAGGTAAATCTACCTTGATTCGCTGTATCAATGCCCTTGAAGAGCACCAGGAAGGTGACATCCTTGTCGATGGTATTTTGCTGGGAGAAAATCTGAAAAATTTGGACCACATCCGTACAGAAGTAGGGATGGTATTTCAGAATTTCAACCTCTTTCCGCACCTCACCATATTGGAGAACCTAACGTTAGGTCCAATCTGGGTGCGTAAAATGTCCAAGGCGGATGCGATTGAAAATGCCATGGACTATCTGAAGCGGGTGAAAATACCAGAGCAGGCCAATAAGTATCCGGGACAACTATCCGGCGGACAGCAGCAGCGTGTTGCGATTGCCCGCTCATTGTGCATGAGTCCTAAGATCATGTTGTTCGACGAGCCAACCTCAGCGTTGGATCCAGAAATGATCAAGGAAGTACTGGATGTAATGATAGAGCTGGCAGATACCGGCATGTCGATGATCGTTGTGACGCACGAAATGGCCTTCGCCAAGACGATTGCCGACCGGGTTATTTTCATGGATGAGGGTGATATCGTCGAGGAGAATGAACCCAACGCCTTCTTTGAAAATCCACAGCATGCGCGCACCCAGTTATTTCTTAGCCAAATACTGTAGCGCAAGTCTTACCAACAATGCGACGAGCAGTTTGTTAGTTACCCTACACTGGCTTCCTATGAAGCTGGTGGCTGCTCGATTTAGCTCCCTTCAATAGAGATGAGTTAGGCACCTTAATCATCAGGGTTTGTTTTCCCGCCCCCTGGGCCGTGAACTTGTTACTCGCCAATGTTATTGGCACTATCCAGCGTCACCCTCTGTCAGTTTTCCGCTTAGCCAGTTGTGCTTAGATCTTGTGTCTCTTAGTGGCGATTAGCTATCGGCTACGAAGGCGGGCCGACTAGCTCATAGTTTTTTTGCAACACATCTGTCAATTTTGGTATTGGACGAGGGGCCAACAGCAGCCTAGGCTAAAGCTCTTTTTATCGACTTGGAATTAGGCTGATGTCTCTCGCTATGTTTGTTGAAGTTACCCGCAATAATCTCGTTGAAAGTGCCCACTATGGTGCCGCAGCTGTCTGTAATCAGCGTGGAGAGCTATTGCACAGTTGGGGCGATGTGAACCAGCTGATGTTTCCTCGCTCATCGATTAAACCGCTGCTTGCCATCCCCATGATCGAACAGGGGGCGAATATTCACTATCAAATGAACGAGCGCGAAATTACCTTAAGTTGTGCCTCACATCAGGGAGAGAAAATCCATACTGAGGTGCTGAGCAGCTGGTTGCAGCGCCTGGGATTAAGCGAAGAGCATTTGGATTGTGGTTGCGCTTGGCCAGAAGATGATAAAAATGCCAGAGAGTTGGTTGCCAATGGGCAAGCAGGGTCGCGTTTACATCATAACTGCTCGGGTAAGCATCTAGGCTTTTTAACGACAGCTATGCATCTCAACGAGCCGCTAAATAACTATTGTGACTTGGACCATCCTGTGCAGCGCAGGGGGTTAAAAGTAGTGTCGGAATTAGCTGGTTTTGATCTTAACAGTGTCAGTATTGGTATCGATGGCTGTGGTTTTCCCGCACCATCGATGCCGTTAGTGGCTTTAGCGCGCACAGCGGCTCAGTTGGCTGATCCTAGCCATTTAACGGCTAAACGTGCTGCCGCGATAGCGACCATTAATCATGCTATCAGTGAATGCCCGCTTTATCTGGCGGGTAGCAACACCTTAGCCACTGACTTAAATCGAGTCACTGGGGGGGCTGTATTGGCTAAGACGGGTGCCGAGGGGGTTTTCATCGCCTGGTTGCCGCAGCGAGGATTGGGTATCGCCCTGAAAATTGCAGATGGCAGCGCCCGTGCCAGAACGGTTGCATTACTGGCGATACTGTTACACTTAAAAGTGTTGAGCAAGGCTGAACAGTTTGCACTGCGCCATTATATAGCGCCAGTCTTGACTAATTCTCAGGGAATCGCCGTCGGGGGAATTCGTGCGGCGCAGTCGTGGCTGTGATTTATAAGGAAGTTGCGAATAAATCCTCAGATGTTCGCAGCTTCCCTAAACTGAGCAGCTGCGAATAGAATTGCTAGTGGTGAGGTTCTGCGTAATGCGTGCTCAGCGCCTGCCAGTATTGTTGTAGTTTCGCGCTCTGATTACCGGCACTTTTGGATATTTTAATATCGACATCAATATCACTATTGGTATCGGCTGCCCGCACCAGTTTACCGCATTCAAGGTCATCGCGGATCAGTGATAGTGGTAACCATGCAACCCCAAATCCTTGTAATGCCATCGCTTTGATGGCGCTTAAAGACGAAGACTCATAGACAGCACTAAAAGTCAGTTCAGCATACTGGGTTTGTATATGATGGCCCACAGACCAGTATAGATGAGAGTTGTTTTTATCGGTGTGAGAGTTAGTGCGCAGATAGGGGATTGCTGACTGAGGCTTGTCCGGGAGCCACCAACTGGGATTGCCATGTCTATCGGGGCTAACGACAGGCATCAAAACCTCTGTAGCCAATAGTATTGAAGGATATTTTACTGGGTCAAGAAGCATTGATTGCGCTTTATCTTGATAGCCGATAAAAAAATCTACCTCCGCTGCATCCAGTGCAGTTAGATAGGAATCGAGTCCCATATAGTCAGTGCGTACGCTAATAAAATCTAAATCGAAGATGTCACTGTGACGCTTTAGCCAGCAGGGAATAAAATGCAGCGCTAAAGTATTGAGTGAAGCAAACTTTATATGCTCACGTCGCGCTAATGATTGCCCGCGAATATCCCTACGTACTTGATAGGCTTGGTGGATGATCGACAGGGCGATAGGTTTAAAGGTTCGGCCCGACTCTGTCAGCTTCACCGGCTGACAAGATCGATCGATTAAATCAGCACCGATCCAAGCCTCAAGTGACTTTATCCGGCGGCTAAAAGCGGGTTGAGAGACAAAACGTTGTTCACTAGATACTCTGAAATTACCGGTTGTGGATAAACTGATAAAGTCTTCTAGCCATTTAAGTTCCATATTGGATCACTACTATTTTACCTATGTATCAGTGGGCATCGAAAAAGTTAGGCACCGAATGCGAGCTAAGTGTAATAGCTTTGCGGTGTTCATGCATTAGTTTAGGCTTGAACTGTAGTCAAAATAACCTTGATCCCCGCCATACTGCATAGAATAAAAACCGCTATTTGAACAGTATCATAAAATTCAAATTTAACAGAGCTGGATTAGGCGGAACCCAGATTCTTAAGGGTTAAATTTCTGGTATGCCGGGTAAATGGTTTGATCGATGAGAAGCGCTCAATATACACCCTTGCTAAGCGAATTCGAGGTACCAGCAAGCTTACTGTGGGGTTCGTGATCCACATTATTTTGGTGGTCATTTAGGTAGCGGATGACGGGTCCGCAGCTTTGACCAGACATGATTAATCGCAGATTTTTTAGCCCCACCAAGCCTCACTAGGAGGCTTGATAGACTTTAATGTGGTGTTAACCGATAACAGTATCCACAAACTCCATGCCATTTTCACTAGGGTAAATACGGGTGATAGTGATAATTTCTTGCGCTGTGCCAAAGTTTTCGTAAGTGCAAAACATATTGGCTTCGCGGGCAATATTTTGCGAAGACAGTGAGCCGCACATAAATTGGCGAAATTGGCGGCCGCGAATTAAATCCGACAGTGAAACTATATCTAGCTCGTGGGTATGCCCACAAAATACCGCCTCTATATCATGGTCTAAAACGAAGTCTGAGAGACGTTTGGAATTAATCAGTGGGTCATTGTCGGTGGCCAATATTGAGTGATGAGTCAAGAGTAGCTTACGCTGGTAGGTGTTTTTACCCAGCTCGTCACTCATCGCCGCGATTATCTGCTCTTCCATATAACCAAAGTCGTCTTGAAATTTGGTGCTGTCGACACAGATCAACAGTACTTTTTCACCGTTGATATCGAAGGAGCGGAAGTAGTTGATTTCGCTAAAATGAATGTCTAAATTGATTGTTTTGGAGTCAATATATACCTTGGCCTTCTTCACTTTATCCGGGTATTTTGGCTCGATAAAGTCACCATCGTAGATATAAGTGCGGAACAGCTCATGGGAACGTTTTGAATATTTGTCGTGATTGCCCAAGATAGAGACAATGTTGGGACAATTTAACTGACTGAGGAAACTCTGCATCTGCTGAAATTCTTCGGGCAGTGAATCTGAGGTGAGATCCCCAGTGTTGAGAATAATATCGGCATTAAACTGATTTAAACGTGTCACTAAAAGCGAGTCGTCAGCATTCCAGTGGTAGGGGCCGAAGTGAATATCTGAAATGTGCAGAAGATTCATAAATAGAATATCTCTCGTAAGAAAACTGGCTAATATTAGCCTCTCAATAACATTTGTTGAGTATAAAAGCGGTAAGTTACAAGTCAACATCATCTCTGAGCGTCCGGGTGTTTGAAACTGAGTGAAATGCCTAAAATTTGCTGAAAAAGTAATCATTTCCACGCTTGGAATAACGCCAGCAACAGCGATAAAAGTAAAACCGTATTAGTAGTCACTGGCGCCAACGCTACTATATATAGGTGATCTGGTGAATGATGCATTTTTAGAACAGGATTTTAACCGAGTATGTTTTGTGTATTAAGACAATTTAGCGATAACCAGGTAGTGATAACTTTTATGCAATGGCCCAGTTGAAATTGGCATAGGATAACCATGCCAAAAGTAATAATTCCTACATTAATAATTAATTTGATTATGCATTGATTTAGGTATGAGTATGAAAATAGTGAATGCTAAAGACGTAAAAAAACTGATTTACAACGTTTTTAGAGAATGCCCCACCTGAGTTTGTGGTAGTTACCAAGAGGGATTATCTGGTAGCTGGATTGCTTTGTGCTGATGATTTTCTGCAATGGCTGAACTTGTTGCTAGCATGATAGGGATTCTTAAAAACCAAGAGGAATAATCTTGCCATCGTGTAGCAACAGGGGGTGATTAAAATTATTGTTATTAGGCTCTGAGCTTGGTCAGAAGCTTACTTAGCCATAGCGATCTTCAACAACTGTTGCAAAAGAGCGCTTTGGCTGATAATTCCCGCCGCTACAGGGCCGTTTTGTAGTGTTTTTGCCATATCGTTACCGCAGATAACCACGCCGCCGGCCTCTTCGATTAATAACAATCCTGCAAGGCAATCCCAGGGATTGAGGTCCGCTTCAAAATAGCCATCACAGTGTCCGCTGATCACTTGTGCTAGCCCTAATGCCGCTGAGCCAAACTTGCGGTGTTCTATGTTGTTTTGATGAAGGTGTTGCAAAATATCGAGGTAAACACGTAATTCAGCGCGGCGCGAGTGACCTAAAATTAATGTCGGATCTATCGGTGTCTCTGCGTTGAGATACTGTTGCTGTTCGTTGCAAAAAGCGCCGTTACCGCGTCTAGCGTGGTACAAAATATCTCTTACTGGATCATATATCACCGCAATTTGAATTGCACCCTCTACCACATAGGCGATGGAAATACCCCATTGATCAACTTTGCGCATATAGTTAGAGGTACCATCAATGGGGTCAACGGCCCAAAAGGCTTGTCCTTGTTGAACATCACTCTCCGATTCTTCACCAAAAAAACCATCTTCTGGGTAAGCCGCTTGCAGCGCTTGTCTAATCTGTTTTTCCACTTGCTGATCGGCTTGTGTGACGAAGTCTTGTATACCTTTGGCTTCAATGGTTAACGCTTTTTCCTGATAAGACAGCGCAAGTTTGCCCGCAGCTTTAGCCACTTTTTTGGCCAATTGATATCTAGCTAACATTTATCTCTCTCTGTAGTGGATCATCCTAGAATCAGTAGTTGAACACCTTTTTAAACGCAGGGAAATCGCGCTGTAGCAAGACACGAATTGAAGTTAAGGGTGGTTCCCTTTACAAAATTCGTAACGCAGCTACGGCGTGATTTAACCAGTATAAAAGGGTGTAACGTTTCACCAAGTACGTGTAGGTGATTTTACATTTTTTTATATATAACTCTTCTGTTTGAAACTCATTATAGTGGTTAGCTGCTGCTTCTAGGACCTTGGCTTGGTTGCTCTAATCGCAAATTTTTCCGGGTACTGCTACGCTTTACCAGCGTGACATCTAAAATTTTCACCGCCGCCGCTGCACTTGGATTTGAGATACGTTGTTGTAGTACGCTCACCACATTTTGCGCCAAAATAGTGGTATCTTGACGAATGGTACTCAAGTCGTATATTGGCCAGCTCGCCTGTGGGATATCATCGCAGCTGACAATTTTAAGCGCTGATAAACTTGGATTACCCGCGACCATACGCAGTTGATCCATAAAACCTAAGGCTAGATAATCGCTGACACAAAACACGCCTTGAATAGATTCATGCGAGCTTTGTAGCTGTTGTCCTGCACGTTGCCCCCCTTGGTAATCTTGTTGTTCTCCACGAAAAAAAGTTACTTTTTTAATGCCGAGTGCATCACAGTGACTGACAAAAGATTCAGTACGTACGCGTAGAGAATAAGAGGGTTGCTCAGTAGTGACTATGGCCATGGTTCTGCAGCCGGTATCGTAGAGCTCTTGAGCTGCTAGTTGCCCCGATTTTTCATTGTCTAATAGCACCCGGTCAACGGCGACATTACTTTGTGCTTTATTAACCAATACCATGGGCACGCCAAGCGCTACACACTCTTCACATATACTTTGCGGCGGTGTATCAGAAGTCACTATCACGCCGCTGACGTTGTATTCTAATAACATTCCAATAATGCGCGATAGGTCTTCACTGCCTTCTACGACTAATAAAATAGGCTTGAGGTTATGTCTCATAAGCTCTCTGGAAAGCGCTTCAATCTGCTTTATTCTAAACGGATTGTCTATGTTAGAGGCGACGATGCCCACTAAATCGGAGCGATTGTTAGTCAGGCTACTGGCCAGTTTGTTGACCCGATAACCCAATTGCGCGGCAGACTTTAAGACCTTTTCTCGGGTATCGGCTGAGACGCTGGCATTGGGGGTAAACGTTCTAGAAACGGCCGAACGTGAAACACCAGCGTGTTTAGCGACATCAACCGAAGTCACTTTGCGATAACTGCGGGTTTTATCCGTTGTCATATAAATTCTTCATATCGTTATTATCATCCTCCAAGAGCGTGCACTTGCATGGAAATGCCATTAAGTGCTGCACTGTTCTTGAGAGGTACTAGCCTTATTAAAACGATAAAAAACTTCCTTCCATATATCGGGTCGGTTGAGGTTTATCAAATCAGGGCGCAAGGTTAACATGCTTTCAAATACGGCAACATCACAGCCTTGGTAACAGAGCATTACAGAACAACCTTGTGCCCTCACGGCGGCGATGTCACCGACCACATCCGCTGCGCTCATTTCAATTTCAACCACATTGGCAGCAACACTGCGACAAGCTAACTCGACGCTGGGGAAGTCTTGGCTGCGTACCATAATATTAGCGGTGTCATCTAAAGCGCGCAGTTCACGGAGCTTCTCACTATCAAAACTCCAGAAAAAGCAATCCGCTAAAAAGTTTTGTGCCTTAACTTGTGCCAACACTTTAGCCACGCTTGCCTGTTTGATTTCAATATAGAGAGATTTATAAAAACTTTTCGCGAGGGCAATCACTTGTGACAACAGCGGTATTTTTTCCCCTTTGTAACAAGGATTGAAAAAACTGCCGGCATCCAATGCGCTTATCTGCTGATAAGTAAAATTAGCGACATTGCCGCTGCCGTTAGTGGTGCGTTGTAACGTACAGTCGTGTAATACAATGAGTTGCTCATCGGCGGTTTGCTGGATGTCAATTTCAGCCCAGCCTAAGCCTTGTTCAAAAACGCGCTCAATTGCCGCTAAGGTGTTTTCTGGCGCGATGTGTTCGGCCCCGCGATGACACACAATCTGTGGCTTGCTACTGCCGATACTATTGCGGGCAGGAGAACCGGGATAGGGCACCATTAATTCTGGTCTATCGGTGCAAATACCCATTACCGGTAACTGCATTAAGGCCTTTATCACACTGGGGCGCTCTTCATGCCATAACACCAGTTGTAAAGATAATTGCGCCGCTTGAGCCAATAAACTAGGCGTCACTAAATGCTGTGGAGTGTCACTGGCACGCTCCCAACATAAATGCACAATGCTGGCTTGCGCCGCTGCTGCCAGTGCAAAAGGGTCTGCGTCAATAGGGACTAATATTGAAGTGGGATACTCACAGTGCAATTGCTGCAGTTGTGCTACCCACTGAACAGCAAAGGAGCCCAACACGGCATAGCTAAATTGATGTTTGCGGAGCTCTGCTAGTGCCATTGCGCCTGAGGCAGCATCTTTTAATTCTATATACAGCCCAGTATTACTCTTTTGTGCCAGTGCGATTGCCTGTGCGAGCGTGGGCAGTTGAGCGCGCTGGCAAAGTTGCGCATAGCTAAGCTCAGATATCTTGCCCGCGACCCCATACACAGCGCTTAAGTCATCATCGTGACTAATCACGCAAACCCTATCGGCAGTCACTCTAACATCTAATTCCCACATATCAGCGCCGAGCATCGTGGCCATAGCAAAGGAGTCGAGGGTGTTTTCCACGACATGGTGGCAGGCACCCCGGTGGCCGATAATTCGCGGTCCGCCAAAGCGGCTCTCGGGCCACTGTTGTAAGGTCTGTGCCGATTTGCTTGGTATGCAATCAATCATGCTCTGTGTTCCACACTGAAAATTAAAAATGGGTTAAACCTGGATTAGACTGTTGAATCTAGGTTAAAGCAAGCGCTGGCCATTCGTATCGAACACTAGTACTCGCTCGGTATCGATATTCCAATTGGCCGTTTGGCCCATGCTGATATCACTGCGCACCGCTTGTATTGAGCGCAGCACCGCCCCGTTATCTAAGGTTAGGTCGTAGAGGTTTTCACGCCCTTGAGTCTCAATAAAACTGATACGACCCGCCACGGCATTGCCTCTATCGGTACCGACGAGCTCAGGGCGTACTCCCAGGCGTACTTTAGTACCATTGTCAGGTTGGCGAATGCTAGAAGGCAGTGCAACTTTAAGTTGTGAGCCATTTAACAGGACTTGATTTCCCGCCACTTCTCCCTCTAAAAAGGCGATCGGCGGATTGCCGAGGAAACTGGCGACAAAATCAGTCTGTGGATTGTGATACATATCATTAGGGGTAGTCACTTGTAGCACTTTGCCCTCATCCATCAGCGCGATACGATCACACATAGACATCGCCTCCACTTGATCGTGGGTCACTAAAATAGCGGTTATCCCCGTCTCTTGTTGAATCCGGCGGATTTCAGAGCGCATTTCTAATCTTAACTTGGCATCTAAATTAGCCAGCGGTTCGTCGAGTAATAACACATCGGGTCTACGTACTAAGGCTCGGCAGAGGGCCACTCGCTGTTGTTGCCCACCGGATAACTGAGAAGGTCTGCGTTCTAATAAATCGCCGATATGGACAAGCTTAGCGATGGCATGCACTTCTTTTTTTATCTGTGCAGCATCCATCTTCTTCACCATGAGTGGGAAGGCGATATTTTCATAAATGGACATATGCGGGTAGAGCGCGTAGTTTTGAAAAACCACGCCGACATTGCGCTGCTGTGAGCTTACATTTGAAACATCGCGATCGCCAAATAAAATACGGCCACCACTGCATTGGTAAATGCCACAAATAGAAAAGAGTGTGGTAGATTTTCCGCAGCCAGAAGGGCCCAGTAATGCCATCAACTCGCCATCTTTTATCTCTAAATCCATGTCGTTGATGACCACAGTGTCATCAAACTTTTTTGTAAATTTGTCTAGTAAAATGCGCATTAGCCCTTCGAGCCTCCACCGTAGATATTCATCAGCTTATTTTGAAAAAGTAGGTATAAAACGATTACCGGCATAATGTAAAAAAGGCCGATAGATTTAAAAAGATTAAAGTCAAAGTTCTGATCGTCAGCGATCAGCGAAGCCAAGTAAACGGAGAGTACTTGTACATCTGCATCAGGGGTGAAAATTTGCGGTAGCACATACTCGCTCCAGCCCTCTAAAAATGAGAATACTCCCAGGGCAATCAAGCCCGGTTTTATCTGCGGCAGTACCAGTTTGTGCCACACCATGAAACGACTGGCACCGTCTTGTACACCGGCCATTTCAATCTCCCAAGGCACCGTATCGTAAAATCCTTTCATCACCCAAATACCAAAGGGCAACATCAGTGCCGCTTTAATAAAAATAACGCCAATCAAAGTGTTATAGAGCCCTACCATCTGCAATACGATAAACAGCGCGATCACCAAGGTCACCGTTGGAAAAGCGTGCAGGGTTAATACACCGCCGAGAAAGAAACGCCGATAGGGCATGTTTAAACGCGATAGCGCGTAACCGGCGGTGAGCGATACTGACAGTACCAGAGCGGTCATGACACTGGCGAAAATCAGCGTATTGAGAGTTGCTGTCCAGATGCTCACCCTTCCAGGCTCTGTCTCCCAGAGGAAACGCCAGTGTTCAAAAGTGAACTCGTTGGGGATTAGCGAACCGGGTTCAGTATTGGTGAAAGTATCCACCACTAAATAGAGATACATGACTAAAATGGGCAGTGAAAAAACGGTCAATATGATCGTCACTGGCCAGCTTTTAAAATTTCTCGAATTTTCATTCGACATAATAGTATTCCTTAAGATTCAATCCGCGGACGCGTGACTAGATCGTCGAATTTAAACAGTCGTAAATAGAGTAGCGATACGCTGATACCTATTGTTACTAACACGAGTGCCATCGCCGCACCATAACCGTATTGCAAGTTGCCAGAGTAATTATTCAGCGCGGTAAAATACGCTTCTAGTGCCCAGACATTGGTGGTGCCCCCGGGTCCACCTCGAGTCGAAAGCAATATGTACTCGAAGGATGTTAACAGCGACAAGGTGGTATAACTGGTGGTGAACAGAATAGGCCAACGCAACTGCGGTAAAATAATGTAACGTATTTGCTGCCAGCGATTGGCACCGTCGACTTCACTGGCATACAAGATCGAGGTGGGAATGGCCTGAATAGCACTGGAAAATAGTATCATCCCCAGTGACGCGCCGACAAAACCGTTGATTAAGATAACCACTGTCCAGGCACTTTCTACGGACCCCAACATAAAGTTGTAAGGCGCCATGCCAAACCAGCCTAAAACAGTGGAAATAAAACCGGTATCCCAAGTGAGCCACTTCCAGAGTAAGACATAGAGCACGGGGGGCGAAATTCTTGGCAAAAGCCAGATAGCGCGGAAAAAAACCGATTGCCCGGTGGGTAGGTAAAAGGTGGTCAGCGATAAAAATAGGCCAAAAAAGATGTTAAAGGCCAATACCAACACCACATAAACCAAAGTATTTACCGCCACAAACCAAGTATCGGGTTTGCTGAACATGGTAGTGAAGTTGTCAGTGGTCCAAATCCAGCCGGTGTAACTGGCTTGCGTGACTATTTTTAATTGCGGCTCGGCCAGTATCGCGCCGTTATTGGAGAGTGCCGTTTTAAAATCGCCTAAGGTTTCGTAACGTGTATTGAGTACGCTGTTACTAAAATGCGCGGTAGATTTGATCAGCGCTCGGGTATTGCGCGGACGCGATTTTAATTTTTTCAGCGCTCGTTCAAATTGACGCCGACTAGCAAAGGTTTTTCCGTGTAATTTTTTATCTATTTCACCCAGGTATTTGCTTTTTAACCCCGCCTCTTTAGCCCTGGCTAAATTAGTCTTATTTACAATGTAGCTGCTTGAACCCAGTGCGGTTATTACTTTTTCATCGAGGGTTTGGTTGGCTTCAAATTGTTTAATTATTTTGGGAGTCAGCAGATATTCTCCGCCAGAAACACCCGTTGCCGTTCCCATATTGGTAAAGGCAAAGAAGGCAGTCATGATGACAGGTATCAAAAAGAATACTACCACCATGATCATCGCAGGGGCCATGAATCCAAGGCCCAGTAAACCGATTCGTTGACGCATCGTCAGTCAATTCCTATCAGAGGTAAAGTCTATCGACGGCTGTGTCGGTAGAAGAGGGCGGGTGTGAACCCGCAACGCGGTTGGATAAACCTGAATCAGTGACTTCACTGCACCACATAGCGCAAGCTCTTGATTCTACAGCGGTTAGAAAAATACCCACTGAACCTATGGGTTTTATGCATGGATGCATTTATTTAGCGGAAGCAGGACGCATAGGAGCTTGCAGCTAAGATTTTTCAATTCCACTGTAAAACCAATATCTAATACTCTGTATTCACTTTGAAACCACGGATTCAGGATAAACTAACCAGACACTCCAAACGAATGCCTGGTTGGTTATGCTACTTAATTAAAATATTGTCACCCAGCGTGATTATTAACTCAGATTCAACATTGGCAACGGCATCTGCGACGCTTTTTTGCCCAGTCCAAGCACTTTCCAGCCCCTTGAACATGATTTGCCAATACTGCCCAAACTCGGTGTGATTGGGCATGGCATTGGCGTGGACTAACAACTTCTCGGTGGCCTCAGATGCCCATTGATTACCCGAGTAAAGTCCAATCTTGGCTTGCTCTTTGCCTATCCCTAAGTGCGCTGATTTGATCGCGTGTAGCGAGTTTAATCTCGGCTCTGAAGCAATGGCAATTAGCTGCGCAGCAATGGAGGCATCGTCATCGGTGCCTGTATTTGATATTAGATAAACTAACGGGTGGGTAATAGTATTAGCGCGACCGCGCTTGTTACCTGAGGGAATTAGTGAGAACTGAATCTTACCAAAGAAATCATCTAAGCCCTCTTTGTTAGTGTAGCGGTTGTAGTGCCAAGTACCCCCATGCCAAGTACCCATTTTGCCGTTGGCAACACCTGAGTACCATTGATTCCAATCGCCACCTAAATGCGTTTTAGAGGTAACGCCCATCTCAGTGGCATCCACAAAGAACTGGTACATATCAGTCATTGCCTGTTTATCAAAGATTAGCTTGCCAGATGCTTGATCTTTCATCTTGCCGCCAAAGCTCTGGTAGAACTGCCAGTAATCTGGGCCATTAGAGACACGTGGCGAGAAGCCTTTACCTTGGTCAACAAGGCCTTTGTCTTGCATTTTTTTGGCATCATCCAGCATATCGTACAATGTGTACTCGCCAGATTTAACCTGCTGAGGCAGTGCTTCGATTTGATCTTCGCTGTAACCAATCGCTGCTAAATGCGGCTTCCAAAAGAAAAACGGACGCGATTCAGCATCTTGTGGCAGTCCCCACAACTGACCGTT
Organism: Oceanospirillaceae bacterium; assembly: GCA_013215445.1. GTDB lineage: Bacteria > Pseudomonadota > Gammaproteobacteria > Pseudomonadales > Balneatricaceae > Rs1. Next base: position 27,331 of record JABSRA010000007.1, read on the forward strand.
GTAAGAGGCAATCTCTAACAAGTTGCCGTAAATTTGGTTAACAGGCCAAGCATCTTGGTCGATGTAATCACCGATAGGACGAATTAAACCAGACTGTGACCAGGGCGCAATATCTGCGTGAGAAGTCACGATTATGTTAGGTGCGGTTTTAGATTCCGCGGCGAGTGTCACTGCCTGTTTGAAGTTTTCCCAACCGTCATTAAATAGCTTTTTCTTTATTGTAATATTTAAATCTTCACCGAGAATTTTTGCTTCGCGCTCTAAAATGTCCGCGGCCATCTCAATAGCCTCGGCGCGGTAGGAATCACTTTGATTGGATCCTCCAGCCCAAACGCTAATAGTAACGTCTTTGGCAAAGCTTGGAGCGGCACTGAGTGCCAAGGTAACTGCTGATGTTAGCGCTGCGGCTTTTAGCCCGTGGCGCAATGTTTTGGTAACCGTCATATGCTTCTCCGATAATTTTTTTTTTGGGAGCTCAGTCGTCACTGAATGAAGTACTGAGCTAAATTAGCACGCGTTGCACACGTGTGCAAGTGTTAATAATAAATTTAAATAGTGACAGTTTGATGACATTTATTAGAATAAAAAGCCGGATGGCAGAAAAACTTTAGTGAGAGTGATATTAGTTAAATGAGGTGATATTGCTGACAAAGTCGACTAACTTCGCTAAAAAGAAGGATAAAATGGATGTTAATCTTGGTTTGCAGAACAGCGGCTTATATTGAAAAAGTAGTAGGGTTCCTTTTTATACGCCGAAAAATCGCCTGCTGGGAATTCTTATAGAGGGTGTTGTAAAAGGTAGTGAGCTAAACCAAAGCAAGGCAAAAACCAACTCATTATGCTCATTCATAATTATATTGCCCAACAAAATTAAGAGTCAGACTGTAGCCAAAGAGAGGCATACTAACTGCGCTATTTCGACGATTTTTAAAAAACCATCGGCTCATCTAAGGCTGTTTTCTTCGCTTCGGCTGCCTTACCTAGTATTTTTGCTGCGCTGATATGTTCTGTAATCTCCTTGGTTTTATAGCTAAAGGTAATTTTTTTATGACCCTTATAAATGAATATTAAAGGTAATAATACTTACCGTTACCTTATGTCTCTGTCCTCCGCCATAAGTACTATTGCCATTCACTGAAAGCTCGTTTATAACTACACTCAAATTTTGGGGAGCAATAGGCATGCACGACACTTTAGCGACGGACTATCAAGCAGATTACATTATTATTGGCGCAGGTACCGCTGGCTGCGTTTTAGCCAATAGGCTCTCAAAAAACCCCGCTAATAAGGTGTTGTTAATAGAAGCCGGCGGCAAAGATAATCATCCATGGATAAAAATTCCTATTGGCTATCTCTTTACCATGAACAACCCAAAGACTGATTGGTGCTTTAAAACACAAGCTGAAGAGGGCTTAAACGGCCGTGTGCTGAATTATCCACGCGGCAAAACGTTAGGGGGCTGCTCATCCATTAACGGTATGATTTATATGCGTGGTCAATCTCTCGATTACGACCACTGGCAATCTCTAGGTAATGATGGCTGGAGCTGGAAAGATGTACTTCCCTACTTTAAAAAGTCAGAAGATCACTGGGCTGGTGCCAGCGAATTTCATGGCGCAGGGGGCGAGTGGCGGGTCGAAAAACAGCGACTTTCCTGGCCAATACTCGACAATGTTATGCAAGCGGCAGGTGAAATAGGTATTGCTCAATCTGCAGATTACAATAATGGCGACAACTTAGGTTTTTGCTACTTTGAAGTCAATCAAAAGAAGGGGCGTCGCTGGTCAGCTGCCGATGCTTTTTTGCACCCGATTAAAAGCCGAAAAAACTTAACGATATTAACCCACACTCAAGCGACTCGTTTACAATTGAGCGGGAAAAAAGTAGTGGGAGTACATTTGCTACAAGGCAAAAACTTGCAAAACGCCAAACCTTGTTTCGCCAGTGCCAGTAAAGAAGTAATTTTAACCGCCGGTGCTGTCGCCTCTCCGATGTTATTGCAGCGCTCAGGTATTGCAGATAAAGCTTTGCTTGATTCACTCGAGATTGAGCAGCAGCACCAATTGCCCGGCGTAGGCGAAAACTTACAAGACCACCTGCAAGTGCGAATGGTATTCAAACTTGAAAACACTAACACCTTAAATGAGTTGTCACACAGTTTATTGGGCAAGGCTAAAATGGGTCTAGAATATGCTTTTTTTCGCAGCGGTCCACTGTCTATGGCTCCCAGTCAAATGGGAGGGTTTGCCAAAAGCTCTGATAAGTACTCAAGCTCCAATATTGAGTATCATATCCAACCGCTCAGCTGTGATAAATTAGGTGACCCGCTGGATAAATTTCCCGCTATTACTGCCTCTGTCTGTAACTTGCGACCAAAGAGTGTTGGCCACATCCACCTTAGCAGCAAAGAGATCGCTGCTCCCCCGATAATCAAAGCTAACTACTTATCCCACCCTGAAGACCAGCAAGTTGCCATTGATTCCCTAAAGCTCACTCGGAAAATATTTCAAGCGCAGTGTTTAAAAGGCTTCAACCCTCAAGAGTACAAACCGGGAGCACAAATCCAGTCAGACGAGGCGCTATTAAAAGCCGCTGGTGATTTAGGCACCACTATTTTCCACCCTGTAGGCACTTGTAAAATGGGCAGTGATGTTATGGCGGTGGTAGACAATCAATTGAAAATACACGGCTTGGAAAACGTTAGAGTGGTCGATGCTTCTATCATGCCAAGTATAGTATCCGGTAATACTTGCTCCCCGGTTATTATGATTGCAGAAAAAGCGGCGGATATGATTCTATCAAGTTAAAGATGAGCTGTGAGCTTAGGGGCCTGTCCTTTACTATTTTTCCTTTAGTATTTTTCAAAAATATTACTAGAACTTGGCATTACCTCATTTTTAGGTAATACGCATGACACAGGCTAAAAGCATGACATGACATGTTCTGTGGATACTCAAGGAGGCGGGTTATCAGCATTCAATGCTAAGCCAAAAGCGGCTTTGCGCGCTACGACGGTATTTTGAGCTGCGAACTGGTAATGATACTGAAACTTCATGGTAGTGCAGCATGAAAGGTGCGAGTGCTGAAGGCAGCTAAGATTGAGCTAACAGCATTGCTCTTTAGTGACAGTCCTTTAACCTAAATTCGGCAGCTGAATCACGAAAGTAAGCACAAGCTCTTGATGCACCGAGCAAACCTGAAAATATTTTCATCCCCAATAAGGTGACCACAAAATTTTCTAATTTTCTATGCACACCAATATCTTGCACTCCTTTTTCGCGCTCAATCGCCGAATCTAGGTTTAATGTATTTCCTTTGATCTGGTTTATTTTTTTTCGTAAAAATTAGTATGCCATTTCGATTACTGGCTCGAATGGCATTGATGATCAGGGTGTAATTAATCTATCGGAAAAACCGGAATCTCGCACCGTGCTGCGGAATAACTCCAGACCAAAAGCATTGTCCTCCGTGGCGTTGTAACTCGGATAACTGACATATAAGGGAATAATTTCTCCGACCACCGGTCCAGTAAAACCGGCATGGAGTAAGTCTGCCCAAATACCTCTAAAAAGCTGACACCCTTCATTATCCATATTTTTTCCAATCTCAATTTGGACGTTATTGGGCAGGGCAACACGAATGTGAACCGCTTTTGTTCTGGAATGCAAAAATGATAATTGTTCTCTTTCGACCAGCAAAGGTATGTAGTGGCTAGTATCACTGAGAATATCCAGATCAGGAATTGCCTTCAGATAGTATTTTATATCAGATAAGTTTTCTGTTGCTGTCCAACGATGGGTTTCTATCAAATAATTAATGCCGACATTTCGACATAGATCGCGGTGTTTTCTGAGAAATGATACCCCAGCTTTTAAATTAGATTGTCGAGGAACTTGATGAGTAATATATCCCGCTCCCAACTTTTTAGCCGCAACGATGGCTTTACTAAAAAAATCATCTCCCGCCACCCAGACATTCACACCGTGAACAAATAAACCTGTAGACTCCTTAGCTTTAAGATAATCTGAAGTATCAAGAATACCGGCCTCCCCAGCTTCCATACTCAAACAGCCATGATCTTTAGCCCATCTAAAACGAGCCTCTACGCTCATACCTGTGCCATTAAAACAGGAATCAGCCATAGCCATCCATATTTTTCCATTTAAATCATGTGTTGACGAATTCATCATAATCCTTGTATCGGTTTTTTGCAGTTAAAACGTGTCACAAGAAATTGAAGACGCAGGAACACCGTATTTATCCAACAGTGATGTCACTGCTGCCATCATCAGGGGAGGGCCACAGAGATAATATTCAGCGTCACTTGGGCTTGGGTGTTTCTTAAGAGCGGATTCATCCAATATATCGTGAATGTAGCCGGTGGGGCCGCTCCATTGATCATCTTCGGTTGGCTCGGACAAACCTATGTTGTAACTGAGATTTTCATTGAGACTTTGCAGCTGCTCGAAGTAGTCTTGGTAGAGTAATTCCTGCTTTGATCTGGCACCGTACCAAAAGCTAACTTTCCTTTGGGTGTTTTCTGCTTCAAATAAATGACTCAAATGTGACCTCAAAGGTGCCATTCCAGCACCGCCACCGATATAAATCATTTCTTTGTTTGTTTCTCGAATGTGAAAATCTCCAAAGGGTCCATGAGCAGATACTTGATCACCCGGTTTGAGACTAAATAAATACGAAGAGCCAATGCCATAAGCAACCTTTGCACCTTGAGGGGGTGTAGCCAAACGAATATTGAACTTCAACGGACCTTTATCCCCAGGGTAACTAGCGATAGAGTAGTTTCTTCGACAAGCGACTTGGTTTTCTACTTTCCCATCGAAAGTACCCTGGTTTTGCCAAGATTTTTTATAAGGGGGCAGCACATGGATATCCCCTAGTTGAAGATTTTCATAGCGGGGAATATCAAACTGTAAATAATCTCCGGGCTGATAATCCAAACCATTATCCACAGGCTCCAGAATCAACTCTTTGATGTATGTTGCGACATTGTCGTTGGATACCACCCTAAAATTATGTATTACCTTTATCTCACTGGTTTGAGTGTCCAGATGTTTTAGTTGGAATAATAAGCGCTCACCCAATACCTTTACCGGATAGGTTTGCAGGGGGATACACACAGGGCTTCTCTGACAGCTGCCATCTTTAATATTAAACCGGCCATTGTGTTTGGGGCATTCCACTTGATCTCCCTTGACCAACCCATCAGCCAAATGTGTATTACCATGGGTACAGATTCCCTCGGTTCCATACAGGTTTCCACATTGAGTACGATAGATCGCATAGGTTAGTCCATCGTGGTCGAAACGAATCACATCTTCAACTTTTGGAGCCTTTGCATTAACCTCAATCCAGCCAGTTTTATCAGCCTCCCCTACGGAGGTATAACCTGCTGTGGTATACCGATATTCGGTTGGGTTTGCCGTATCGGGCAATCTGCGTTTGACATAAATATCAGGGTTATCTATCTGTAAAAATACCGCGGGGATGATCTCCTTCCACGCGTCCCATAAGCTTGAATAAGGTTCAGGACAATCGCTTTTTATTAAGTCATGTAATTTTGGCAATTGATGATAGGGCACCATGGGAAACATGTGGTGTTCAATATGGTAACCCATGTTCCAATACAAGTAGCGGTGGATCAAATTCATGTGAACAGTTCTGCAATTCAAACGGTGATCCAGTACATTTTCGGCTAATCCCACATGCTGTGTTAGACCGTAAATGGGCATCAACCATCTTCCATATAATGTTGGAAGCCCGATAAACATAAGGGGTAAAATACTTTCAAGCGATACGGCCGTGGCAAACACACTGAAATAAATCAACAAATACACCCGGGCTTTCCAGAAGACGCTGGCATGTTCGCTCTCTGGGATATAAGTTATCTCTTCTTTAGTTAATCGATTCGTGGCATGTAACAGCATGTTTTTTAAGGTAACCCAGCTGCTTATAATACCGGTAAACGATAAAATTAAAGGTATCATTCGAGTCGGTCTGGCTAAAGCGATTTCAGGATCTCGTCCAATGATAATAGTATCGCTGTGGTGTCTGGCATGGCTCCACTTCCAGGGGGTGGACTCCCTGAACACCATAAATGAAGAGACTTCATACAAGGCTGTATTCATCCAATCCGATTTAAAGGCGGTTCCATGAGATGATTCATGCCAACGAGAATCCGAACTGGTGGCATAAATAACGCCATAAACCGCAAAAGGTAAAATCGCCCAAAGCGACCCCCACATGACGGCTCCTAACCCCCCGGTCAGACCTAATAGGCCGAACCAAATTAATGTATCTCTAATAGCGGGGCCATTTTTTCGCTCCAGTAACTCAGCCATTGTCTCTTTTGAAATTGGTGTTGTGTACCATTTTGCCGATGCTAGGCCTTGGTCTATGGCTGCCTGTGCGTTTACTCCCGTAAGGCTGTAATCTCGTACAAGAGCTCCGTATTCCTGTTTCGCGTAAGCGTAAATAGTGTGCAGTGCAGGCATGATATTTTCTCAAGTAATATTTTTTAATATATATTACATTCGCTTAAATCGGATTAGAATGGCTTAAATCCCCAACTAAATACCTAATAATTCCATTATGATTATAAATAAAGTTTTTTGGATTGGACGCGCGCAGTATAAACCTGGCGCATCGCTTGGCCCGCGTGATACGGTTGGGTATGAATTTGTACGTATTTTGAAAGGACAAGTTTTATATACTTATCAGCATAAAAGGCATGCAGCGCCTCCGGGAACATGGATTCTTTCCCAGCCCGGGAAAAGCGAATTTTACCAGTGGGACAAGCAAGGCGAGACTCAACACGATCACATACATTTCACCCTGCATGCGTTGCCAAAAAGTTTCCCGGCTCTTGATGAATGGCCTCTTATTGCCACTTTAAGCACCACTAATGTGATGCAAGCGTTATTTCAACAGATTATCGATCTCCATCAAAACCCTCATCCACAGCGCAATGAACTCATCAAATTAACCGTTCAGCAAATGCTCTACTACTGGGTGCATAAGGTACATCAACATGAGGACAGCGCGTTTGGAGGCATCGACCCGAGGCTACAAAAAGTAATGGAAATGGTGTTGAAACGTTGGAGGTCTGGCGAAGTTAAACCTATTCCCTTTGCGGAAATGGTAGCACTTTCTAATCTTTCTCGGTCTAGTTTTATTCGTCATTTCGAGAGTGAATTCTCTACCAGCCCATCAAAATTCTTTGAGTATCAACGCCTTTATCTTGGAAGGCTGTACTTATTAGAGAGCAATTATTCAATCCAAGAGATCTCCTTCAGGCTGCAATACAATACCCCGTTTCACTTCTCAAAAAACTTTAAGCAATTGTTTCATTGCTCGCCTCGCGCTTTCAGAACATCCCCGTTGCCAGAGAGTGAAAAAACTCAAAATGCCTACTTTCAGAAAATTTTTAACGTACTCACTGCAACACAGTTTATGTGAACTAAGCGAAAGTAATCCTTTTTTGATCGTCAGTGTGAACTAGTTTATGGAGGCTGCCCGAGAATTGCGATCATAGCGAGAGCAAGATCCTTTAGTACTATTGCCGAAACTGGCAGTCGCGGGATCTTAAGGGTAAAAGTGAGAACTCTCCTGTTCCCAGTGACGATCTGCTATGATGTGCGCTTTTTATCCTTAGAGCCGACTATTATGTTTTTCAAATCTCTGTGCCTGTCACTGTCGATGCTCTCTTTGCTGCTGGGTACTACTGTGCAAGGCGCTGTGGAGAGTACCAAAAAAGTGCTAACGTTTACCGCGATTCCCGATCAAGATCAGAGCCAGTTGCGGCTGCGCTTTCAAAAAGTAGCGGATTATTTAGCCAGTGAGTTAAATATTACTGTGAAGTATATCCCGGTGAAATCTTATGCGGCTGCGATCACTGCTTTTCGCAATAATCAAGTGCAGCTGGCCTGGTTCGGCGGCCTCTCTGGAGTACGTGCCAGACAGCTAGTTCCCGGATCACAGGCAATAGCACAAGGTGTTGAAGATCGGGAATTCAGTAGCTATTTTATCGCTCATCGCAGCGCTGGCCTAACCCCTACTGCCAATTTCCCCCAGGGGATAGTGAATAAAACCTTCACCTTTGGCAGCAAGGGTTCTACCTCGGGGCGGTTAATGCCTGAGTTTTATATCCGTCAGCACTTACAAGCATCGCCACAACAGCTGTTTAAAGCAGTCGGCTTTAGTGGTGACCACAGTTTGACGATTACTCAAGTGCAGGCGGGAGCCTTCCAAGTTGGTGTGGTTAATTATCAGGTATGGGAGAGCATGCTGGCGGCGGGAAAAATAGATACAGACAAAGTGCAAGTGATTTGGCAAACGCCTCACTACACCGATTATCAGTGGACCATTCGCGCGGGTGTCGACAGTGATTTTGGTGCGGGCTTTAGCGAGCGGGTACAGGCGGTGCTATTGGCAATAACAGCCCCGGATTTACTGGCGCAGTTTCCGCGCTCGGGTTTTATTAAGGCGAGTAACGCAGACTATTTGGCGATAGAGACCACGGCACTGCAACTCGATCTTATTCAGCCTTAATTACATGATATTCGAGCTGCGTGACATCTCTTTTTCCTACCACACTAAACGGGTGCTAGATAAGATAAATTTGACCGTTGAGCGCGGTGAAAAGCTGGCAATAGTGGGTGCCAGCGGGGTGGGAAAATCCACCTTGCTAAATCTACTCGCGCAACAGCACCCCGATGATATTGCCTACTGCACCCAAGAGCGTAATTTAGTCACCGGGCTGAGTTGTTATAATAATATCTATCTGGCAAAACTGGCCGAATTTGGCGCACTGCAAAATTTGTGTAATCTACTGCGCCCCAATCCACAAGAATTACAGCGCATCAGCCTAATCGCCGAGCAACTGCAGATAGCAGACAAGTTGCATCACTCTGTTGAGACGCTCTCCGGTGGGCAACAGCAGCGAGTGGCAATTGCACGGGCTTTTTACCAACAGCGCTCGATTTTTATTGGTGATGAGCCAGTGTCAAATTTGGACTCAGTAACCGCGCGCCTCGTACTAAAAGCTATTTTAAAACGGCACCAGAGTTGTGTGATCGCCCTGCATGATCGGACCATGGCACTGACTTATTTCGATCGTGTGGTGGGGCTCAAACAAGGGAAAATAGTGATTGATGCAAAGCCTGCCGATATCTCTATGCAGGTGCTTGAGCAGCTATACTTGTGATCGCTCTCTATCGCGGGGTTAGTCAGGGGTTAAAGCTGCGAAATTTCAGCCTATCATTGCTCTTGGTAGGGTTGCTTGCCGCCATGGTTGGCGATGTACAAATATACGCCTCTGAACCTTGGCAACATCTACAACAGATGTTGTTAGGGCTTAGTAGGCCCAGTGTTGAGCAGCCGATCACACTCGTTTATGATTTGCTGTATACCTTAGCCTTTGCGTTGCTGGGCGTGAGTTTGTCGGTGCTGGTAGGCTTTGCTTTGTCACTCGTTTATCAGCACTGGCTGGTAAGGGGCCTCTGTGCTTTCTTTCGCGCCATTCACGAACTGTTCTGGGCATTAATTTTTATCCAGCTGTTTGGGCTCTCTGCGACTAGTGCTATTTTGGCTATTGCGATTCCCTACGCCTGTACATTTGCCCGAGTGTTTTATGATATTTATCAGCAGGCACCGCTAAAAATTGGCCATTTACAAAGAGCGACCAAGGCCAACTTCAGTTACTTTCTCTATGTGTTGATCCCGCAGGTTAAAGGGCAGATGAGTGCCTATTTACGCTACCGATTTGAGTGTGGTGTCCGCACCAGCGCCGTATTGGGTTTTGTCGGGTTGCCGACCATTGGTTTTCATCTAGAGACAGCTTTTAAACAGGGTGATTACTCTTATGCGGGCGCTCTGTTACTGGCTTTTTATTTGCTAATTGCGAGTATGAAATACTGGCTCAAGCTCTGGTTGCTACCGCTGTACTTACTCAGTGCTATCTATTTTCTTCCCAGCAGTGATTTTGTTAATGACAATGCCTATATTTGGCGGTTTTTCAGCCAAGACATTTGGCCGAGAGTGGTGCAATCTACGGATATAAATATGCTTGAAGCGGTATTGCTTTACGCTGATTGGTTACTTACTTTAACTTTACAGCAAGGCTTGTCGGGTATGGTAAATACCTTGTTACTGTCGATCATGGCGGTGGCGGCTAGCGGATTGTTAGCTGTGCTAATCTCGCCAGTCTGTGCGGTGTACAAAGGTCATTGGCTGGCAGAAAAACTGTTGGGCAGTCTGTTGTTAGTGATGCGATCGACCCCTGAGTATATTTTGGCGTTTATCTTACTGTTAGTGTTGGGGCCATCAATGTTACCCGCAGTGGTTGCCTTGGCGATCCATAATGCCGGATTAATTAGCTACCTTTTGCAGAGAAATATACCGACTACCGACAGTACAGCGGGACTAACTTTTAGTGTCTATTTGTACCGGATATTACCTAAAAGTTACCTACAGTTTATTTCCCTACTAATGTATAGAGCTGAAATCATCTTACGCGAGAGCGCTATTTTGGGGGTGCTAGGGATCACGACTTTAGGTTTCTATATAGATTCTGCCTTTGAGGATTTGCGCTTTGATCGGGCGCTCGCGCTGTTATTGATTACGGCGCTGTTAAATGTGGCGGTAGATCAATTCTCTCGAAAAATGCAGCTGTTGTTTGACAGTAGCCACGTGCGAGTGCGATCAAAAGAATAAACCGCGGTCTGTTGCAGTGTCGTTTATCAATAAATGCGGAAAATAAACGTTGCCACTTTGATAAAGGAGAGTTCAGCAACCTGATGAGCGACTATTCTGCAAAAGCGGTCTCAGTGTGCCGCTCATGCAGCTGTTAAATGCCGGCTTTAGCTGAAGCCTCGATAAGCAATGACTTTTACCGCACTATCGCCATTGTTTATTAACCCCGAGGGACGAGTTGCCTGGGATCTTTGCAAGGTGACTCTACGCTTAATGTGTTTTGCATAATAGCTAATTTATCCGCTAACATTATTTGGGATGTTTTAGGTTCTGGCTTACCGAACAGATAGCCCTGGCCAAAGTCACATTGGTAGCTAATCAGCAGTTGCTGCTGCCCTTTCGTTTCGATACCTTCAGCAACCACTGTTAAGTGCAGTTTGTGAGCCATTGAAATTAAACCCTGAACAATTTTTTGGTCATTAATGTCCGTTTCCAAATCATGGATAAAACTCATATCAATCTTTAGTTTATCGGTAGGCAGATTTTTCAATAAAGAGAAACATGAATAGCCGGTACCAAAGTCATCAATGGCCACCGAGATTCCCATAACCTTGAGCTTTTGTAGGGTGTTGATCGCATCTTCCACCTCTTCCATCACACATGATTCGGTCACTTCAAACTCCAGTAAACTGGCGTCTATCGCGTAAACATTAACAATATTACGAATAGTATCTAACAGCAGGGGGTCTTTAAACTGTTTGGGAGACAAGTTGATGGAATACCAGCAAGATGGCTCCGAATTAGCTTCAGTTTGCTTTATATGCCGGCAGACCTCCTTGATTACCCAGTAGCCTATCGCACATATTTGACCGGTATCTTCTGCCACACCAATAAACTTATCAGGATTTAACAGCCCTTGAACAGGGTGCTGCCAGCGGATTAATGCTTCATAACCGGTTAATTTACCGCTCGCCAGGTCAACGATCGGTTGGTAGTGCAATACGAACTGTTGCTGCTTTACAGCGACCAAAAGATCCGCTTCCAATTGACGTTTGGCGATAGCCTCCGTTTGTAGAGATTGATCGTAAAAACAAAAATTTCGCTTGCCAGATTTTTTAGCCGAGTACATCGCCAGATCCGCATTTTTTAGAATGGCAACATCACTGTCGCCATCCGCTGGGATCAAAGTGACACCGATTGATGCTGAAACACTGAACTCTTTATTACCCAGTAGAACAGGCCTTTCAGTAGTGGCGATGAGCTTTTCAGCAATAATTCTGGCGTCTCTTACCGAACTGGCGTCCAACAGCAAAATACCGAATTCATCGCCACCAAGGCGAGCGACAATATCAGAGCTGCGAACGCAGGCATTCAACCTCGCGCTAATTTCACACAATAAAGCATCCCCCGCGGCATGCCCCATCGAATCGTTAATACGTTTGAAATCATCTAAATCTAGGTACATAAGGACCGCAGAGTTAGCATAGCGATTAAATTCTGTGATGATTCTTTGAAGCTGCTCGCTTAAATAGCGTCTATTGACTAAGCCCGTAAGATGGTCTCGATAGGCAAGATCTTCTAGAAGGCGCGTTTTTTCAAGCACAATCTGCCGCAATTTATCGGGTTGATGAAGGATAAAATAGGCAACCCACGCAAATAAAATACCGGCGAGAATGCTACTGATATAACCTATTGTAGAGCGCCACTTAGGCATAAGTTGGGCGCGGCTCATGGTTAGTAGCCAACGGGAGTTTGGCACTTGGATAGCAAGCGCATAATTTTCTCCGGTCAAAGGCGTCCTGGATTGGGCAAAGGTCTGAATCTCACCAGTGTCAGGGTGGCGGCGACTCAGCTCGTAGCTATAGCCTTTTTCCTCTAATGACGCCAGCTCAGTAAGGTTGAGCAACTTGTCGAGATATATCAGCGCCGAGACGAATCCCCAAAAACGTTCACCCGTTTCACTGGGCAAGTACACCGGTTTTCGGCCAACCACCGCAATACCCCCTTGAATCAATTCAAAAGGTCCCGCCAGCGTCAGAAGATGTTCTTGAATAGCCAGTAGAGCTTCTTTGCGACGGGTACCATCTTTAAGAATGTCGTGGCCTATTGCCTGCTCGTTTCCCTCAAGAGGGTATATGTAGCGGATTACCCCTGCAGGGGCCAGTTGCAAATTAGAAACTCCACCTACGGATTGCAGTACTTCCTTTGCGTAATGGTCAAAATCGACAATCAAACCGCCCGCTTGGCGTACGCCTTGGGCTAAAATGCTGGTGGCCGAGAGTGAACGAGACAAACGCCGTTCAATCGCATAAGCCTGTGAACTAACCAACTCGTTCATATAAAAGCGTTGCTCATTTAAATACAGCGTCTGGCCCAGACGGGTCCAGTAGGCGCATAATCCTGAAATAACCAAACACACGAGCAAGCATATTATTTTTATTTTGGTAGCGTTCAATTAACGTTGTCCATGTCCGTGTCCATGTCTAATTTTTGCAGTAAGTTTAAAAGTAGCTTCTTTTGCGGCGTTTTTCAAGGACGGAGCCTTGCAAACGCCCGTTAATAAACGAAATTCCAAGACAATCTATTTTTCAATTTATAAGCAGTGATAGCTGAAGAACCTGCGAACAACTCCCAAGCGCCTCTGTACAACTCGAAGGGCGGCTTTAAAAACGTCAACTACTTTCCCTACACCGGCGTAAGGGGCGATGTAGCTTTGTCAGGCAACGTGCAAAGGACAAAGGACTAGCCATTCACGTCCATTCTTTTGCGGATCAGAGTGCCCCTCTTTTATGGGTATAAACCGCTTAGACTTACATTATGACTAAAGCACAGGGAACATTTGGGGGCTTATTCGCTACTTCCCTAAGAAACAGACGGGTTGATAGTTAACTCACCAGAGCAACTTACCAGTTGTAAAGTTTAACGGTATGTCAAAAATACCGCGCTGGTTGTATTTCTAACAAAGGTTTTCAACGCTCAGTATCTGGCCGTTTTGTAAAGTGCTTTATAACCGATCTCTGTGAGTATAAGATAGAGCCACTAGATAGCCGCTGAGGATTTATATTGCGAGCTATCTCTCTCTTAATCATACCTATTCTGCCAAATAGTGAGGATAGATGATCTAAACAGGATGTGGATCATGCGGGTTATTTTCAAGTTCTTGCTAGTGGTACTTTTTTCTATTCAAACCAGTTTCAGCACCTCGCTTGCAGCGGTCGAAAACCAGCGGGTACTGGATATCTCGGTACAGCAGCTCAATGGTCAAATAGCGGTGGCCATTACGTTTTCATCCAAGCTTAAGAGCGATGTCGATCTCGACCAATGGTTGAGTATTGAAACGGTTGCAGGTGATAGTGTCAGTGGCAGCTGGGTACTTGGCGATAAAGCTAAAACTTTGTATTTTACTAATATAGAGCCTGAAACTAACTATAACGTAGCGGTGAAATCTGGTTTGCCGATGGCTAATTGGACGCTGCTGACCCAGGGGATGCGCCAAAGTGTCGCAGTGGCGGCAATTACTCCTATGTTGGGTTTTGCCGGTAATGGTAATTTACTCGCTGAGTCGCTCAGTGATGGGCTGCCTGTTATCTCAGTGAATGCCGGGTCTGTAGAGGTAGATTTTTACCGGATCCCGCAATCATTGCTGGTGGACTTTCTCACCAGTAATACCCGTCGTGGGCAACAAGATTTTTGGGAAATAAGATCCTATATTTCCAGCTTGGAGCACATTTATACCGGCCGCTTTGATTTGCAATTAGCCCCCAATCAAACTGCCACTAGTTATTTACCTATCTCTGAAATTACTCCATTACAAGAGCGGGGAGTGTATTTAGCGATCATGCGTAAAGCGGGTGAATATGAATATTCGCATCCCTCTACGTGGTTTGCGATTAGCGATCTAGGCATTCATTTACGTAACTATCGAGAATATGCGCAAGTAAATGTCAGTAGCTTGTCTACCGCGTTGGCGAAGGCGGGTGTTAGTATTGAGCTGTTAGACAGTGCCGGTAAAGTGCTTGATAAGCAAGTCAGTGATGAGAGCGGCAATGTCACTTTTTCACCCAGGCAACTCGACAAAGCCAAAATATTATTGGCAACTCAGGGCAATCAGAGTGCTATTCTGCGATTATTTGGCCCCAAACTGGACCTTGCTGAGTTTCCGATTAGCGGTGCGGTTAACACTGCACAAATGTTATTTATCTATGCTCCGCGCGATCTGTATCGTCCCGGCGAGCAAATCACTATTAGTGCGTTATTGCGCGATAATGATGGCCGATCAGTACCTTCTCCCGTGTTAAATTTCATCTTGAAGCAACCCGATGGACGGATCGTGAGCGAGCAGCGCATCAGACCTAATTCACTAGGTTATTATGCCAGTCAATGGCGTATTGCAGCAGATGCAAGCACCGGTCAATGGTCAGTTAGTGCCCAAATACCTGGCCAAATGATTTCAAGTTTTACCCTACAAGTAGAAGATTTCTTACCTGAGCGCATGGCGTTGACATTATCAGCTGCAGAATTTGTCGATACCAAAGATGATTACCAAGTGGCGGTTAACGGTCAGTATTTGTATGGCGCTCCAGCGGCGGGTAATACGCTGCAAAGTGAGCTAGTCAGCACGTCATCGCCCCATCCGTTTAAAGAATTTGCCGACTTTTATTTTAACAATCCGCAGCAGACCCAGTTTAACCGGCGAGAGGTATTGGCCGATCAAACGTTAAGTGCAGCGGGTGAGTTGCAGTTAACCACCAAAAATTATTGGCGCGAGGCCAATACTGTCTTGCAGCTAAAATTATACAGCAGTTTATTAGACAGTGGTGGGCGCCCCGTGAGCCGTATTAGCAATACTTTTGCGCTACCGGCAAAATTGTTGGTGGGTATTCGGCCCTTGTTCGACCAAGATATTGCACCTTATGATGGCAGTGCCATGTTTGAATTAATCCTCAGCGATGGGGTTAAAAAGTTAGCGGCGCAAAATTTGTCGATTACCTTGATTCGCGAGCGTAGGGATTATCACTGGCGCTATACAGAGAGTGAGGGTTGGACCGCAAATTACACAGAGTCGCACTACCCGGTGTTTCAGTCCTCAGTGGATATAAAAGCGGCTAGTGTCGCTACCCTCGCTGTGCCGGTGGACTGGGGATACTATCGCCTTGAAGTGAAAAATCCAGAGACTGGGGTGATTTCCGGTTATCGGTTTCGTGCGGGGTGGAGTGCCGATGAAACGGTGATGGCAGGTAGACCGGATCGCATTGGCATGGCGCTAGACAAACAGCGTTATAAAGTAGGTGATACGGTTACTGTAACGATGAAACCGGCAGCGGCGGGGCGTGGCTACTTATTGGTCGAATCAGACCAAGTGTTATATCGCCAACCTATCGAAGTGAGTGATACAGGTAGCAGTGTTTCCTTTGAGGTGCTCCCTGGGTGGGACTCGCATGATATCTATGTTTCGGTGTTATTAGTCCAGCCAGGAGCAGAGAGAGAGACACAATTGCCGCGTCGTATGCTGGGCATCACGCATCTACCTTTGGATCGGCAAGAGCGCAACCTAACAGTGAGCATTAACAGCCCCGCCAAAATTCGGCCAAACAGCCGCTTAGTGGTGGCCATTGATGTAGCGGGGCAAACAGCGCTGGATGGGCCGATACAAGTGACGCTGGCGGCAGTAGATGTAGGGGTGTTGAGTATCTCTAAATTTGCATCGCCTGATCCCTTTAAGGCTTTTTTCCAACAGCGCGAATACTCGATCACCGCCAGAGATAACTTCTCCGATTTGATCAGTGCCGACCAGGGGGTGATGGCGCAGTTAAAGTTTGGTGGTGACGAAGACTCACAAAGTGCTGGTGAGGCAGATCCGGATGTTGAAATAGTCTCACTATTTTCCGGGGTAGTAGACGTAGATACTAACGGTCAAGCGCAGGTAAGCTTAGACATTCCTAACTTTAATGGTCGTTTGCGCTTAATGGCGGTGGCTTTCTCGGCGGATAGTTTTGGTGCAGATCAACAAGATTTGCAGGTGGCGGCACCGATAGTGGCGCAGCTCAGTAAACCGCGATTTTTGCGTGCGGGAGACGAGTCTTGGCTGGCACTAGATCTACATAATTTGAGTGGCCAAGATCAGCAATTGCAATTAACCTTGAAGCTGGCACAAGGGCTGCATTTTCAGGGTGAGGGTGATCTTTTAGTACGAGAGTTTAGTGTTGAACTCGCCGAGGGAGCCAAACAAGTACTACGTTTTCCTGTCGTCGCTCAGGCTAATTACCAGATGGTTAATATCGCGCTAAGTATGGCTAACATAGTGGAACAAGGTTCCCTCTCAACGGTGGACAAGCACTGGCAAATAGAGGTGAAACCCGCCTGGCCTAAAAGTGAAAAACTCTGGGTGGCCTCGCTGAACCCAGCTGAGCAATTTACCCTCGAGGGGACTGAGTTTGCAGAAATGCTCAGCTTTGGGCTCGATGGCCAACTATCCGTTTCCAATCAACCACCACTGGATATCGCCAGTCATTTCAAGGCGCTGAAAGCGTACCCCTATGGTTGTTTAGAGCAGACTAGCAGTGGGGTTTTTCCACAGCTTTACGTCGATGATCAGCTGTTGCTAGAATTGGGCATTGAAGGCAATGATGCCAATAGTCGAAAGGTAGCCATTGATATCGCTATCGGGCGCCTACAATCTATGCAGCGCAGCAGTGGTGGTTTTGGTCTCTGGTCCGCTCTAAGTCCAGAAGAGTATTGGTTAACTGTCTATGTGACCGATTTTTTACTGCGAGCGCAACAGTCAGGCTATCAAGTCCCCAGTGCTAATTTGCATAAAGCACTGCAGAGAATTGCCCTGTACTTACGCAATCCCAATAAAATTCGCGGTGATGGTAGCAACAGTGCCACTAAATTTGCGGTGCGTGCCTATGCTGGGCAAATACTAGCGCGCCAACAGCAGGCGCCATTGTCTGTGTTACGTAGAATGTATGATAACCGCGGCGCTGGTGAAAGCCCAATGGCCCTAGTGCAGCTCGCTTTAGCGTTAGAGCAAGCCGGGGATAAAAAGAGGGCAAAGGAGGGGTTAGATGAGGCGTTAATGGAGCCGGCTCGTTTTGCCAAACCCACTATATATTATGCGAGTGCAGTACGAGATCTAGCGCTCTCCAGCTTTTGGCTGTTAGAGGCCAAGCATCCCGCCGAGCGGTGGCTGCCATTGCTGCATGAATTGACCCAACAATTAACTCAGCGGCAGTGGTTAAGTACTCAAGAGCGCAATGCACTGTTTTTATTGGGTAGAGAATTACACCGCATCAGCGGTGATCAGATACAGCTTGCGGGGCAAGTGGGCTCGGTGGTGTTTGAAAATGCCCTCGGACAACTGCAGCGAAGTTTAGATGCTAGGCAATTGCGACAACCGCTGTCGATCAGAAATGACTCCACCGCAAGTGTCTATTTAAATCTTCGGGTTGCAGGCTATGAAAAGCAGATCCCTACCGCGGTTGATCAGGGCTTGTCCATAGAGCGGCGCTTTTACCGGTTAAATGGCGAACCCTTTGGCGGAGATACCCTGCAATCGGGTGAAAAATTAATTGTAGAATTAGAAATACAGGCAGATCAGCGCCTACCCCATGCCATGCTCGTTGACTTGTTGCCAGCCGGCTTGGAAATAGAAAATCAAAACCTGGCAGATAGCTACGCGCAGAGTGACTTGCAAATTGCCGGGGTGTCACTGTCTGAACGGATGGATGGTTTGGAAATAAAGTATCAAGAGTATCGCGATGACCGGTTTGTCATGGCGTTGGATATGTCTCGGGGTAAAAGCTTGGTCTATTATCTGGTGCGAGCGGTCGCACCGGGCAAATACATCATACCTCCGACCTTTGCCGAGGACATGTATCGACCTGAAATTCGCCACAATGGTGCCGCGGCAGGCTCGATAGAAATACAGCCAAGATCACCAGGTGCGCACTAAACAAGTACTTGGACTAACGTTGTGCGCGGTGTTCGCCACAGTGCTGGCGCTGCTGTTTTTGGATCACCGCTATCCGCTGCAAACTCAACAGTCCTATAGTACGGTAGTGCTCGCCGAGCGCGGTGAGATATTACGCGCCTTTAGTAATGATAAGCAGCAGTGGCGTTACCCGATTGAGAACACACAAGTGCCGCCACACTATTTAGAGCTGTTGCTCGGTTATGAAGATCGTTATTTCTACTGGCACTTTGGCGTCAACCCACTGGCCATCGTGCGAGCTGCTTGGCAAAATTGGCGAGCGGGGCGTATCGTCTCTGGTGGCTCTACCTTGACCATGCAAGTGGCGCGTCTGCAGTACCCTCACCCACGAACGTTGAGCGGCAAGACACAGCAGCTATTGAGGGCGTTGCAACTTGAATGGCATTTTAGCAAGGCGCAAATACTGAACCTCTATTTAAATCTAGCCCCCTTTGGTGGGACTTTAATTGGAGTACAGGCTGCCAGTATCCGCTATTTTGCTAAGCCGCTGAGGCAAATCAGTGATGCGGAGGCCGCACTACTGGCGGTGTTACCACAAGCCCCCAGTCGCTGGCATCCCAATCGACATCCACAAGCTGCTAGGGTGGCTCGCGATAAAGTATTGCGGCGTATGGAAACACTGCAATTGTGGCCTACGCAACGCGTCCAAGATGCGCTGCGTGAGCCAATTTTCTCCTTTAGCCAAACAGCACCTATGAGTGCGCCGCTGTTGGCGCGGCGGCTGAAACGGGCCTGCCCTAAGTGTGAGAAAATAACCAGCTTGATCGACTTTGAGATGCAACAGCAGCTAGAGGAGCTGGTGGCCGATTATGCAAGTCCACTGGCGGATGGCCTATCAGTGGCGATGATGGTGATGGAAAACAGCACCGGAGCGGTACGCAGCTATATCGGCTCAGCCGGCTTTTTAGATGACAGACGCTCAGGTCACGTTGATATGATTAGCGCGATCCGCTCCCCCGGCTCGACTCTAAAGCCATTTTTATATGGGCTGGCCATCGATAGAGGCATTGTCCACTCGCAATCATTATTGCAAGATACGCCACGTTTTAAAGAGGCTTATCGTCCACAGAATTTTAGCGGAGGATTCAATGGCCCGGTGAGTGTCACCCAGGCACTACAGCGATCTTTAAACATACCGGCCGTTCAAGTATTAGCGCAGCTAGACCCCAAGTACTTTGCGGCAAAGTTACAATCGGCAGGCCTAAAATTATATTGGCCAACCAGGGAGTCTGCTAATTTATCGATGATCCTCGGTGGAGTGGGAACCAAGCTAGAGCAATTAGTGGGGGTCTATTCGTCACTGGCCCGTTCTGGTATCGCCGTTAAAGCACGCTTTAGACCGTCAGAGCCTGTCGTTGAACGTCACCTACTAAGCCCTGGGGCTGCATGGATTGTATGGAAAATGTTGGCGGTACATCCACAAAAAAGTGCGCGCAGTCAATTTATCAGTAGTCAGTGGCCACTCGCTTGGAAAACCGGTACCAGCTACGGTTATCGTGAAGCTTGGGCAATGGGAGTGAGTAAAAAATGGAGTATAGGGGTGTGGATCGGCAGACCAGATGCCAGTGGCAGTACCGGGATTTCTGGGCGTAGAACCGCCGCGCCATTACTCTTTAAAGCCTTTAAGGCCATTGCCGATGACCCGGTTATCGCTCGGCCTGCCTCGGTCAGTGAACAGTCGATTTGCTGGCCATTAGGCACTGGTAGCAGCGCCGGGGAGAATCAGGCCGGAAATTGCCATCGGCAACAGTCTGCGTGGATATTAAACGAGACAATTCCCAGCACTTTGTCGACATGGCCATTACGTAAAGCGGTGTGGCACAACGCAGTGGGTGAGAGCGTTAATCCCAGCTGTGATGGCTCTCCTTTGCAGCAAACAGAGGTGGCGCTTTGGCCACTGTCGCTAGAGCCCTGGATAAAAGTTAAATGGAGAAGGCAGCAGCTGGGCACCCTCAGCCCTGCCTGTACATTAGCATCAAGTTGGCCGTTAATTATCAGCTCAGTGACGGATGGCAGTTTGTATCGATATACCGGGCTAGATCTGCTAATACAGTTACAACACTCCGGTGGAATTGGCCTAGTCTCATGGTATTTAAATGGGCGGTTTGTCGGTGCTAAGCGCAACAAGGCTAGTTTAAGTATTCGCCTAAAGCGGTCGGGTAAATATCAATTGAATGCGGTTGATGAACAAGGTAACAGTGATTTGGTCACATTTTCAGTGAATTAGCTTAACAATAAATGAATATTTGCTGTTTTTGTCTGCTAAATAGTAGATACTTTATTATTATTAAACATATAGCTGTATTAAGTAATGACTATATTTCCTAAGTAATATCTAAGCTGGTCATAACAATTGCTCGGAGGCAACAGAAAACAACAGATCATTACTTAGCTAGCTTGATCAAGGATTATTGATATATGATAAAAACTATCCCATTCAAGTTGTCATTTAAGATATTTCAATGGATGTTAGTACTGTTGATTGCCTTCAGTACTTATTTAGGTTATCAATTTTTTCAGGTAACTATTCAGGCGCAGAAAATTGAAAACCAAAGGTTCTGGGTGATCTCTCAACTCAGTGCATACCGGTCACGAATAGAAAAAAAGTCTTATTTATCGCGTCAGTATCAGCGCAGTAATAATTCTATTTACCTCACTAAATATAATGAAATTAATATCGCTAACGAGAATGGATTATCTATCTCTACCTTAATTTATACCCCGTTGTCCGCTAATGAACGGATCCTTTGGGGCCGAGCGAAACTGGTTGACGGAAGATTGAGGGGACTAGAAACGGATGCCTTTTATTATATAAAGCACCGCAAAAAGTATCCCAGTAGGGCAGGTGGTGGCAGTGTGTTGTTTTCTGGGGAATATGTTCGTCTCAATTTGGCCCTGATGACGATTATTAATAAATTGTTAGAATCGGTCAATAACAGATTTCAACAAAAGATCAGTCATATAAAAATTCAGCAAACAGGATTGATTTATACCATTCCCTCGATGCTGGCGGTCAACTTAGTGCTACTTCTCTTTACCTTTGTGTTGATCAATCGGCGGATGAAAAGCTACCATAAAGAATTAAAAAGTCTGACGATTAAAGATTTTTTAACCGGTGTGCACAATCGAAAATACTTGATGGAAACAGGCCCTTTATTAATCTCGCTCAATCAAAGAGAGCAGACTCAAGTGGCAGTATTAATGTTGGATATTGATAAATTCAAATTAATAAATGATCATTACGGTCATGATGCGGGTGATGACGTGCTGATTGCTTTTAGCCACACCATTACTCATAGACTGCGTAAAGGGGATATTTTTTCACGGTTTGGCGGCGAGGAGTTCATCTTAATACTGAATAAAGTAACGGAGGCCGATGCTGAGCATTTTGCCAATGAGGTGCGAGACTTAATCGGGCGTCAAAAACTATCAACACAACAGGGTGATATTGATTATACGGTGAGTATTGGAGTGGTGATGAGCGATGATGTTAGCAGTTTAAACGCTTTAATTACCCTTGCTGATAAAGCACTTTATCAGGCGAAAAACTCAGGGCGCAATAAGGTAATTATGATTAAAAGTGAAAATTTTCCAATCGCGTTAAGCTCTTAGCTTTAATCATTGGTTAAAAAGGTATAATGCCGAGATTTGATATTATCGTCTCGGGGCCTATATGCTTAAAAAAGAACGTGCTGCATACATAGATAATCGTTTACAAGCTCTCTATCCCAATCCTCCCATTCCCTTAGATCATTCAGATTCCTACTCATTACTGGTGGCCGTATTACTCTCAGCACAGTGTACCGATGCTAGAGTAAATACGGTCACTCCAGCATTATTTGAACTCGCTGCAACACCTGCAGCAATGGCTGGGGTTAAGGTCGAAGATATCAAAGCGATTATTCGCCCCTGTGGCTTGTCGCCACAAAAATCTAAGGCTATTAGTGTGTTGTCTAAAATGTTGATGGATGATTACGCAGGGCAGGTACCGGATAATTTTATAGATTTGGAGAAACTGCCGGGCGTTGGCCATAAAACCGCTTCTGTGGTGATGAGTCAGGCTTTTGGGCATCCAGC
Source organism: Oceanospirillaceae bacterium (assembly GCA_013215445.1). Classification (GTDB taxonomy): domain Bacteria; phylum Pseudomonadota; class Gammaproteobacteria; order Pseudomonadales; family Balneatricaceae; genus Rs1. The sequence continues at coordinate 50,111 of JABSRA010000007.1, forward strand.
CTTTGCCGTCGATACACATATTCATCGTCTGGCACAGCGTTGGGGCTTAACTAAAGGCAAGAATGTGCAGCAGACAGAGGCCGATTTAAAAAAGCTCTTTGCCAAAGATCGTTGGATCGATATCCATCTACAAATCATTTATTACGCCCGCGAACACTGCCAGGCGCGTGCTTGTTATGGCTTGGAGTGTGAGATTTGCCGGACTTGTTATCCTAATCGAGTGAACAAGAAAATAGTATTGAAACCCTAAAGTCTTTGCCGTTAAATTGCAAAATGTAATGCCGGAGAAAGATCAGCATTCTGTCTTTATTGAGGGGCTTTATTGTTGACCTTGTCCATCAGCATCTGGAGAAAGGCGTCGAATATTTTCTGCATTTGCGCTTTTTTGTAGGGAAAAGTCTGTTCGCAGTCCATCGCGTGTATATTTAGCGAGGCACAAGCCTCAAAGATCAGTAGCTTGCCATCTTTGGTCTCAGCGCAGTCTATGCCGAAATATTCAAGGTCTACTGCCTGTGATAATTGACTGAGTGCGCGCTGGTGATGTCGAGCAAAACTCTGTTCAAAATTACCCATCAGTTGCGCTTCGCTAAAGCGTTTGGTGGCGCACTCTAGCATCCCCGCATTCAAATAGTGAATCATCCAATCATCAGATGTTGCCATGTGTGCGATAAAGGGCTTCCCGTCGATTAGCATAATACGATACTTTCTATACTGGCCGTCGCTGCTTTTATAATCGTGAAAAGGGGCGATAAAAAAGTTTGCGGCGGTGGCTGAATGTAGATAGTGGCGCAGTTGTTGATGACTGTTTATTTTCGCTAGGTTGATACCCGCGTGGGAATCGACAGGTCGAATAATAATGGGGAAATTGATCGCCAGCTGCAGAGATTCTGACAGTGTCTGCTGGGCATCTAAGGACAGTAAAGTCTGTTTAGAACGGCGAAAAGTCTGCGGTATTTCAATGCCGTCTATATCTTGCAGAGTATGGCTAATGCTATCTCTTGCCAATCCTTTAATCTTGGCGGGGAGGTTGAGAATAGGGCAGTTTAAGCGCGGTAATAAACCTTCAATTTGATGCAGAGCTGCTGCATTTCGGTCTAGCTCGCTCAGCGCCACTATGGCGATGTCGTGCTCGGGAATAACTTGCGCCTGAGGTATCCCGTCTGCGATATAGAGAATTTGTAGCTCGAAGCCAGCACCTTCAGCAATGAACTCCAAGGGGGTGTTAGTCATTAAATCGCCGCTGGTATAAATAGCCAGGAGTTTTATGCTGGTGGTGATGTTGGTTGGCGTTAAATTGTACACTTGCTGCTGTTTAAGCGCTTCGTGCTGTAGCGCCAACCCCGCTTCCTTTTGGTGTTGTAATTGTAAAAGAACGGAGAGGTCTAATAGCGCTTCTGCATCATCTCGATAGGATCTGGTGAGAAGTTGCTTACCAATAAGCGTTAAGTTATCGCCCTTAAATACTCTGCTCATTAACTGCGCCAAGCCCATGAGCGGTTCTGTAGTGTTATTACCTTTGGTTAGCACGACAGGTGAACGCATTGATATCCTTATAAGATTAAAAATCAGGCAATTTATAAGCCAAGAGTATAGCAGTACTGTAAAAAATGAACATATAATAACCGATAACCAGCTAGACATTGGCGATTAAAAGAGAGTGTGCTGTGCTGCTCAGTGATTTTCGGCTAAACAGACTAATTAATACTTAAAAGATGATAATTAGCATTGCAGTGCCGGTTAAGTTCTATTTAGCAGTTGTGGATATTTCTTGAGGTAGGCTCTTAGTTGATGGTAGGTGAGACCTAGTGCCTTGGCAGTGTTTTTTTGATGGTAGTAGTGTTCGACTAAAGATTTTTTTAAGCCGGCAATTTCAAATTCACTGATCTGTTGTTTAAGCGTCAAAGGTGTGGGTGGGGAGGGCTCAGTCATGTTCGAGGGGGGCACATCTTCAACAGCTTGATCAGCAGCTTGCGCATGTATTACAGACGGTGATGGCCAGGGGGTAATGAAGGGGTCTAACACTATGTGTTGAATAGGTAGGTCGGCCTCTTGCTGGCGATAAATACTGCGCTGCACGACGTTTTTAAGTTCTCTGATATTACCGGGCCATTGGTGGTGTAATAGGGTGGCATCGGCCTGGGGGCTAAAACCCATGAAAAGCTCACGCCCTAACTCACGGCTCATCGAAATGGCAAAATGCTCGGCCAGTATGGGAATGTCCTCAGGTCGATAGCGCAGTGGCGGCAAGTTTATAACGTCGAAGGCTAATCGATCTAACAGGTCAGCTCTAAATTTCCCCCGCGCGGTGAGTGAAACCAGATCGGCGTTGGTCGCTGCAATTATACGTACATCAGCGGTGATGGTTTGTTGCCCGCCGAGTCGTTCGAACTCTCCGTATTCTATGACCCGCAGCAGTTTTTCTTGCACACGGCTAGTAGTGGTGCCCAGTTCATCTAAAAACAGCGTGCCCTCATGGGCGCGCTCGAAGAATCCGCGACTACTTTTGATCGCACCGGTAAATGCCCCTGCCTCGTGACCAAATAAGCTCGACTCTAATAAGTTTTCACTGAGGGCGGCGCAATTAATTTTAAGAAAGGGCTTTTGCCAACGCAGTGACAGGAAGTGTAATCTTTCAGCAATTAGCTCTTTCCCGGTACCGCGCTCACCAACAATTAACACTGGTTTATTCAGTGGCGCAATAAGGCTGAGTTGTTCTAAGGCTTGAGCGAGTAAGCTGGACTCTCCCAATATCATTTGTTTTTCCATAGTGGGCAATTTAACCATAAAACGATCAAATAAACTAATATATGGTTAAATATGAATTATTAATTTTTTATCGATGCTGACTCAAATGTTTTTTATCATATGAAACAAAGGGTTATTTTTTTATAAAAGTTGGCATGGTCCTCGCTATGGTCATTGCATATTTATTAAAATATCAACATCAGATAGGGAAGGATAAATCATGGGAATATTTTCACGCTTTCAGGACATAGTAAACGCGAACCTCACCTCTATTTTGGATCGTGCTGAAGATCCAAAAAAGATGATTCGCTTAATGATTCAAGAAATGGAAGACACCTTAGTCGAGGTGAGAACCAGCTCTGCAAAAATCATTGCCGACAAAAAAGAGTTACAGCGCAGAGTTAAAGCGCTGGAGTCAGAAGCGGCTAATTGGCTGCAAAAAACCGAGTTGGCGATCAGTAAGGGTAGAGAGGATTTAGCCAAAGGAGCGCTGATTGAAAAACGTCGTGCAGAGGAAGCTGTACAAGCGGGAAGCGCGGAGTTAAGTTTTATCGAGGAGCAGATTACCTTGCTCAGCGACGAAATAGGCCAGTTACAGTCTAAATTAGATGCGGCCCGTGCCAAGCAAAAAGAGTTGCTAGTACGCGAGCAAACTGGAAGGTCTCGTCTAGATGTACGCAAACGCACTAACAGAGAGACTTTAAATAGGGCGTTTGATAAGTTTGAACAATATGAAAAGCGTCTAGAGGAACTTGAAGCCGAAGTAGAGTCTTATGATATGGGCAAGGGAAATCATTCTCTCTCCGATGAAATTGCGGATTTGGCGATCAATGACGAGATAGAGCAAGAGTTGGCGGCGCTAAAGTCTAAAATGCAGAGTAAATAACAGGGCGGTTATATGTCGGGAATGATGATGATCTTTGTCCCGCTAGTGGTTTTTTTAGTCATAGTGGCACCACTGTGGCTAATTTTGCACTACTGGAGCAAAAGTAAGGAAAAAAAGGGTTTGTCAGAGCAAGATCAAGATGTAATTGAAGAAGTGTCTGTGACCCTTGAAAAACTCTCAGAGCGCATTGTCAATTTAGAGGCGATCCTAGATGACAAACATAGCGGTTGGCGCATTCACAGCCAATAGACGCAAGAATAAGGAGATAGATGATGGGATGTAGGAATAGAAATCGTGATCCAAATCGGCCCAATAAAAGTAATGGTTATCAGCGAAATTTATACCGCAATACTCGCGACGGTAAAATTGCCGGAGTGTGCGCAGGTTTTGCCGATTATTTTGATGTACCCAATTGGCTAGCGAGATTGGTCTTTATCAGCTTGGTGATATTTACCTTCCAAATAGCCATTATAGGCTACATTGTGGCGATCTTTTTAATCGAAAAGCGTAGTGATCAGGACCACTTAGGGCGTTCCGAGAGACGTGATCACAAAGTATTTAACTACCACCAGCCAGCGAGTAGTCGGTTAAAAGATATACGGGATAGATTACAGCGCTTAAATGATAAAGTGGGATCGATGGAGGGGTATGTGACTTCTAAAAGATACCATACCACTAACGAAATAAATGATTTATAGAGTCGCAACGTGAACAATCAAAATATTCAAAAACAGCAAGTTTACACATTATTAGTCAAGCAAGCTGAGGCATTATTATCCGGTGAGTCGGATCATATTGCCAACGCTGCCAATATAAGCGCTTTAATTTTCCATAATTGCCAGCAGCTAAACTGGGCTGGCTTCTATTTTTGTAAAGGTGAAGAGTTAGTATTGGGGCCATTTCAAGGACAAGTCGCCTGTGTGCGAATCCCCCTCGGTAAAGGTGTTTGTGGCACTGCAGCCGCCACTGGTGAGTTGCAGTGCATTGACGATGTGCATCAGTTTGACGGCCATATAGCCTGTGATGCAGCTTCAAACTCTGAAATTGTAATCCCTATCATGCAGGGGGAAAAGGTTGTCGCTGTATTAGATGTTGATAGTCCAGAGCTGGCCAGGTTTGATCACATAGATGTACAGTATTTGACCGAAATCGCAGCGCTCTATCAGCGTTATTCTGATTTGAGTGGGCTGTAGGGCGATGGAATATCGTTTTACTCGCAATGATTTAGACCAGCCAGTCGCCAGATTAAATATGGAAGCTGAAGCTTTTAGCCATTGGTTAAATATTGAAATGGGCAGTACCAATCTGGTTACACTGAAGAGGTTAGCCACCGCTGTCAGTGAGTTATTAGCAGGTAAACGCTGGCAGTACGAATTAGAGGGGCGCGAGTTCTTCCTAGAGCTCAGTCGCGTGCAGGCAACTGTCAGTGCCAACAGCGTTCTGCAACAGCGTTCGCAGGCTGAAGGTGAGCCCACAGCAATAGATGAACTTGATGAATACGATGAGTATGAGGCAGATTTCAGCGATGAATTTGACGAGGGCGGTTATCAAGAGACAGATTCAGGGTTAGTGGCTAGTTGTGGTCTGGATGATTTTCAAACACTGTTACGCGCTTGGGTTGCCTACTTAGAAGATTAAAGGCTCTAGAGCTGTTGAAATAAGGAGGATGGTATGCAAAAAGTAATAATAGATCAGCACAACCCTAAATTTCTCTTTAGAGCTTGGCTGTGGTTGCGCCCAGTTACCCCTTATCTGTTACTTGTTTTTTTCCTACTGGGCTCTTTTTTTGAACTCAGTTACTGGCAGCACTTTTTGTCAGTATTGGTGTATTGAAGGTTGTTGTTAACGCAAAAAAACAGTGCTTCTGCTGTGCGAGATGAATGGTTTATTTGGTCGTTTTATAAGGGGAAAAGATTTTTACGAATTTTTGTTTTAATATTTAAAATCAAATGATTGTAGTGCAGTTTCGACTTCGTCGAGTTCATTTCTTTTGATGCCAAAAGTAACGGAACCAAAGAAAAGGCCCTATATTGCCGAAAGATCCCTACACAATTTCCAAAATTGACGGCCGCTCAGATTCGCCATATATGGACCCACTCCGTTTGCAAGATATTTAATCAGTTATAAGAGTGTATCATTGCTCTCATATATCCGGCCTGTTGTGGCATCTATGTTGCCTGGCCCCGATGATTATTTGCGCTTACCCTCCTCATCATCCCTACGGCTTATTATAGCCAAGGCGAAATGGCAGGTTTTGGGTAAGCCAGTCTGACTTGTCTTATCATCCGATTAATTTATCTTTTGCAACTGAAGTAACAGGTCGTTTTAGTTATTCATCGATTATTTTATCAAAGATCAGGTTTATAGGTTTCTCCTTTTGCCATGATAACCCACGCCATTCGTGCCATTTTATTAGCTATCGCGACACACGCTTTATTATGCCCTCGGCGTAACATTAACGCTTGTGCCCATAAACTAAATTTATCACTCTTCCCCGCACTGCTTTTTAAAACCGATCTGGCGCCATGAATAAATTGAGTTCTCAAATATGCATTACCACGTTTCGTGATTCCTAATAATTTAGGTACACCTCCTGTTGAACATTGGCCTAGAACCAGGCCTAACCAAGCAGAAAAATGCCGGCCATTGACGAAGTCTTTACCATCACCTGCAGCGGCATATGTTGCACTCGCTATAATTGGGCCAATACCTAATATTTCATCCAAACGCTTACATACATCATTATCTTTGTTTAACCTGATAATGCGCTTCTCGCATTTTTTAAACCTCTGTTCAATAATTTGCAATGCTTCATATAATTCAGAAAATAGCTCACGACTAAGAAAGGAAAGTTCATTATCTGCATTTTCTAATATACGAGGAAGCTCCATACGCAGGTTATAAGTGCCTTTTTTTATAACAATTCCGTATTCAGCTAAAAGCCCTCTGATTTGACTTGCCAGCGCTTTGCGCTCCTTTTTTATTAACTCTCTTTGGCGGTGGTAGTTTTGAATATCTTGCCGTTCAATTGACTTTATCGATACAAATCTCATTGAAGGACGCTGAGCCGCTTCGGTAATTGCTTCAGCATCATTGAAATCGTTTTTATTACCTTTAACATAGGGCTTAACATATTGGGGGGCTATTAATTTTACCTCATGCCCCATGGCTATAAATGTTCTCGCCCAGTAATTGGCACCACCACAAGCTTCCATAGCTATTAAGCAAGGTTCGAGCTTTGCTATAAACGGTAAGAGCTGTTTTCTGCTTAACTTCTTTTTTTAATAAACCGACCAGTTTTAGTAACTATATAAAGATGAAATACTGACTTGGCTATATCTAAACCTAATGTTGTGATATTCATCGCGAAGCACCTCATGTTAAATGAATTTTCAATCCATTTTGGACCTTAAACGGCCAATTAGAAAGAGGAGTGGGTCCATACCATTATCCATGGCTCAACTTCGCTTTTCGCGACGTCCTGCCGCTCCGCTCGCCAATTTAGAAAATTACTCCGGCGGTAATACCAAGGGACTTGGTGGCTCCGTATTGTAATTCTTTTGAAATCTGCTATCCCTCAAAAAAACAGTAAACCTGCCAAGCATAGTCGATTATTATTAACAGTTGATGTCAGTTTCCAGTTGTTATATTTAAGTAAATGTCAGTTAACGGCCCAGACTGTGTGAAAACGTCTTATAAGATATACTCCAAATGATAGTTCTCTGGAGAGTTGATATGAAACGCTTTATTGAAAGTGCTAATCGATCACAATGCCTGTTATTACCTGAGATATTAGATGATTATATTGCCGAAGATAATCCCGTACGGGTAATTGAAGCTTATATAGAAGCGCTAGATCTAAGGGACCTTGGATTTAAAGGCATTGAACCTAAAAATACTGGCAGACCTGCCTACCATCCCTCAGTTTTATTAATGATCTACATATACGGATACCTAAATCGTATTCATTCGAGTCGACGTCTTGAGCGAGAAACACAAGGTAATGTTGAACTCATGTGGCTTACTGGACGCCTAACTCCTGACTTTAAAACCATCGCTGACTTTCGTAAGGATAATGGTAAATCTATCCGAAAAGCCTGCCAGAAATTCATACTTATATGCCGCAATATGCAGCTTTTTAGTCAGTCAATTATCACTATTGATGGCAGTAAATTTAAAGCAGTTAACCATCGCGATAAGAACTTTACCCGCGCAAAGATGAAACGCCGTTTAGAGCAAATAGATAAAAGCCTGGATAAATATATGGCTAAGCTGGAAGAAACTGATCAGGTCGAATCAGTAGGAATCGAACCTCAAACTATCAAAATAAAAGACAAAATAATTGTATTAAATGAAGAGATGAAGAGATGAAGCGACTGAAAGAGATAGAAGTCGAGATGCTAGCAGCACCAGATAAACAGGTTTCATTAACGGACCCCGACTCCAGATCAATGAAAACACGTGGCCAGGGTATTGTTGGCTACAATGTACAGACTGCGGTAGATGCAGAGCATCACTTGATTGTCGCACACGAAGTTACAAATGAAGGTACTGACCGTCGCCAGCTTACGAATATGTCTATCCATTCTAGAGAGGCACTCAATCAGGATAACCTAACGATTATCGCAGATCGTGGCTACTTCAGAAGTGAAGAAATACTGGCCAGCTATCATGCAGGTTTTAGACCTTTAATCCCTAAAACCTATACTTCAAATAATGTTGCACAAGGGCGCTTTGCGAGAACAGACTTTATCTTTATCGCATCCGGTAACAATATCTTTGCCCAGCTGGTGAACGTTTACGACAAACCGGATCCACTACTAAAGACAATAAAATTTACCAAAGCTATACCAGCCCTAAATGTAAGAACTGTCACATTAAAACACAGTGTACTACGGGAAAAGAGCGTCGAATAAGACGCTGGGAACATGAAGAAGTACTTGATGATATGCAGGCAAGGCTAGAACAAGCGCCTGAGTCTATGAAGATAAGACGTCAGACTGTGGAGCATCCCTTCGGAACCATTAAGGCATGGATGGGGGCAACTCACTTTTTAACCAGAACCTTAGGCCGAGTCAGTACCGAAATGAGTCTACATATACTGGCATATAATATGAAACGGGTAATAAATATTGTAGGAATCAACAGATTGCTGAACACTATAGCGGCATAGCCGCAATTTTGTCTTATAGGCCGCAATAAAGAGCTTGTTGCTGTTCCTCATCAGCTCGTAGACTTATCTAACTGGATGTTGAAGTATGGCAGCCTAAAGTGTAGGAAGGCCCTAGAAGTTGATATATCCGGGAAAATGACGCCAAAACACAGGATTTTGTGTTTTTACACAGTCTGGGCCGACAGCTGCCTCATACTCAGCTTGCGCAAAATAGTCTGGAGCTGACACAAAGCGGCCGTTTCAAATGCTCTGGTGAAAGTTCATTTAGAGCCAAATAAACGTCTAGAGAGCTAAGATCTTAGCGCTGCTTATTGATCATAGAATTTTCTTCTGAAACTTAGGTTTACTTGATCGACAATTCTCATAAAGCTGCCATCACAACCTCACCACAATCCTAATTCAATATTTTCCAGCCATAGGTTTTCTTATTATGTACCCCAACGTCTTCCATCAAGGATTGAATTTTATTTTCTTCTCTTAATATTAATAAACCCTCCTCGAGTGCTTTAAAAACTTGGCTGCCTAGTGGGTGTGTTTTAGAAACCGCAAAGTGGCGAGAACCAGGCATTTGTAATTTAATACCAGGAACAATGGATAGAGAAACCCCCTTATAGGTCCAAGTATTTATAGGATTAGTTAAGCGTGGTATTTCTATTAGTCCGAAATCAACATTACGAAATGTAATCACGTGTACCATGGCTCGGTATGTATTAACTGGAATTAAATCTTTTACCTGAAGTTTTGTAAGGGTAGACCAATCTGTTTTCCAGTTTGGCAGTGAAACGGCCGTTAGCTGCTGAAGGTCTTTGATTGATTTTGCCGACATGAGCGCTTTATTTGAAGATAAACCAAAAACACCTTTAAAAAGTTCACCTTCCTTGATAATTGCTTCACTTATAAATATAGACTCTGGGTAATCGTTTAAAAAAAGATCTGAACCAACCATAGCAGCAACACCATCAACAAGCATTCTTACGGCTCTTCTCTCATTGGGTGCGATAACAAACTCTATTTCATAATCATAGCCTGCTTTTTCAAATGCTTGGGTAAGAATCACCATATCGGCAATAAAACGTACACTAGATTCTGCACCTAAAATATGTTGAATTTTTTCTGGGGATACTTTCGAATATGACTTAAATTCATTCCAACTGTTGATAGAGCCTTCAATCGCTGCAACTGTAATAACGGTTTTACCTTGAACTGAATTTGTAATTGATATGAACAATAGCGAATAAATTACAGCGAGACGAAGTATTTTAAACATCTTAAATATTGCCTTTGAAGTAAAATTGAGTTTGTTAAGCTGCTGTTATAAATCTGTGTCTATACGTTGCTACATATTAAATTAGAACATAAACGTGGAATTGTGTCGCCATGTCATCAACAAGCAAAGGATCGAGAATGGCCGCACAAATCATTGTGAGTTAGTCATTCATCTGTTAAGTGACAACTTCGCAAAAGCAAAATCCGATCACGAGCTTGATCCAAGAATAGCAAAACGACTGCTTTTGGCAGATACCAGCCTCATGATTAATCAGAGCCCATAAGTCTGGAGTTGATACGAAGCGGACGCTTCAAAGAATGCTTAAAAGTGAATAGCTCAGTCTTTAGTACGACGAATCCCCTTGGAATTACACTACTCGAATTTAAAGGAGTTATTCACCACCGCAACGATCTTTGCGTAACTACCATCTCTTTTCATTTGCTCAATGGTATCGGCAATTTTTGTCGCTAACTGTTTATGTTTCTTATGTATATAGGAGTACATTCTGACTGGGGTTATTTGCTTTATTTTGGTGATACCTGAAAACTGTGAATGGGTTTCTAACAAATAATCACCTAACTTACTTCCAGACACCACTATATCTACGATGCCATCAGATAACATTTTGAAAGCATGGATATCATCGTTGGCGACTAATATCTGTTCTTTGGGTAAATACTGAAGAAGAAGTCTCTTCAGTATTTTTTTCCCCCGGGAGTAGCTAACCTTGTGGTTTTTGAGATCGTCCCATGTATTGAATATTATTTTTTTAGTGGAAAATACTGCGAACCAGATGGTCTGCATTTCAGTTTCTATCCTGATCAGATCAGGGTATTTACCGTCACTAACATTATAAAAATCATAAACCCGGTGCAGCTCACCGTCTAATCTTCCAGTACTTGAATATGCTAATGACCTGAGACTGGGATGATGCACCGCTTTAAAGTTGATGCCGTTACGCTTAAAAGCTTCGGTTAATATAGGTACGATAATACTGGGCGAATATTGATTGAGAGGCTGGCCGCCGGTAAACGTAATCTCTTTTGCAAATGATACCCTTGAAAAGAGTAGTATAACAATGATGCTAAAAACCCACTTCATCCTTACCTCCTCCTCAGAACAGTATAATTGTCAGCTAAAGAATCAATCTATGTGGTAGATTATACTCAAACAGCAAAGGGAAAAAATCCTAATCCTGTAAATGACTATAAATAGCCGTGAATTGCCTCATGCACTCCAATTAAAAACACCATTTCAGTGGTTTGAATGTCAGCACCAATTGGGGGTAACTAGCCTATCAGCCAGCTGATTGGCTATTGTTCTATTTGTTATAGCAAAATTCTGGCCGATCGAATGATGTTGCGACGGTTAGGTTTAGATTTTTCAGTTGAAAAATATTTCGGCCCCCACTAACCAGCATGCTGTATATCTTCAGGGTGATAGTCCATAAAAAATTGTCAAAAGTGCCATCTTCAAAGATTGAAAGTAACCCAGTTGGATTTTTTTGAATGGGTATAATAGAGTCAATCTTGTTAATTAAGATATTCTGCATAGATACGCAATATTTCACCCTGTTTTTTCATCTTGTATAGTTCATTGTTAAACTTCTTAACAAAATCAAGCTTGTAATAAAACTTCCCCTGATCACGATTGGTAAAACCCATATACACAGCATCTGTAGAAATTACCGCCGCTTCGACAATGCTTTCTTTCTCGGCCGTTGTTAAATCACCAGACTTTAGCATGGTCTTTATGGCCCACTCCACTGAGATCTGATTACCCATATAACAATCTACCCTGTTACGAATCAGTCTTAGCAGGTTTTGATGGGTAGTTTTGGCCTCGGCCAAAGTGATAGTTCCCTCTTTGACGAGTTTCCTAAAGACCGGCCCCCCAAAACCGTCATAACCGCTGTTGTTGGCAATGATGAGGCCGACATAGTCCTCAGGCCAGTTAGGTCTGGGGGTGTTAAGAACTTCTTTGCTACATAAAACAACCACGCTCTCGTCCATGATAGCAATAGAGTAAGGCCATACATAATGCCAGTCGTGTCCATGATAATAAGGAGGTACAAAAGCAAAACCCTTTCCGACTTCTATTAACTTTTTGACACGCTGCCAGGGGGCAGGATAAAAATTTAATGTATATCCGCTCATTCGCTCAGAAATTCGTTTCAGAACCTCTATATAAATACCTTTGATATCCCCCTGTTCCAAATACACGTAGGGAGGGTGGCTATCATTTACCAAAATATTAACCTCAATACTTTCTGCAAACGACACCTTGGAAAATAGTAAAACAACAATGATGCTTAAAATACCTTTCATCCTTACCCCCTCCTCAGCAGAATAAAATTCTTACTCAGAGAATCAATATATATCATTTCTTACTTTAGTCATAGGGAAAAAGCATCGGACAAAACCTCGGAAGCCCATATATTTAACCAAAAAAAACCATTTAAATTCAAATACTTATAATATTTTTACTCACAACAAATCAAATGCTATTGAACAATATTGCGCGCAATTCACTGTGACATTACTCTCTTTTATCTGGATAAGTTATTTTGCAGCGGGGCATCAGTTTAATACCAACATTAAACATCTAAAAGCTGTGCATGCATGATGTATTTTTAGTAGACAGAACAGTACCCTGCAATAAAATCAGACAGTATCAAACTGTATGTTTCGCGCTAGGTTTTGCAGGTCTCAAACTGGTGCTGCTCGGGGCATTCAGTATGAGTATTCAGTACTTTTGACAGCGTGGTAAAATAGTTTTTAAACTTGCAACCTCCAGTTCCCCTACCCTGCCTTACTTTTTCTGGTATTATTCATTAACATCGTATATTATGCATATACAATATAAATTCAGAGACAATTCCCCATGATTAATTACGCTCAGTTCACCCCGGTTAGCGCACTGCTCGGTGGTGCATTAATTGGTTTTGCCTGCCTATTACTACTACTGGTTAATGGTCGTATTGCCGGAATTTCAGGTATTACTGCCCAAATATTAACCAAACCTAACGCCTCAAACCTTTGGGCCTGGATATTTATCGTAGGTTTATTGGCAGGCTCATTCATTGGTCTGCGCACCCTAAAGATCACAGCACCTAACCTAGATATCTCATGGTTGAGTATTATTGTTGCAGGCTTGCTGGTAGGCATCGGCAGCAAAATGGGCTCAGGTTGTACCTCTGGGCACGGTATCTGCGGTATCGGTAGGTTCTCGTTACGCTCAATCATCGCGACATGCACTTTTCTAATCAGCGGCGCCATCAGCCTCTATTTAACCAAATAAGAAGTATCATCATGCCATTGACAACCTCAAAATCACTGTTTTATTATCTATCTGTCTTTATCGCCGGTGCCATCTTTGCCATTGGTCTACAAGTCGCCGCCATGGTTGACCCCAACAAAGTAAAAGGGTTTCTAGATGTTAGCGGGTTGTGGGACCCAAGCTTAGCACTGGTACTCTTTGCTGCATTAGTAGTGTTTTCAATCGGCTTTAAGTTGCTTATTCAGCCTAGAATAGCGCAAGATAGCACGCCGTTATTAAGCGCTAGTTTCCACTTACCGACCCGCAAAAATATCGATAAGCCGTTAATCATCGGTGCGATATTATTTGGTGCCGGCTGGGGAATTTCAGGATTATGCCCAGGCCCTACCCTGGTCAATTTAGTGCACTTTGACGCTAAATTAATCGTATTCTTTGTCATGATGTTACTCGGTATGCAGCTCGCTGGCCTATTAAAACGATAAATTCAACGGCTTAATTTGGCCATACTGAGTAGAAAATGTTATGCAACAACTTTCATCACTGGCCGACAGCGCAGAAAAAGCCACGGCACTGCTAAAACTTCTCGCTAACAAAAATCGACTGATGATTCTCTGCTCGCTAATTGAGGGAGAGCTAAGTGTGGGGGAACTCAATGAGCGCATCCCCATTGCTCAATCTTCACTCTCGCAACAATTAGCTTGGCTGCGCAACGCCCATCTGGTTAAAACCCGTCGCGAGGCCCAGAACATCTTTTACTCACTGGATAGTCTAGAGGCTGAAAAAATCATCCATAGTTTGCATCAAATTTACTGCTCTTAAGCAATTCTATCTTGACCTAGTGCCTGCTATTATCTCGAGCTCTTGTCTATTATTGGCTACTGGCACACAATTTAAGACCCTCTTAGATAAAATATTAATTAATATTAGCGACTAGATTATATTTATTAGCTGTTTTTAATGGCTGAATTTCGTTTAATTGACGACTTTTTTACACCTCATTTACTTTCAATTGTTGAAACGCTACTAGACTTATTCTCACCGATAGCCCCCGCAACATTCGCCATATAGCGCCATCGACAACGCACTCACCTGAGCCTACCAGCCTTCAAATGAACAATTACACTCAATATTTATCCATATACAATCATAAATTGATGAATTATTTTCATATGAACATATTGCCTTCTACTCTCTTATTACGTTAGTATCGGTTTTTATGTCATTTAGTTGTCATTGAAATGTCATAATTTATAACTACTCTACCGTTTGTATTTATAGAAATTAGTCAGCTTTTATACAGGCGGACAAGTTTTCAAATATCACTTGAAAGCAGACCGCTAGATTGGTCAATAGTCGAGCGATTAAATCCAGCAAATTTGCTAATGACGAAAAGGAACAACGAACCTGTCCAGTATTACCTCTACTTATAGTAGTTGTGTTGCACGGTTTGCTATGTTCCCCCTAAGGGAGATTTACAATGCTTAAGAAATCTTTAATTGCAGCTTCTATATCAGCTGTTCTTATCTCTTCTTCACTGAGCGCAGCGGTAGAAGTTAATTGGTGGCACGCAATGGGTGGCACTAACACTGAACGCGTTAATAAAATCGCCAGTGACTTCAATGCATCGCAGAGCGATTATAAAATAAACGCCGTTTATAAAGGCAACTACACCGAGACCATGACTGCCGCCATTGCTGCTTTTAGAGCAAAGAAGCAGCCACATATTGTGCAGGTCTTTGAAGTAGGTACCGCGACCATGATGGCAGCTAAAGGCGCTGTTTATCCGATTGAACAGGTCATGAAAGATTCAGGTGTTAAGCTGGATAAATCTGACTACTTACCAGCGGTTATCTCCTATTATCAAACGTCTGACGGCGAGCTGTTATCCATGCCGTTTAATAGCTCTACTCCAGTATTGTGGTACAACCGCGATGCTTTCGAAAAAGCTGGGGTTAGCGGTGTACCAAAAACTTGGGACGACGTCAGCTCTGCTGCTAAGAAACTAGTGGGTAGTGGGATGAAATGCGGTATTGCCGTAGGTTATCAATCTTGGGGACTGATCGAAAACTACAGCGCCTGGAACAACATTTCTCTAGGTACCAAAGAAAATGGTTACGCGGGTTTAGACACTGAGCTGACTTTTAACAACAAACATGTCGTCGCTAACTTACAGCGTTTAGCCGACATGCAAGAAGACGGCAGTTTTGCCTACGGCGGTCGCCGTGGTGAGAGTTTGGCGATGTTCACCAGTGGCGAGTGTGGTATGTGGATTAACTCCTCAGCCTACTACGGTTCAATCAAGGGACAGGCAAAGTTTGACTATGCTCAAACTATGATGCCTTACGATTCAACAGTCACCGATGCCCCACAGAACTCTATTATTGGTGGCGCGACACTCTGGACATTAAGAGGACACACCAAAGATGAGTACAAGGGCGTGGCTGAATTCATGCAGTACTTATCATCCACTGAAGTACAAGCTTGGTGGCATCAAGAAACCGGTTATGTACCTATCACTAAAGCCGCTCACCAGTTAAGCAAAGAGCAGGGCTTCTACGATAAAAACCCCGGTACTGATACCGCAATTATGCAATTGAGCTTAAACCAACCTAACGAGAACTCTCGTGGGCTGCGTTTTGGTAACTTTGTGCAGATTCGCGACATCGTCAACGCCGAGATGGAAATGATCTGGAATAAATCTAAAACGGCACAACAAGCTATGGATGATGCCGTCGCACAATCTAATAAATTGTTGCGTAAGTTTGAAAAAGCCAATAAGTAATCTCTAGCGATTAGAGATACTCAACGGACCAAACCTCAGATTCTGAGGTTAGCCCGGACATTGCATGCAATGTCCGGGATTGGTCTACTTATTATTAAAACCCTAGTCTTATTACCCAGTAATGGATAAAAACTATGCTCAAACGCGTCCACTACCGATCATCTTACCTACCCTATTTACTGGTCGCACCCCAGATAATTATCACCATACTATTTTTTATCTGGCCTGCCGGACAGGCTCTTTATCAATCTTTTTTACTGGAAGACGCCTTTGGTTTATCATCAGAATTTGTCTGGTTCGATAACTTTATAGAACTTTACGAAAACCCAAATTATCTCAACTCATTTGCCAGAACAGGATTCTTCTCTGTTGCTGTCGCCTCTCTATCAATGAGCTTTGCGCTGTTTTTTGCCGCACTCGCCGATCGAGTGATTAAAGGGTCACACACTTATCGCACCTTACTGATCATCCCCTATGCGGTGGCACCGGTGCTTGCTGGCACCCTCTGGTTATTCTTATTTAACCCGACACTGGGCATCATCACTTACTTTTTAGACGCTTTCGGCATTGATTGGAACCATAAATTAAACAGTTCACAGGCAATGGGTTTAGTTATCCTCGCCGCCGCCTGGAAGCAAATTAGCTATAATTTCCTATTTTTTATCGCCGCAATGCACTCCATCCCTAAATCACTGATTGAGGCTTCAGCCATTGATGGTGCGGGTCCTGTACACCGTTTCTTTACTATCATCTTACCCTTAATTTCACCCACCACTTTCTTTTTACTGGTGGTGAATATCATCTATGCCTTTTTTGATACCTTTGGCATCATTCATGCCATCACCGCAGGCGGCCCGGGTAATTCCACCGAGATACTGGTTTACAAAGTATACAACGATGGTTTTGTCGGTCTCGATTTAGGCGGTTCGGCGGCTCAATCGGTGATTTTAATGTTTATCGTGGTCATGCTAACGGTAGTTCAATTTAAATATGTAGAACGCAAGGTTCAATACTAATGATTGAAAACAGACCTATTACTACTTTTGTGAGTCACAGCGTGCTGATTATTGGGGTAGCGCTGATCGTTTTTCCGATCTGGATAATGATCGTGGCTTCCACCCATGACGCGCTGCGTCTCACCCAAGTACCGCTGCCATTACTGCCCGGTGATCAGCTTTGGACCAACCTCAAATCACTGTTTGAAGAGAAAGACTTTGGCACCCCTATCCATCTAACGGTATTTAATAGCCTGGTGATGGCGCTGATGATTTCTGTGGGGAAAATATCTATCTCAGTACTCTCTGCCTTTGCTATTGTCTATTTTAAGTTTCGTTTTCGGATGTTCTTCTTTTGGATGATATTTATCACGCTAATGCTACCCGTAGAAGTGCGGATACTGCCAACTTACGAGGTGGTAGCGAATTTCAATATGTTAGATTCTTACTGGGGGTTGAGTATTCCATTAATCGCTTCAGCCACCGCCACCTTCATGTTCAGACAGACTTTTTTAACCATCCCCGATGAACTGATGGAGGCATCCAGAATAGATGGTGCCAGCCCGATGCGTTTTTTCTTTGATGTGGTGATCCCCATGTCACGTACTAACATTGCGGCACTCTTTGTTATCTTATTTATTTACGGCTGGAATCAATATTTATGGCCACTACTGATCACCACTGATCCCGATATGTATACGGCGGTGATGAGCATCAAGCAAATGCTTGAATCTGGAGAGGGCGAACCCCAGTGGCACCTGATCATGCTCACCGCATTGATCGCCATGCTACCACCAATATTAGTCGTAATATTTATGCAAAAAGTGTTCGTAAAGGGCCTGACGGATTCGGAGAAGTAACCATGTCAACAATCAAAATTGAACAGATAAAAAAATCTTATGAAAGTACTCAGGTAATTCATGGGATTGACATTGAAATTAACCACGGGGAATTTATTGTCCTAGTCGGCCCCTCAGGTTGTGGTAAGTCCACCCTATTGCGCATGGTCGCAGGTCTTGAAACGATCACCGAGGGTATCGTTAAAATTGATGATGAGGTAGTCAATGATCTCGAACCCAAAGATCGCGGCATCGCCATGGTATTTCAAAATTATGCTCTCTACCCACATATGTCAGTGTACGACAACATGGCCTACGGCTTAAAGCTGATGAAACTGCCCAAGGCAGAAATCGAAGAGCGTGTACAACAAGTAGCAGAGCTGCTGCAAATTGAAGACTTTTTAGAGAGGCGCCCGAGCAATTTATCCGGTGGACAACGCCAACGAGTGGCGATGGGGCGCGCCATCGTGCGTAAACCAAAAGTATTTTTATTCGATGAACCCCTGTCAAATTTAGACGCAAAGCTACGGGTGCAAATGCGCATGCAAATTAAAACCCTGCAGCGAAACTTAAACGTCACCACTATCTATGTCACCCATGATCAAGTCGAGGCGATGACCATGGCCGATCGACTGGTGGTATTAAAAGACGGGGTAGCCGCGCAAATTGGCACCCCTATGGAAATATATGACAATCCGCTCACCCAATTTGTGGCTGGCTTTATTGGCTCTCCCGCGATGAACTTTATCGACTGCGAAGTGACGGATCAGCATATACTTATCGCCGGTCAAACTCTGACCCGCCCCGCTCATATCACGGTCCGAGGTAAGTTGGTACTCGGGGTTAGGCCCGAACATTTTATCGAATCGCAAAGCGTTGGATTACAGGGAAAAGTAGAAATGATAGAAAAGCTTGGCGCCTCTATCCTTCTTTATGTAAGCTGTGAAAACAACCCCCAACCCATTGTTATACAATGCGATAACAATGAAAATATAAAAATCGGTGACAGTCACAACATGGTTTTTGACCTACAAAAAATGTATTTTTTTGATCCTGACAGTCAACAGCGCGTATCCTAAACAAGGTCAAAATATGATTGCTTCTAAAATAATTGCCCACCGTGGTCTCTCTAGCCTCGCGCCTGAAAATACCTTGGCCGCTATTACACTGGCCGCTGAGCATGGCATAGAGTGGATTGAAATAGATGCCATCGCCCTGGGAGATGGCAGTATTGTGATGTGGCATGATAACAGCATCGATCGCTGCTCTGATGGCACTGGTAGCATGGCCGAGCACAGCGCGCAAAGCATAACTAACCTCGACTGCGGCAGCTGGTTTAGCGAACACCATTGCGGTGAAAAAATGGTCGCGATTGAACCGGCAATAGAGCTGATTCAATCGCTGGGGCTAGGCCTTAATCTAGAAATAAAACTCTACGAAAACAGTGCCGCTACCGTCGTAGCACCAGTATTGGAAGCGCTGCTAAAGCACTGGCAGGACTTCGATAAATTAATCATCTCCAGCTTTGATCGCGCTGCGCTCGATTATTGTCAATTACATGCTCCCCAGATACAACGCGGTAAACTCTACCGAGAAATACCGGGCAACTGGCAGGAGGAACTTAAACAACTCGCTGCAGTGAGCCTGCACTGTAAATATCAACACCTAACTGCCCAACAAGCCGTCGCCGTCAAAGCACAAGGTTACGATTTATATTGTTACACGGTAAACGATCCCAGCGCTGTCAGTGAACTTTGGCAGTGGGGCATCGACGCTATCATCACCGACTACCCGCAGCGCTTTCTTTCAACAACTGGGCTAATTGAGAATTAATTTTGCAACTAAATGCCAGACAACAATCCATTCTAGCCAAAATTAGCGGCACAGAATTTATTAGTGTTGAATCACTCTCACAGCATTTTAATATGGCTACCCAGACCATCAGGCGCGATATCACCAAACTCTGTGATTTAGGGCTGGCACGTCGTCACCACGGTGGCGTCGGGCAATTGCCGAGCGCTGAAAACCTCTCTTTTGGCAGTCGCCGGGTGATCAACGCACGAGCCAAACAACTTATCGGTAAAAGGATAGCGGCGCTCATTCCAGAGAATGCCTCTGTCGCACTCGGTATAGGCACCACCGTCGAGGCGGTAGCCAAACAGCTAATGAACAAAAAGGGGCTAAAGATCATCACTAATAACCTCACTGTTGCCAGCCTCTTTTTTCAATCGAGCGATATCGAAGTGATGCTCAGTGGCGGAATGTTACGCCCGTTAGACCAAGATATGGTCGGTGATCAAACGGTACAATTTTTCAACAGCTACTACGTAGACTATGCCATTGTCGGCGTCGGTTCTCTCGATATAGCGCGGGGCTTAATGGATTTTGACATGGATAATGTCGCCATCACGCAGAGTATTTTAAATAACTCTGCCCATAAGATATTAGCCGTGGATGAGAGCAAGTGGAATAAAAAGGCCTTTGCCAAAGTTGCCCCCTTTAGCACCATCGATAAAGTTTTTACCGATCAACTGCCCGATGCGCTTATCTGTAATCAATTAAAGGCCCTGCAAGTAGATATCATTGCCTGTGCTCAGGAGATTTAATTTATGCTAAACCAGAGACCTCATCCTCAGGACCTACCCGCTAAAATTGCCAACATAAAATTTGTCCTCAGCGATGTCGATGACACTATCACCACCCATGGGCAACTACTGCCTTCAACGTACCAGAGTATGCAGCAACTGACAGATGCAGGTATTGTCTTCATTCCAATCACTGGTGGCTGTGCTGGCTGGTGTGACTCTTTTGCTCGACTCTGGCCCTGCGCCGCTGTCATTGGTGAAAATGGCGCTTTTTACATCAACAAACAGCCGGACGCTAGTGTTAATTACCATTTTTGGCAAGAGGAAGCAGTGCGTAAGAATAATCAACAAAAGCTGCTGGCACTGGCCGACGAGGTGATCAATAAAATCCCTGAAGTACGTTTAGCCAAAGATCAACCCTATCGGTTAGTGGATGTCGCCATCGATTACAATCAAGATATAAAAGGCATCAGTGAGCGCCAAATAGCAGATATTTTAAACATATTTCACCGTGCCGGTGCCAGCGCCAATGCCAGCTCTATTCACGTCAATGCCTGGATCGGTGATTACAATAAAAAGGCCATGGCCTGTGAATTATTGGCAACCCAGTTCAACTTATCCCCGGATCAAATGCGCGAGCAGGTGCTATTTATCGGAGATTCACTCAATGATGAAAGCATGTTTGAATTTTTCCCCAACAGTGTCGGTGTCGCCAACATCGATAAGAGTTTAGCGGCTTTAGCGCACCACCCACGATGGATAACACAACAGCCAAAAGGGTTGGGCTTCAATCAATTAGTCGCCGCTCTATTGGCCTAACAAACTAGTCGCTACACAGGCCGTCGATGCAAACAATTTTGCCCATCGACTCCGCCTGTGCTCAAGCGGTAAATATCGAGCATCTTCAGCAGTGATTTTGTCAGGTTAGTTTACTATCAGACATGAGTTTTTAATCCATTGATCACTAAACTATAAGCGTAGCGAGTTTCAGCCACCCACCTTGATCCAGACATTCGCGGTATCCACCTGTGCCCGCATCTGCTTAAGCATCGAAAAAACACCCAACATAGTACGATCAAAATACATTTGATGCTGCGGCACTGACACTAAATATTTATTGGCTTTTTTGGCATCCTCAATCGACATTTTCGGACAGCTAGGGTAGTTGGAAAAATCGTAGCATGGTTGTTGAAAAGGTTTCGATACCCATTGATACATTGGTTCTAACAGTGGCAACAACGCTGTTTCAAACTCCTCGATACCGAGCGTTTTAGCAATGATTTTTTGCCTTTGATAGACCGCTAAAATCCCTGCCGCTCTGACGCTTTGATCAAGCTCTAAAAAAGCATTAAGCAATTGTATCTTCTGTTGGGCTAGCGCTGGGGTGAACATTTTTACACAACCAAAATCCAAAATTGCCAGCTGACCATTATCCAAGAATAAATAATTTCCAGGGTGCGGATCAGCATGCAGACGTCCCAGTTTAAATGCGCTTTCAATAAAAACATTAAAAATAAGCTGTCCGAAGTGATTGCGTTGCTCTTGAGTGGGGTCTGTCGCCAGCCAATCCTCTAAATGTACCCCCGCTAACAGCTCAGTGGTCAGTACTTTCTCACTACTGTATTGAGTCAGTACACTGGGCACCACAATATTGAGCGCTAATAGTTGCTGTTTAAACCAGCTGGTATTGCTGGCCTCTCGAGCGTAATCTACCTCCTCTGCTAGGCGCTCTTCAATCTCATTCAATATATCACTAATCACTTGCCTATTAGGCAACAGGGCGGTGTGTGAGGCTAATGTGCCCAACAGAGCCCGGATCATTTGCATATCGGAGCGTATCGATGCAGAAATCCCAGGATACTGGATTTTAACCGCCACGCTCTGCCCTTCATCAGTCACAGCACGATGCACTTGCCCAAGACTGGCTGCGGCAAAGGCACTGGTCTCAAAAGTTGCAAAAACATCACTGGGACTGCCCTTTAGTTCGCGTATAAATACTTTATTGATCACCGCTCGGTTAAGCGGCGGAACCTGATAACAACTTTTGGCTAATTCTTGACGAATCCCCTCTGGTAATAAATCGACCTCCATACTTAGCATCTGCGATACTTTTAACGCAGTACCCCGTAATTGTCCCAGGGCAGCGAAGAGCATTTTACCAATTTCACGCTCATTTTTCAGTCGCTGCTGATCACTGAGCAACCCTGGGCTAAGTTTACTCTTACCTTTTTGCACGGCTAACTTGGCTACTATTTTAGCCGCGGTTAAACCAGAAAATGCGGTGCGGGTAAACTTGGAAGTACTCAAATTTGCGACTTCTTCTAGACCTTTTAGCACACTCATAAATTGAACCCAGCCAGTGAGCCCCTGGTGTTTTTAAGGATAGAGAGTAAACCCGACTTATTATTCATCAAGTTGAACAGCTGTGCTTTAAACATAAAACCACCAAATTCTGTCACTTTATTGATTAAGCCACTTTGTAATACAATTATGATAATACCTAATGATAGATCAATCATTTGGCTGGTATCGGTGAATTCTTCACTGTCATCTTTACTCCAGAAAAAAACCACTGCAAACACATACTCCGCCAATAAATTACAGACTGCACCCTTGAAGGGTACCTCGGGGATTTCATCCATCTCTTCAGCAACACTCACATAATCGTAGATTACCTCTCTAAACAATTGTTGTACTTTTAGCGCGTCCTGTAACAAAAACAGCGGTGAATGAGAGAATTTGTCCACACAAAAAAGCACGAACTCTCGTTCGCTCATTAAAATTTCAATATAGAAATCTAGCAGTAATTGCATTTTCTCATGCAACCCAAAATCCGCAAAATCTGTGGTCTGTTGGGCTTTATCGATTGCATCTTGTGCGCATTGTGCAAAATAGCCCAGCAGTATTAATTCTTTATTGGCAAAATATTTATAGATAGTGGCATCGCCTACTCCTCCAGCTTTGGCAATTTGCTTCATGGTTGTATTATCAAAACCCTGCTCGGTAAATAGAGTAACAGCCTGATTGATCAGCTTGCGTCTGGTCGCTGCCTTCTTCTCTGACATTTTCATAACAATACCTACTATCATTTATTTTGCTATTAATTGTAAATTATCGATAGTATGTATCAGTTATTACCTATGCACAAGCACTATAGTCAAAAGATATCCCTAACAATAGTGCTGATACAAGTGGCTATTGCTCAGATTTTTTAACAACATCTGACTAATCCACAATGACTAAAACTAATAATTGCTCTTTAATTCCGCTGAGAAAATGGCTCGAAGCAGCAGACTTGATCCTGCGACTCGCCGAACACATTGTATTTATCCTCTGGTTTAAATACAGAGCGTTAGCATTTTGAGCCAGTGCAATATTCTCATTAATAACGGATAGGTTTGACGCATCTTAATAGGAGTAGTAGGCTGAATCCATACTTGGTAGTTTCTGATTTTAATGAAATCTATGCTGCAGAAATTCCCCAACCAGAATATTACAGGCGATGAAATAATGATTGTTCCTATAGGATTTTTCGATTGGAGACCGGCCTTGTGCGCCAGATGAAAAAAGTCGATGATAATACAGGACAAATAACAACATAATTTTTCGCTGGTATTTTCGGCTTGGCGACACTGCTATATTAATGACTGAATAGTCCCGAACTTTGCTTGGCACTATCGTTATCTGCATAAAATCTTATTGGTATTTACCAAAGCATCATTTTAATCGGAAAATCCGTTTTTCTGGCTTTATTCTTATGCCACTCTATGGTGCAAGAAGTGCTGTCCAAGACTAGACCAAGTTATTTTTTAAGGAATAATAGCAACATTTTATGCTGATTCCTGTGTTTGTTTAGCCACGTACCGCACTGCTGATTTGGACTTCAATAATATGAATAATAAATTTATCGCCGGCAAACCTTATGTAATACCCCCTCGTCCTGAAACATTAAAAAGAGTGATCAATGCTCTCAAAAATGACGAAGTGTCTATCGACGAAGTCGTCTCTATTTTACAACAAGACGTCTCTCTCTACTCGGCAGTCCTCGCCACGGCTAATACTCCTCTGTTTAATAGCGGCGCCAAAATAACCAGTCTAAGCCAATCCGTGATGCGACTAGGCTTTAGCAAAATGATTACCATTTTACGGATTATCGCCCTTAAGACGGCACTTTCAAAAGTAGACAGACTTGACAGTTACTGGAATACAGCCACTGAAATAGCGCAGCTAATGGTGAAAATCAGCCAGATGATGATCCCTGGAAGTACCGACAACGCCTATTCTGTCGGCATGATGCACAACTGCGGAATAACGTTAATGATGGAGGCCATTCCAGAATACCGACAATTTATAGAGTCTGTGGCAATCACTGATTTACAGCAACTACTGGAGCAGGAACAACAGCAGTATCAGATAAACCATTTCCAGGTTAGTACCGAAATAGCCAGGCGTTGGTTAATGCCCGACATTGTAGTAGAGGCGATTAGACTACAGGGAAGTCCAATAGAATCAGCTGGATTAAATAATAGTCATAATGAGCAAGCTAAAATGTTATTTTGCGCTTTAGTTCTGGCTAAAGATGTGAGCAGTACCTATCACAACTTTTGGCGTATCAAAACACCGCATGACGATCTGCTTAAACTTACGCCAGTACTCCACTTTATCGGTCTATCAGAAACTGACTATCTGGATTTTCGTGCGAACAGTGGGTTAGATTTAGCAGAGTAATACCACTTAACAAAGGGTAGTGAAGTGGCCATCGCGATTCTTTGCCTCTAGCCATACAGAACAGCTATCTTCTTGCATTAATTATCCTTAAAATCTAATCAGTCACAGACAGAAACCATGGGGAAAAGTGTGTTTACAGGAATAATACAAAGCATTGCAAGTATCGAGAAAATCACTGATGAGCAGGGAGTTAGAAGCTTTGAAATTGAGTTTGAAGCAGGATTTTGCAATCAGTTAGAAATTGGAGCCAGTGTTGCAGTTGATGGCGTCTGTCTCACCGTCACCAAATTACTCACTAGTCAGCGCGTCTGTTTCGATGTCATGTTGCAGAGTTTGATGGTCACCACCTTAAGTGAATATAAGCAGGGAACTGAGGTCAATGTCGAGCGAGCGGCTAAAGATGGCGCAGAAATTGGCGGCCACCCACTCTCAGGCCATATCGATTTTCATACCCCTATTGCCGATATCACCTTGATGCAAGATAATTACCGCCTGCGAATCTGTATGAGTAAAGAGTGGCAGCGCTATATTTTTCCCAAAGGTTATATTGCAATTAATGGCGCCAGCTTAACCATTGCTAATGTTGACAAAAAAGCAGGTTGGTTCGAAATTTGGTTAATACCAGAAACATTGCGGATGACAGTTTTTAAAGATAAGGGCGTCGGTCAACATCTCAATATTGAAATAGAGCGTAATACTCAAGTGATTGTCGATACGGTGAGGCACACTTTAGAAGAAAATTTAGGCCAACTCTATCCCCTACTTGAAAAATTATTGGAGGAAAAAGGGCTTGATATCACTGCACTCGCTTCAAGCCCCCTCGAGCAAGATAAAGTTACAGATAAAAAATAAACCTCTTGCTCTATGGTTTTACCGGCAAGTATTAAAAGGATGCTAGCTATGGATATGTCGCCGCTGATGCAGAAAAAATTTGACAGCTACCCCACCCATATTCGACTTATTTTGCTCAATATAAGAGATATTATTTTGCAGGTCGCCGATCGAGAGCAAGTGGCAGGCCTGGAGGAAACTCTCAAGTGGGGACAGCCTAGTTATATCGCCAAATCCGCTAGTAGCATAAGAATTGACTGGAGCCACCAAGATCCCGGGCACTACCGGATCTATTTCATTTGCAACACAACATTACTCAGTACCTTTAGAGAGCTCTACCCCACTTCTTTTCACTATGAAAAGAATCGAGCCATAGTGCTAGCACTCACCGCAGACATACCACTGGCGGCATTTACCCACTGTATTTCAATGGCGTTTAATTATCATAAAATTAAACACTTACCATTATTAGGTAATTAATTATCTTATTTCGGGGCGTATCAGTGCCCCTCCCTATCAGCGCAGGCTCGACAGGTTTTTCTAGACTGACATAGCGAGAGTTTACAGTAAGTAACACCTTACCTCACCAGCATACAACAAGCACACCTCGCCAATCTCAACACCCTCTAGTTTCAAACTGAAAACCTTAGTGGTGGGCATAGATCACGTTGCCTACGGCGGACATAAAGTACTAGTGATAAACATGAACTGCCCCCAGGCAATGATGAGGTTACCACTAGCGCCGAATGAAAAATCTAGCGGCACTTTCAATCAACATACATTAGCTTTTAGCTGAATTTATGTTAAATAGGAGCACCCGGGGCAGGCTCTACAATCGTCAGTTTTCAGCTGGGTAAAAACGAAAACAGTGCAAACAACCAGCCATCAATTCTCAATAACAAAGATAAGCATTTTTGAATAGGATTATTTACAATATACAAAGCGCATAATTTTTGTATAATAGCCTTATATACAGTGTTTTTTCCTCAAGCTAACATCCTCCTAACATTCGCAGACTCCATACTGCTCAATAAGGATAGTGCGATCAGAAAAATTGATGGCTTTTGCAAGTCAATGATGATTTTTCGCAATACACTAACGATGAAATCCTAGTAAGGGTTAATCACTGATTATTTTTAGCTGCAGTGGCACTGCGCACTTAAACCAGAGAAATACATCGAGCTACTACTCCCTTTGGATGAGCTTTTCGATTTTTTCCTAAACAAAGAAATACATTAATGGCTGTTTTAGATATTTTAGTAGCACCCCACCCCAAACTGAAACTCAAAGCGAAAGAAGTGACGGACATCAGTAGCGTACAACAATTAATCGACGATTTATTGGACACTATGTACGATACCGAAGATGGAATTGGCTTGGCGGCCACCCAGGTCGGGAATTTATCAGCCGTGGTGGTCATCGACATCTCAGAAGATAGGAATGAGCCACTGGTACTGATAAACCCTAAAGTAGAAAGTGGCGAGTTGATCGAAAAAGGCCAGGAGGGATGCTTATCAATCCCAGGCTATTACGCAGATGTAGAACGCTACACCCACGTAGTGGTCAGTGCTTTAGATCGCAACGGGAAAGCTCTGCGCATCGAAAGTGATGATTTCCTAGCAATTGCCATGCAGCATGAAATTGATCATTTATTAGGTAAACTGTTTATCGATTACCTCTCTCCTTTGAAAAAGAAGATGGCGTTGAAAAAAGTTAAAAAATATATCGCCTAAGATCATCTTCGTTACTCGAAATTTCACTTAGTTATTAGTTTAAAGCAGGGGCAAACCCTGCTCTAAACCACTATTATAGACAAATTATACTTTAAATTTATTCAATAGTGAGTTGAGTTCCACCACCGAGTTTGCCGACTGTAAACTCACCTCTGCACTTTTATCGGTTAATTCTGCACTATGCTGACTGAGAGAATATATTGTTGATATTTTTTCACTGACTTGATTGGTCACTTGTGATTGTTCACTACAGGCATGGGCAACAGATGAGATCATCTCATTGAGCTCTACAATTGACTGCTCAATCTCATTGAAACTTTCTTGAGTTTTCAATACATGGTCTTTATTCACTTCTGCACTAGTTAAACTCTTATCGATTAATGACACAGCACTGTCAGTTTGATTCTGTAACTTTTTAATAATCTCTTCAATTTCCAACACCGAGACTTTAGTACGAGTAGCCAGCGATCTTACCTCATCGGCAACCACTGCAAAGCCTCTACCGGCATCCCCTGCTCTCGCCGCTTCAATAGCGGCATTTAACGCCAGCAAATTGGTTTGTTCACTCATCGCTTTTATCACTTCAACCACACCACCTATCGCCAGCGCCTCTTTGGCTAACTTGGCAATAACAGAGTGAGTATCAGTGATATCTGAGTGTAAGCTCGCCACAGATGAAACACTTGAATGAGAAGATTGCAGACCACTGTTTACTGAATTGGTGGTGACTTTTACAATACTTGATGATGCGTCGGTATCTTTGGCTATATCGGCGGCACTGGCTGAAAGCTCTTCGATTGAAACCGAAATTGAATTTGTTTCCTCTAACTGCTGTTTTAGCGAGGCTTTAGATTCATTCGCCATATTTAAATTGGTACTGGAAAAATCATCTACTTCTTGAGATGAGCGCTGTGAATTTGCTACCAAACTTTGGATCTGTTCGATAAAACGGTTGAAACTTTGCGCTAGTTGGCCAATTTCATCCCGTGAATCCAACTCTACTCGCTTGGTTAAATCACCATCCCCCTCACTGATATCTTTTAATCTTAATAACAATTCTTTGAGACCGCGGGTAATGTTATTGGCAATCATCCAAAAGATAAGAATGTTGGCGATAATTATCGCCAGTATGACAATCAGGCCATTGGTGCGCAACTGAGAGACGGTGGCTAAAGTATTGGCAGCATCAATATCCAAACTCTTCCACTGCCCTAGAATTTGATTGATCATCTTTTCATTAATAGCGCTGGTTTGCGCGGCAATCGATAGATTAGTGCGGGCAATTTCTTCCTTAATTTGTACGGTTGTTTGATACTGTTGCTCCAATAGTTCACTTAACTGCTGCAACTCTTTAACCGGCACCCCTTTTTTCCTGGAGGCAATTTTTTTCATTTCTGTCAATTGGTAGTAGATACCTAACACTTCCAACTCTGATCTCTCTAACAAAGTCGCTGAATCGGTACTCATGTATAAATTAAAATAGGCTCGAGAAGCTAATAATCGCTGGGTCAGACGCGCTGAAATAGACACCAATGACGAATCACTATCCTTAATCGCGTACTCGGTCAAATCAGCCGACATTTTTTCTATGTGAGGTCCAATCTCATTATTTATTTTATAGGCCGCTTGATTTTTTTTATCGACCAGTGGAAACAGCTGTTGACTGATAGCTTGACTGAGCTGCTCGTAATCTTGGATCAATTCATCTAAAAGCACCACTTGTTGCTCATTGCTACTAAGCTTAGCGCTATCCATAAGTTGATCAAATTCATTGATTAACTCATTTAATCGAATCTTTAATGCTGGGTTACCGCTGAGCTGGTAGTCTTTTTGAATCTGATCACGCATGGTTATATTGTTAACCATTTTTAGCGAGGTTCCATTCTCAGCCTGATCTTGAATATAAGTTTTTAGTGCAAAGGTGTTATCCTTAGTTTGGGTTAGATTAATAAAGAAGTAACCACAAAAACCCAGTAATAGTATCAATACTATTAAGTTTCCAAGTACCAGTTTGGCTTTAACCGTTAAATTATTTAGCATCAATAAACCTCTATTTAAGCAAAAACTCTACAGATTGATTTAATCGAATCACTTCTGCATATACATCATTTGTCGTGACCACACCGATGGTTGTACTTTCTATTGTTATCGGTGGTATCTTTAATTTAAGCGCTATTCGAGTCAAATCCGCGATCACATTACCCGAGGCATCAAATGCATCACTAGATTTAATATCCCCTACCGGAAAAGCGGGAACCACCAACGGCTTCAATTTCAGCTTTCGCTCCAGCAGAGCCACTTTATAGAGCAGTTTATACAGTGCAATAGTGACATCAACCGATTTCTTGGCCTGAAAAGTGCGTAATTGGGGGATAACAAGCGGCTTATTGCTTCGCTCAGCTATATCTATCAACCCAGACTCGATCATCTTTAAATTGCTCATGACATCACTTGAGCTGATAGGGTCTGTAATAGCATCCATTAAATTAGAGGCATACCAAACGCTCTCGTATAAGTCCGAAGCCGTCTTTGAAGAGTCGTCCTCGGCTAAACTCGCCGCTTGTACATTGAGCTTGGCAGTAATAGTGCGTAATTGCGTTTGCGCAAGTTCGACCAGTGCCAATATATGCTTAGAGCGTACCCGCTTTTTCGGTAAAGTGGGCAGACTGAGTTCCGGTAGGTTATTTTGACGCTGGAATTTTTTAATTTTTGCCAGAAGTTCAACCGTTTTAATATAAACGTGTACCGTTGTTTTTCCTACCTGAATACCAGGTATTCTAGTGACGACTTGAGAAGCATAATGAAGTTT
Source organism: Oceanospirillaceae bacterium (assembly GCA_013215445.1). Classification (GTDB taxonomy): domain Bacteria; phylum Pseudomonadota; class Gammaproteobacteria; order Pseudomonadales; family Balneatricaceae; genus Rs1. The sequence continues at coordinate 80,763 of JABSRA010000007.1, forward strand.
TAAAGCCTCTATTTCTGCGACACTAAGGCGAATTTCGTGATGAACAGCGCCGAGGGATAATGCGTGGGCATTACTGGATAATTGTAGTGTCAATACTAGGCAAAATATGACATTAAAGACTCTCATGTAGACCTCTTTTAATATGAACTCAATAAAACAACAACAGTCAAAACCAGCACTGCTATAGATGAGTCACTCGAGTAAAACCAGCAGGCTTATTACTCGATTAATTTTATTTTTCTTATGCACACAGATAGTTACAAATTTGGCATTACATGTCAACTACTTATAAAACAATGATTTATATTGCATTAAGCCAATTTATTGAAACAATACAGGCATGCCAAACAATTCAATTAAATAGTTCTGTCTAACCGTGATTAGGTATTAAGTGATTAATTTTATTGAACATAATATTAAAATTTTAATGAAGTGGCGCTGTTAGCTATCACCTTGATAAACTAATCAGTGTTTCATCTTGTTCATTAGTCAAATAGAGACGATCTCCCTGCACTAAAAAATGCTCTATGCTAGTAGCGTTGTGCGTAAAGGCTTTAGCAATAGTAGCCGAAGGCTCCGAACAGAGCATTTTAGTACTCGCCAATGTCGATAAATTAAGATGGTCTTGATAAGGCCGATAACTGGCAGTGATATGATTGCAGCCATCATTGCCACTAACCTTACCTTCATCTGAAAAATCTAGTTGAGCTTTACTATCAATAACAGCAAGCCCTTGTATATCGATAACTTTCCATGTCCCTAACAACCCATCATGCTGGGCTTTGATAGGATTAACACAACTTACTATCGCCAGTGAGGCGACGCTAAGCGCTATTAGTTTAAGTCCGCTCATCTTTTTAGAGCCCTGTAAATGAAATTTAAGTTAACATTCAGTATAACAAGGTAACCCTTCAGACATCTACCTGAACTCTCTGATCAAGTAAGATTTCGCAGTGCCGGCCTCTGCCAAGTAAAATCACCTAGTTGCAGAGGCAATCTTAGATACCTGCTAATTATTGACGTTAAAAAACGCTAGACAAGTGGCGATTGAGTCCATTTGAATCTGTTCATAGAGCATAAATTCATCGGCCACAGCGGCACCTAAATCCGCTTCAAATTGTTCTTGATTTGGCTGCTGATTAAAATCTACCTCCCCTTGATCACCCAAGTTGGATTGGAAAATCCCCGCTGCACTGACGGGTAAAAAGTCCTCATAGGTGATCGGATCAATACGCACCACCCCCTGCTCTAAAAGCTCCGCTATGGTAGTCGAATGCTCTATTTTAGGGGCTATTTGAGTATCGCAGATACTGTATTTAAAGTACGCCAGCTGCTGGAGATGCAGCTCCTGATAATCATCGGGAAAGGCGTTAAATACCGCAGTGATCTGCTGGAGATATTGGGTCAGATTAGATCCATCATTTAAAGGCCTCGTTAGCAGCCTAGTTTCCTTTAATAATTTATCGTAGAGTGCCCGACCCTTTTTAGTCAATGCAACACCACGCTGTTCTATTTCACCAAATCTCGCCGCATGGAAGAACTCACTTGGGCCCTGTTCCTCACCTGCAAAACTAATCGGTTCTTTAATGGCAAGAAAAGCTGTTTGTCGCAACAAAATAGGACACCGACGCTTTGGTGGTCCTTCAATTATTGCTTTGGCGATGGCGCCGGTGGTATGAATTTTCCCCTGCACTTCGTCTATGTCTAGTACTCGGGGGGTCAAATGATTGATATGCGGCCCCTTGAAAGAGACTACATCCGCAATTAATGGATGCTCTTGCAAGAGCTCTGCATACAACGCACTATCGATAGCGGCTTCACTGTGCCAGCGGAATACGTTTACTATTGCACTGATAAACTCCCCTACCTCTGCAATGGTTAAGCCCTTATTTTCCTCAGCGAGCTTCACTAAGCGGCGTACTTGATCGCCAAATATATCTCTATCTTGCAAGACACTCTCGGCCTTTTGTCGCAGCGCTTCATTCTCAATCAGCTCTAACCGCAGTAGTGAGGTAAACACTCTAAAGGGGTTACTTCTGATAGACTCACTCTCTACAGGTCTAAATGCAGTAGAGTGAACCGGGATATTAGCCACCGACAAATCATAATAACCCACCGGATACATACCCATGATGGCAAAAATGCGACGCATCATAGAGAGCTCACTCGCTTTACCTAAACGAATAGCGCCATGGCGTTGTTCAGATAAAGTATCAATATTTTCTACTTGTTGTAACTGAGTAACCATTGCACTATTATTTTCTAAATATCTATTATTACTGGATATCACTAAATCCAATAGCGCTCCGTAGGCCGGAACTTCCAGACGATACATATCTGACATTGCCTTAGAGAACTGAGTGCGAATGCAATCTTTGGCAATGATTGGCGCAACTTGACTTGATGGGGATTGACTCATAATATTATCTCTCAATTCTCTGTTATTCATTATAATTAATGCGTGATTGTAATAATATATTAATTATTCCCCCATAAATATTGACAAATACCGATGAGTTAATGAATTAATAGCATGAACTTAGCTAAAAAAACTATCCCAAGTATCCATAATTTACAGAGTTTTGTCTGTGCTGCCAAACACAACAGCTTCACTCAAGCGGCTCTTGAACTGCATTTAACCCAAAGTGCCATAAGCCGGCAAATTAAAGAACTGGAAAGTCAACTGGGGTTATCGCTGTTCTCTCGGGTCAGACAGCGGGTTATCTTAACCGATACGGGGGCGCGTTTTCTCAACGATGCAATAAATATCTTGAGAGTAACGGAAGAGGCTGTACTGAAAGCTTTGACCTTAGGAGAAAAGCGTTCGCTTAACATTGCGGCACTGCCCACTTTTACTGACCGCTGGATCATTCCTAAATTACAGAGCTTCATGCAGACCAACGCTGATTTAGCATTGAACTTTACCACCAGTATTAAACCTTTTGATTTCAATGATCACGCGGCTGATGTGGCGATTCATTTTGGTAAGCCTAACTGGCCCAATGCCAGCTGCTATTTAATCACCAAAGAGCAGTTGATTCCGGTTGCCAGTAAATACTATTTAAACCGGCAACCAGTGGTCACCCTGAAAGATTTACAGCGCTGTCGGCTGTTACAGCTATCGAGTAGGTTGGGAAGTTGGAAACAGTGGTTTGAGCAACACCATTTAGATATAACCTTCAATAATCATTTGAGCTTTGATCAATTTTCCATGATTATTGGCGCTTTAAAGGCGGGTTTAGGTATTGCGCTACTACCCAAGTATTTTATCGATCAGGAACTTACTGACGGCTCTTTAATAGCGCTCGCAGAGCCAGTAGAAACAACCGATAGCTACTATTTAGTCATTCCTGATACCAAGGCAGACAATCTGCAGGTAGGCTTATTTAAAGATTGGATTTTAAGCTATAGCCAGCAATAATCCAATCGCATAACGTTAATCGGTCAGTGTCGAAACTTCTGCTACATATTCGGCCATCGCCGCCTCTGTACTCATGCCCTGGAGTTTTTCCCACGCCATATATTTAGCCAGCGCGACCATCTCCATCATACCGGGTTTCTTACCACTAACATCTCCCTGGGTAGCCTGTTTATACAGGGCGTACATTTTTAACTTTAGCTGATTAGAGAGTTTTTTCCCACCGTCGGTATTTTTAACATAGTGAACACTTTTTTCGAAATTTTGCGTTAATTGCTGCACTCTTTTTCTCCTATTATTTTTTGATGCCAAGACAGTAACACCTAGTTCACAGTAGTGATCAAACTATTTTCTAAGTCTACACAAGCTTCACTTATTTCGTAAACAAGTATAGGAATTTAATACTTTAGGGAATAACTACCGATCCTGCTGCTGGTTAAAGCGTCTTTACCACCGGCATTATCAGGGGTAGGTATGCCAATTTGAGACCTCAATATAATCAACCATAAGATCACCCAGTAAATCCAGGCCTCAACTTTATCTTCACCCAGTCTGAATTTTCAAGCCCAGCACTGAGTGGAACACCATACTATGTTATGCTACGCAAAAAATTACGCTAAGAAAATATCTGCCCAGCACCGCGTAGCATTCTGAGCCACCAAGGCGAGATTACTCCGCCCTTACTATGGACTGCTCGCGACAGAGAAAAATTGACCTTAATCGTATTTCCCTAACAAACTTATAGAGAATAGGCTGTTTGATGCAAACAAATCTGACCATTACCTTGCCCGATGATTGGCATTTACATTTACGTAATGCTGAGGTGCTCACCAAAGTGCTACCTTATACTAGTCGCCATTTCGGACGTGCTGTTATCATGCCGAACTTGCAACCACCCGTTATTACAACGGCAAATGCCAATCTCTATCGTCAGGAAATTATTAACGCCACTCCCAAAGAACACCATTTTACGCCACTGATGGTGCTCTATCTCACGGAGCAAACTGATCCGGAAGATGTTAGAAATGGTTTTTTAGCCGGTGATATAGCCGCGGTAAAATTATACCCCGCCGGTGCCACTACCAACTCCGAGGCGGGCGTTAAAAATATAGAAAAGATTTACCCGGTGCTTGAGGTTATGCAAGAAATAGGCATGCCATTTTTAGTGCACGGGGAAGTTGTCGATGCAGATATTGATATTTTCGATCGCGAAGCGGTTTTCATCGACCAGAAACTGATTCCTATTCGCCAGCGTTTTCCCAACCTAAAGATTGTCTTTGAGCATATCACCACCAAGGAAGGCGTAGATTATGTGTTGTCTTGCGAAACACACACCGCTGCCACCATAACCACCCACCACCTGGTGATCAATCGCAACGACATGCTCGTCGGTGGCATACAACCCCACTATTACTGTCTTCCAGTCGCCAAACGTGAACTTCATCGTCTGGCACTGTTAAAAGCGGCGACCAGTGGGGATTCAAGGTTTTTTCTCGGAACAGACTCTGCACCTCATCTTGCCCAATATAAAGAATCCGCATGTGGTTGTGCAGGCATTTTCAACGTGGCCAATACCTTGGTTATTTTAGCCCAAGTATTTGAGCAAGAGAATCAATTGCCAAACTTGGAAAAATTCACGTCTCTGCACGGTCCAAAATTTTATAAGCTAGCGGTCAATACCGGCACTATTACGCTCTCACGAACTGACAATGCACAACCTCTGCCAGCAGATGTTGTCACAGACGAGGGAGTAATCAAAGTCTTTGATCCGAAAATGCCGGTCTTTTGGAAAGTCGACAGCATCGATTACTAAAAGATAGATCTCACTTAGAGAGTGTAAGTAACTGGCGATACGAAGTTACTTACCTTTTCTAAGATTGCCCTCTCACTGTCCATGCCTAGGTCGTTTATGTCACTAAAGCTAATAATTTCGGTTTTATGCTCCCTTTCATTTATTAGCCTGAGTGCGGTTGCGCAGACGATTATTACCAGTCCAAATGATACACGTCTCTATAAAAGTATTGAACTGCCTAATAAACTACCAGTATTACTAATATCAGATCCCACAACTGACTCTGCAGCCGTTTCTTTAAACGTTGAAATAGGTTCTGCCAGCGATCCCCTGAATCGCCCTGGCCTCGCTCACTTTCTCGAACATATGTTATTTCTAGGTACCGAAAAATATCCCCAGGCCAACGCCTATGCAAATTTTATTAGCTCAAACGGTGGCTCACAAAATGCATTTACTGCCAGAGACAATACCAATTACTTTTTTGATGTAAATCCCGCGGCATTACCCGATGCTCTCGATAGATTTGCCCAATTTTTCATCGCCCCGTTGTTTTCGCCAGAGTATGTACAAAGAGAGCGCCAAGCCGTTCACTCTGAGTACCAATCAAAACTTAAAGACGATGCACAGCGCAATTATCACGCTTTAAAACAACTTATAAACCCGTTGCACCCAGAGCGTAAATTCTTCATCGGCTCACAACAAAGCCTTGCTGATACCCCAGCTAACACCGTGCAAGAAGACCTCTTAACCTTCTACCAAAAATATTACTCCGCCAATAGAATGTCATTGGTCATTTTGGGTAAAGAGCCACTACTAAAATTAGAAGCTCTCGCGATTGAACACTTTTCGGCGATTAAAAACTTGCAGGTTAAACAGCCTCAAATCACCGTGCATAAATTTACCCAGCAACAATTACCGGTAATATTAAAAGTAAAAAGCATCAAGGATATCAGGCTACTATCGTTAAGTTTTGCCACTCCTGCTACCCAGGCCTTAGATAGGCTTAAACCTTTGCAGTATATAGGATCACTATTGGGGGACGAGGGCGAGGGGAGCCTCACCGCCTATCTCAAAGGACAAGGTTATATTAACGCTCTGAGCACCTCCTCCTATCGGGAATCCGCACTAGAATCGTCTTTTCAAACCCGGATTAGCTTAACCGAAAAAGGCTATGAAAATATTGACGATGTGATCGGCAGTTTTTTTAGTTTTGTCCATCTCATCAAAAAGAACGGCATCCGTCGCTCACTCTATGCACAAGAGCGACAGCTAGCAGCGCAAGCCTTTCAATTCTTAGCGATGGCCAACCCTGCAAACTATGTGGTTAACCTCTCTCAGGTTATGCGCGAATACCCGGCAGAACACTGGCTCAATGCGGGTTTTATGATGGGGGAATTTAAGGCGCAGCAAATCGAACCTTTCCTTGCAGCTATAACGCCGCAAAATATGTTGCTCAACATCCAGGCTCAGTCACTAGCAACGGATAGAGTCGAGCCTTTCTTTGGTACCCAATATGGGATCCAAAAAATTAAAAAATCTCAGTTATTGCGCTGGCAACAGCCCAAAACCATTGACGCGTTATGGGTGCGCCACAGTAATCCATTTATCGCCACTGATATGAGTTTGTTAGACAGCCAGTTGGCTCAGCAACAAGACATGACACCGCAAATATACAATATCAGCCCTGGAGTTCGTCTGTGGCATTTACAAGATACTGAGTTTTTAACGCCAAAAGCCACCTTCTTCTTTAACCTTACCCTAGCGGCAAAACAGCTGACACTGATTGAAAAAACCTCCTTAAACTTGTACGGCCAACTGTTGAGAGACCACTTCAACCAAACTATTTATGACGCTGGCTCTGCGGGGCTATATTTACAGCTCTATCCCACCCGACGGGGCATTAGCATCAAAATCTCCGGTTTTTCAGACAGACAAGTACAGTTAATTGCACAGTTAAATGGCTTATCAGAGATCGAGTTCAATCCGCTTAGGTTCGACATTTTAAAGCATAATATGCAGCGGGCTCTGGCCAATTCTTTAACTCAAAAACCCTATCACCAATTAATTTCTGGTTTAATGGAGTCATTAACCGCTGCCGCTTCCATTGACCAGAAACAGCAGGTCCTAGAGCAGCTGACACTGGCTGACGTAGACAAAATTAAACATAAGCTCTTTAACAGCGCTGAATTAAGAATCTTATCCCATGGCAATATTACTGCTAAAACCGCCAGACAACAGGCGCAAAATTTAGCGAGCGTTTTAACCGTAAAGTCTTTTACACCTGTTGCAGATAACTACAAAATTTTAAAGTTGTTACCCGAGCATCCCCTGCAGATAATCAAACAGATCGACAGCAGTGACTCAGCTTTAATTGTATATTTTCAAGCGGCCGGCAATAGTAATGCCCTGCGTGCCTCCACAGATTTAATTACCGAAATATTAGCCAATGAATATTCAAATGAACTCAGGACAGAACAACAATTAGGTTACTTGGTATTTGCCAGCTCGATGAATTTATATGAAACACCAGGATTAGTACTAGTGGTACAAAGCCCAGATGCCACCCTGGCGCAAGTTCGATCCAGTAATGATGCTTTTCTATCGACGATAAAGCAGCGGCTAACAACACTCTCTGCTGCAGAGTTCAGCCAATATAAAAACAGTTTGATTTCAAAATACCAACGTAAGGATCGCAGCATTTACCAGCGCAGTAGTCGATTTTGGCAGGTTATAAACACGGCGCATGAAAATTTTGCCGAGCAACAGGCCCTTATCAACGCGACTCACAATCTAGATCGATTAGATATTGTCAGGGATTTTAAGCTGCTGCTTACTCGACGCATTGAGCTGCACAGCTTTACCGGTGCTAATACCACGGCTATTGCTTCTCAATAGAGCGTAAGCAAACCAGCCAACTAACCGATAGGGCGAGGTAACCAGCATCGTTTGCACAACAACATGCAACGCCCCAATGGTCAGGTATGCTCTTTTATAATTTTTTCATGTAGGCGCTGACTAATACCACTCTAGTACCATTGACCCTACCTTCTATGTGTTGCGGATTAGAAGTCAGGGAAATACCTCTGACTGCAGTACCACGCTTCGCGGTAAAACCTGCGCCTTTTACCACCAAATCTTTAATGATGGTCACATTATCACCCGCTTGCAGGATGACACCATTACTGTCGCGAGTCGGATCAACAGCAACCGCCTCTTGGATCATTAATCCCGCCGCCGCCCACTTTTGATTATCTTCATCTAGATAGAGCATTTCCAACAGATCTTGAGCCCAGAGCTCAGTTGACAGCTGCTTCAATTGACGCCATGCCATCACTTGCACAACCGGCTCTTGGCTCCACATGCTGTCATTTAAGCAGCGCCAATGGTTATTATCCATGCTGTCTGGGGTTTCAATTTGACTGAGACAAGTCGAGCAACAAAGTAGGCTAGAATCAGAGCTAAGCCCCGCATTGGGTTCTACATTGTAAACGTCCAAGTTGTCGTCACTGGCACAGAGTTCACACTTTCCACCACTGCGCTTTAATAATGTATCTAAAATTGTCATGTTGTCGGCATCTCTTAGTTTAAAGTGAGCCATTATCCTTAAAAACATGAATAACGGCTATCTCTAAACAAGATTATTAATGCTAAGTCACAAAGAACAGCAGAGTAGGAGGTAAATCGCGTGGTAGGGCAAGTTATGGAGTTATTTGTTGTCGCTGTTGAGTCGACTCATCGTCCCGTGCGGTTAAAGGCTCCCGCTCTATCGCCAAGTCAGCACTGTCGGTGGCGGTACGCGAGCAATTCAAGCTTAAAGGGGCACAGCCAATGAGTGGGTTCTGCGCAATTTTTAACTGCACCTCTTGTAATATTCCCTTGGATAACAACTGGTATCCCTCTCCTTTATTACCCGCTTGTACCACATAAGTGGTAAGCACATCGGCCTGTATATTCGACTCAATGATATTGACGGTTTTAGGGTAATAATTTTTGGCGGGGATAACCACGACTTGCGTCTCTACTAAGGGTCTCTTAGTGTCATTGGCAGTCGCGTTGATAATGGCTGTTTTTAGCGGCTCTATAAGACGCGCAGGTTTGACCACCGAGGTTTGATACAGAGATTGACGAGAGGGGATAAATTCATATTTAAGCGAAAGATCTGCCGCGTACAAATTGATACCAAGCAACAGTGGCAACACACCCAAGCAGGCGTTTAAGCAGCGCATCGATAGCCACCAATGTTTTCACATCGGCCCAGGTTATTGATCGGCGGGGAAAATAGACTCTGCATAAATAGCTAACTCTTCCAATATTTCTCGGTGATTGGCACTTAATTCAGGATCTTGGTATTTTGCATTTAAGATATCGTAAAAAGGCTGCATGGTTAACAACTTTCGATTGTCAGGTTTCAATAGTCTCTCCTGACGAAATAGCTCCCAACGCTCCGCCTCCTCTGCATCTAAGGTGCTTAGGTAATTACGAGCGCGATAGCGAAACAGCATTTCCTCTAATCTTGGGTCCTGAAAGGCAACCTCTAAAGTGGCAAGTTCTTCAGGGTGGCACTCTCTGACCAGCTCCATCGCTTTTTTATCGCTCTCATTAAAAAAACCACCACTGTACAACATATGATCCGGGTCACCATCAGACTCAAACTGATCATATGAGAATATAGCGGCCAATTTATCGCTTAATCCAGTAAAACTTCGCAGCGTCGCCAAATGAGTACGACAAATATTACCCTCGATTTTTAAGCGAAGCGCCTCTTCGCTATTGAGCATATTAGCGGGCGCCAAGATAGGACATTTATTAATGTGCACTTGTTTCAGTGCAATTTTAGGATCACTACTTTGTCGCTCATCCCAAGGCAAATACATTAACCGGCAGATCTCTTTAGCATCCAAATCGATTAAAGGCGCTGGATCTTCGCGTAAATCCCAACTGATCACTGCGTTTTTATTGCTCGGATGAATCGCCAGCGGTGCAATGATTGCGATATTGCCAAGTTGACTGGGATAGCGTGATGATACATGTAAAACAGGTTTCATGGTCACTACATTCAACTGACTTTGAGCCGCCTGTTTTGATTTGTTAGATAACACAAAATCGAACAGCTTGCGCTGCTTCTCTCGCACAATACGTGCCATCTCAATCGTGGCGTAAACATCGGCCATGGCATCGTGAGCATTGCTATGTTCAATGCCATTGGCTCTGGCGAGATCCTCAAGTCGAAAACTGGCCGTGCCATCTTCATAATCCGGCCATTTTATACCCTCGGGACGCAGCGCTCGGGTAAGACGTAACATATCGATAAGATCCCAGCGCGAACACTGATTCTGCCACTCTCGGGCGTAGGGGTCAAAAAAGTTGCGGTACAGAGCATACCGGGTAATCTCATCGTCAAAGCGTAAATTATTGTAGCCGACAGTACAAGTGCCTGGCACACTCATCAGCGTATTGATCTGCTCGATAAACTGCGCCTCGCAGATACCCTCACGGATTGCCTGCTGTGGCGTTATACCCGTGATTAAACAGGCCTCAGGATGAGGAAGAAAATCATCGCTAGGCTGGCAGTAAATCTCTATCGGCTCGCCGATAATATTAAGGTTTTGATCGGTACGGATAGCGGCAAACTGTAGCGGGCGATCGCGTTTTGGGTCAGCCCCTGATGTCTCGTAGTCATGCCAGAGAAAGGTATGTTCTATGTTCATTGATAGTTTCTTAATCTAAAGTTAAACGATAAATGTCAAAGTAATACTCTGCCAAAACCCATTGAGGTATGACCAAAATGGCAAGGTAGCTACCCGTTAGCAATATTCTGTTCAATGGCACGCAGAGCATCCATCGGCGATGCAGCCCTAGTGATAGGCCTGCCTATCACTAGGTAATTACTGCCTAGTTCCAGCGCCTCACGCGGTGTCATAATTCTCTGTTGGTCATCACTACTATCTGAGGCAAGACGAATTCCTGGGGTTACCAACGCAAAATCACTGGCGATGGTCTGCCTTAAAAGCGCAACTTCTTGAGCGGAGCACACCACACCGTCCAACCCACATTGTTGCGTCAGTTCTGCCAATTTCTTCACCTGTAATTGCGGATCTATATCTAAGCCAATTTCTGCCAGATCGCAACGCGCCATGCTGGTCAGTACAGTGACAGCAATTAACAAGGTGCGATGTCCCGCTATTTTGTCAAGTTCACTACGCGCGGACTCCATCATCTTTCGACCGCCACTAGCATGTACATTCACCATCCACACATTCTGCTCAGCCGCAGCACGGACCGCTTTGGCCACAGTGTTGGGGATGTCATGGAACTTCAAATCGAGAAATATATCAAAGCCTTGGGCGTGGAGTGATTCTAAAATTTTCGGCCCGGCTCGAGTGAACAATTCTTTACCCACTTTAACCCGACATCTGCTGGGATCTAATTGGTCCGCCATCGCCATGGCCTGTTCTAGACTTGGGTAATCTAGAGCGACGACTATCGGTTTATCAGTTGTGGAGCACGTAGAATCAAGTTTCGACGAAGTTTGGCTGAGCATTTATTCCCCTTATTCATAGACTATTTTTAGCCATTTAATTCTACAGTATCTACAGGAAATTTAAATATTAAATAGTGGCTAGCTAGGCGAAACTCATGCTCTGAAAAACATAGAGTTGCCGCTAAACATTTAATCCTAATATTGTATGTTATGCCGTGTTGTTAATATCACTAGCGGTTTTTAGAGGACTTTTTTCGAGTGAACCCCGAGCTGGTATGGTGAAAAACAGCCGGTAACAACAAGCGCTAATTAGCGCACCCGCCATGGGGTGCAAAATTCGAGTTAGCTGCTAGCCTGTAGAAAAAACCTAATGCTAAAGTAGACCGTAGTGAAAACAATCACGATTGGCTGAATCCGTAGTTTCAAAGTGAATAATGCGTGAAAAATTTTGATTCTACAGTAGGAGTGAAAATATTAGAGGCAGCCATAGATTCGTTGGTTAATTATACAACCGAATTACAATCAATAACTTACGAAATTTTACGCAGTGAAGTTACTGATTCAAGTATAGATCAAGATAGGCTGTTCAGTGTAGGTAAAACAAGTTAACCGCTGCTAAATTTTTTCATAGCATGACCCCATCGAACTTTTTTAACGCACTGCTAGCGAGCGTTGCTAAGCTAAAAATGGGGCTTCAACTACACAGCTTTAGAGCGATACCGATCAAGTTCTTTACTGACGGCTTGAACTTTCCTTCTCGATAACGATAATTTAGTTTTAAGCCCCAGTAACGCCATGCTACTTAACAGTGAGCCCAAAAGACCACCGAGTACAAAAAAGGCTATTAACCACAGGGATAAACTAGCCTCCGGAAGCTGTATAAAAATAAGATCTATACTAACTTTCGCTGTGTTATGAATGGTGAACATAATGCCCACAAAACCTATGACGATACAAATTGTCAATATTATTAACATTTTTATCCAACGCACAGCTTATTTCCTTATCGTTAACATTAAACTTATTTTTTCCCTATGCTGGCATTCACTTGTTCACGAAGCTCTTTACCTGGCTTGAAGTGAGGAACGTATTTTTCAGACAGCGCCACCGACTCACCTGTTTTAGGGTTGCGCCCAATGCGAGGTGCACGATAATGCAATGAAAAGCTACCAAAGCCACGCACTTCAATGCGGCCACCGTTAGATAGAGATTCTGTCATGTGATCTAACATTGTTTTGGCTGCTGCTTCAACATCACGCACTGATAGCTCAGGGTGCTTGTCAATTAACAATTCGATCAATTCTGATTTCGTCATTTATGCTCTCCTAGAGGTCCTGTCTCTCTATACTTTGATTCTTAAGTCTATTCTAAGGTAAAAACAAAACAAAAACTTCAAAAGCGTGGCAAAAAACAGTCAAAAATATGATTTTTTCATATTTAATTATGCCTCACCATTCTTTATGCACTATCTTGTCGTTTTTGTCACTTGAGCTCTTTATTTATCTTTTTTTTCCAGCTGGGCTTTAATTAAATCGCCAATAGTGGTCGGCGCTAAATCTTTAGCCACTTTATTTTTAACAGAATCAAGTGCCTCCTGTTCTTGCCTTTGTTCTAGATGTTTTATGGATACTAGAATTCTGCGATTTTTACTATCAATCTGATAGATCATCACCTCAATTTCCTGACCCTTGCGTATTACTGAGCTTAAATCATCTATTCTGTCCCGAGAGGCATCAGCGCGCTTTAACACTCCTTGAACGCCTTCCGCTAAATCTACAATGGCCTGATTTTGTTCAACTTCTGCAACTGATACAGTTACTATAGCTCCTTTTTTATAGATTGTAGTATACTTGCTAAAATCATCACCATTTAACTGCTTAATACTTAAAGCAATCCGCTCTTTTTCTATATCTACGGAGAGTAAAACTGTCTCTATTTCATCGCCTTTACGGTATACCTTTACCGCCTCACTACCCGCTTTATCCCACGAGATATCCGACAGATGAACTAGACCATCAACCCCCTCACCGACAGAGACAAACAGCCCAAAATCGGTGATGGAGCGAATTTTGCCACTTATTTTATCACCCGCTTTATGTTTAGCAGAAAAACTCTGCCACGGGTTCTGCTGGCACTGTTTCATCCCCAGTGAAATCCGCCGATTGTTGGCATCAATGTCCAAGATCATCACTTGGATCTCCTCGCCTAAAGTCACTACTTTTGAGGGGTGGATATTTCGATTAGTCCAATCCATTTCAGAGACGTGCACTAGGCCTTCAACACCTTCTACGAGCTGTGCAAAACAGCCATAATCGGTCAAATTTGTCACAATTGCAGTCGTTTGCTCACCCACTTGCAGCTTTTGAGTTTCTGTAGACCAAGGATCGGGAGTAAGTTGCTTCAGGCCGAGGGATACTCTGGATTTTTCACGGTCAAATTTTAAAATTTTGACGTCTATTTCGTCGCCGAGACTTAAGATAACAGAGGGGTGTTTCACCCGCTTCCAGGCAATGTCAGTAATATGTAGCAGGCCGTCTAACCCACCTAAATCAACAAAAGCACCATAGTCGGTAATGTTTTTAACGATCCCTTTGATGACTTGTCCCTGATCTAAAGTGCCTAATAGTTGTTCTCGTACAGCGGAGTTTTGTTCTTCAAGTACTGCTCGTCGAGAGAGCACCACGTTATTTTTCTTGATATCTAGTTTTACTAATTTGAATTCAAGCGGACAACCTTCCAAGTGTGAGGTATCACGTAGAGGGTGCATATCGAGTAAAGATCCTGGCAGAAATCCTTGTAAAGAACCTACATTAACCGTAAAACCACCTCTCACCTTACCGACAATCACACCTTCAATAATGTCTCCCTTTTCAAAAGCGGTCTCTAGCACTAGCCATGCTTCAGCACGTTTTGCTTTTTCTCGAGAGAGTTGAGTTGCCCCAAAGCCATCTTCCACTGATTCTAAGGCGACTTTAACCACATCACCTATCTTGACACTCAACTCGCCATTATCATCTATAAATTGATTGCGCGGTATAATGCCTTCAGACTTAAGGTTGGCGTTAACAATAATAAAGTCGGGTTCAATGCCAATAACGGTAGCAGTTACTATGGCACCTGGGGTCATATTCAGATCTTGTAAGCTTTCAGCAAACAAATCGGCGAAGTTCTCACTCATATTCAATCATCCTTGTTGACTTAGAGGTAGCGGGAGTGAACTTCCTAAGAATTTATCTTAAAATGACTGCAAAATTGTATACGGTCATTTAATACCCCGCTCAGAGCTAAAAAAAGCGGGGAATTGTCACTTTTTCCCTTAGCGCAACCCTTTATGTCGTGCCTCTTCTAGGACTATTTCCAGCACCTGATCGATTGATAAACTTGTCGAATCAAGTACCAGAGCTTGCTCAGCAGGCCTTAGAGGAGCGACTGCACGTTGCATATCCCTCTCGTCTCGTTGTTTCAAATCAGCTAATATCACTTCAAGGCTAGCATCCAGCCCCTTATTTATCAACTGCTTATATCTTCGAGATGCACGTTCCTCGACACTCGCATCTAAATAGACTTTCAATTGCGCCTCGGGGAACACCACTGTCCCCATATCACGGCCATCTGCTATCAACCCAGGCGCTTGAGCGAACTCCTTCTGCCTATCTAAAAGCGCTCTCCTGACTCCGGGGATTGCCGCGATAATAGACGCGACTGATCCCGTCTCCTCCAATCGCAACTCTTTAGTAACAGACTCACCTTCTAAGATAACCTGTATTTCGCCCTCTCCGGGTTGCACCACAAACTGCACATCTAAATGTGCCGCCAATACCTGCAGGGCATCTTCATCATCTACTGCAACCCCATGGTGTTTTGCCGCGAGGGCCGTCAAGCGATATAAAGCCCCACTGTCTAGTAGATTCCAGCCAAGCTTAGCGGCTAAAAGCTTGCAAATCGTCCCCTTACCCGAACCACTGGGACCATCAACCGTAATCACTGGGTTGACTAATTCACCTTTATGCTGAGACATTCGTCTCCTCCTTTCTTATTCTGAGCCCAGTTAGCACTGAGTTTTCTACAAATTCTGGGAAAGATGCGTTCACACCCGTACACTTTTTAATACTAATTGTAGCGGTTGAATTTGCGCCTGCAATAGCAAACGCCATCGCCGTTCTGTGGTCTCCTTGACTATCCACGGTACCTCCTTTAATTTCACCTCCGACAATCACCACACCTTCTACTTTTTCTTCTATATTGACACCTAATTTCCTCAAGCCTGATACCATCACTGCTATCCGATCACTCTCTTTATGCCGCAACTCCTGTAAGCCATTTATCTCTGTCGTGCCCTGTGCGTAACTAGCGGCGACAAATATAACCGGAAATTCGTCTATCGCTGTCGATATATGCTCCCTGGGGATCTCTATGGCTTGTAGGTGACTATGCTCTACCCGAATATCTGCAATGGCCTCTCCCTGAACGATACGCTCATTGCTGAGCACTATATCCGCCCCCATCAGCTTGAGAATATGCAGTAGCCCAAGGCGCGTCGGATTAACGCCAATATTTTTTAGCTGTAATTTCGCCCCGGGACAAATGATAGCCGCGACAATGTAGAAAGCCGCAGAGGAGAAATCCCCTGGGATCTCTAACTCAAGTGCACGCAGCCCACCTTCAGGGTTAAGGCGAATCACCCCCCCTTGCGTGCTCACATCAACGCCCATACTAGACATCAATAATTCGGTATGATCTCTGGTTGATGCAAACTGGGTAATTGAACTGATCCCATCCGCATACAGAGCGGCCAGCAAGATAGCAGATTTAACTTGGGCACTGGCGATAGGCATCGAATAATCAATCGCAGTGAGCTTTTTACCCCCCGTTATGTAGATGGGGGCCCCACCATTAGTGGTGTTGATTGCTGCGCCCATCTGCCGCAGAGGCGCTGCGACCCGCTCCATCGGCCTTGCACTCAAAGATGCATCGCCAACCAGTACCGTCGAAAAATCTTGTGCGGCTAACAGCCCCATTAACAACCGCATAGAAGTAGCAGAATTGCCTAAATTCAGCACCCCTTTCGGTGGACACAAACCATGTTTACCCACCCCAAATATTTTTATCCTGCCCTTATGCGGCCCCTCTATTACCACCCCCATCGCTCGAAAAGCTTGGATTGTGACCAAACTATCTTCACTGTGCAAAAAACCACTAATAGTGGAAACTCCATCGGCTAATGCGGCCAAAAACACCGCACGGTGGGAAATAGACTTATCGCCTGGCACCTGAGCCTCTCCCTTGAGCATTGATCCGGGATCGACAAAAAAGCGGATATCTTTATTTTTGCTGGTCGCTGCATAAGCGGTGCCTTCCAACATTTTCCCAAAGTGTTCACGTGCCGCCTTGGCCCGGGTAAAGATAGCTTTTATACGCTGTTCATCCTCGGTTTCGATAGCAACCCTTAAGGTATTTAAGCCATCGGTAAACGTTTCAAGCTGGGCTAATATCGCCTGTTTATTGGCACTGCAAACATCACTCCACATGGTTGGGTCTGAAGCGGCGATGCGGGTAAAGTCACGAAAACCTCCTGCGGCGTAACGAAAAATATCTAAACTGCTTGACTCTTTGGCTAGAGAATCAACCAGTGAGAACGCCAACAAATGTGGAAGATGACTGGTCGCTGCCAATACTTGATCATGTTTCTCAACGTCCATTTGTAACACTTCTGCGCCGGTGCTTTGCCACAACCTAGCAATCATTAAGGTAGCCGATTTTGACGTATTGCAGTGCTCGGTGATAATCACCTTTCGCCCGGCAAACAATTGACTATCAGCCGCTTGCACACCACTTTTTTCTGACCCGGCGATAGGGTGTGCCGGAATAAAGTTTTCAGGCACAGCGCCAAAGACTGCTTTGGCGGCTTCAATTACACTGCCCTTGGTGCTTCCCACATCACTGATAATCATGGCACTGTGCAAATGGGGCTTGATCAGCTCAAAAACACTCGCTGTCGCCTTTACCGGTACCGCCAGAATAATGATATCGGCCCCGACCATCGCCTTGGCGATGTCTGAATAACCGCTATCGATAACCCCCAGGCGAACCCCTGTCTCTAGGGCTTGCACATCGCTATCATAAGCGCATATCGATCGGGCAAAACCAACCTCTTTCAGCGATTTTGCCAACGATCCACCAATCATCCCCAAACCGATGATCAAAATTTTCTGCACCATAAAAAACTCACTGGCAGGAGCAGTCAATCTAGCTGATAATTTTTCTACTGATTTGGACATATTCACTCTATTTATAAATCAACGTCTACGGATTAAAGTACGGCTCGCGGGTAGGAGCCTAACATTTTAATTTCGACGCTATTTTGCGATAGTTGCTTTAATATTGATTGGATTTTTTGATCACTCTGATGTCCTTCAAAATCAATATAGAAAACGGAACGACTGGAACCTAGCGCACTGCCTCCGGTAAAAGTATCTATCCTACTGATACTTATTTGATTTTCTCTAAAAGGTGTTAAGAGCGAATACAAAGCACCCGGCTTATCCAATGTCGCCACCAGCACCGTGGTTTTATCCAGCCCTGAGGGGGCAATTTCCTGTCTACCTAAAATTAAAAATCTAGCCTTATGCTGGTCATCACAACTGATATTTTGTGCGACCAAGTGCCAGCGATGATTGGTAACTCCATCACCGGCTATAATCACCGCACCCTCTTCATCGGCGATGTTCTGCATCACTTGTTCCAGTGAGGCGACAGTGCTTCTCGCGGCACTCGCACAGTGCTGATCTAACCATCGACTACACTGAGAGAGCGTTTCAGATAACGCATAGACGGTTTTCACTTCACTGAGGGGAATCACTTTATCACTGAATAAATGCAACTTTATAGACAGCTCCACTTCACCGCAAATGGTCAGCGAATAACGTTTCAATAAATCTAAGGTGCCTGTGGCAATACCCTGACTGCTGTTCTCGATGGGAACAATGCCATAGTTGACCACCGAATTTTCCACATCTTTAAACACTTGATCCAATGAGTTCACTGCAATCGTATCGGCCGACACCCCAAAATGCTTGTGCGAAGCCAGCTGAGCGAATGCGCCAGCCGGTCCTAAATAGGCAATTTGCAACGGTTTTTCATGTGCCAAACAGACAGACATGACCTCGCGAAACAAATGCGCTACCGCTTTATCTTCCAGAGGGCCCTGATTGCGATCCATCACTTTTCTCAGTACCTGGGCCTCGCGCTCGGGGCGATAGAAAACAGCATCTTCGACCCCCTGATACTTTTCTTTAACCTCGGCAACCCGCTGCGCGCAGCGGGCACGCTGATTAAACAACTGATGTAAATTTTGATCTATTGCATCGATTTCTTGGCGAAGCTTCTGTAATTCTTGTTCTTGGACTGTCATAAAACACCTAAAATCAGTCAATTATGCAAAGTTGTGCCTTTTTATCCGTGACTACGTTCAAAATCAGCCATAAATTCTACCAGCGCATCCACAGACTCTTCTGCCACTGCGTTGTAAATACTGGCACGCATGCCCCCCACCGCTTTGTGACCTTTAAGATTGATTAAGTCAGCCTGGGCGGCTTTTTCTAAAAATACGGCATCTAATGCAGCGTCGTGAATATTAAACGGCACGTTCATAATAGAGCGATTAGCCAGCACGATGTTGTTGCTGTAAAAGTCACTGGCATCGATCACAGAGTACAACTTTTTGGCTTTACGCCGATTAATCACTTCAATAGCAGCGACACCGCCACGCGCCAATAACCACTCAAATACCAACCCCGATAAATACCAGGCAAAGGTTGGAGGGGTATTAGACATAGATTCTGCATCACTGTGAATTTTGTAATTATACATTTTGGGAGTCATTGCCTGAGCTTTACCCAATAGGTCTTCTCGAATAATCACCACCGTGAGACCTGCGGGCCCGATATTCTTTTGCGCACCCGCATAGATCATACCAAAGGAGGAAACATCAATTTCCCTAGACAGGATGTCAGAGGACATATCAGCCACAAGCGGCACCTGACCGGTCTGTGGGACATAATCAAAACTCAGCCCACCCACCGTCTCATTCGTTGCATAGTGCAGATAGGCAACGTCGGCAGCTAAGATTAGTTCAGATTGACTAGGCACCGAACGATAATCTCGCCCTGCCGCGGACGCCACCACTTTTAACTGTGAATATCTTCGTCCTTCTACAATTGCCTTACTCGACCACATGCCAGTTTCTAGATAGGCAGTGGCTTGATCAGCACGCGCTAAATTTAGAGGGATCATGCCGAACTGACTCGTCGCTCCCCCCTGTAGAAATAGTACTTTGTAATTTTCCGGTATCTTTAATAAAGTCCGCAAATCCCGTTCCGTTTTTTGCGCCACACCGATGAAATCTTTACTGCGGTGGCTCATTTCCATAATGGACAGGCCACGCTTATTCCAATTTAATAATTCAGCCTGTGCCCGCTCTAGTACTTCAGTGGGGATAGCAGTCGGACCTGCACTAAAATTATGCTTACGTATCATCAATAAATCCTTAAACCTGACCTAATGCAAATCCATCACTCTACCTAGATAAAATAGATGCTGAATAACCTACTTAATGCCTGAAAATAATCCATGGGATTTTAAAACTAAAAATGCGGCCTAAGCCGCACTTTATTTGACCTAGACTGATTATTTACTGTCCTTCATCACCCGAGTTTTCACTGGGTTGAGCAGCCTCAGAAATCTCAGGGGTTTCGACCTCAGTTTCTGACTCACTGGTATCCACAGCGTCCGTTTGCTCATCTTCAGCAGGCTCCTCTATACGGGCAATACCAACTAAGCTTTCACCCTCGACCACTCTAATCAAGCGGACTCCTTGAGTATTGCGGCCCAGCACACCAATTTCACTGGTGCGGGTACGTACCATCGTACCCTGATCGCTGATCAACATAACATCATCGCCAGCGAAGACCTGTACAGCACCGGCTAATTCACCGTTGCGATCCGTACACTGCTGTCCAATAACGCCCTGATTACCACGACCCTTACAGGGGAAGTCCGTCACTTCTGTTTGTTTACCAAATCCACGTTCAGACGCGGTGAGAATCTTACCGCCCTCTTTGGGAATAATCAGAGCAATGACTTTGGCAGCGCCCTTCATCCTAACACCGCGCACCCCGCGAGCCGTTCTGCCCATGGCACGAACATCCGTCTCGTGG
Source organism: Oceanospirillaceae bacterium (assembly GCA_013215445.1). Classification (GTDB taxonomy): domain Bacteria; phylum Pseudomonadota; class Gammaproteobacteria; order Pseudomonadales; family Balneatricaceae; genus Rs1. Next base: position 101,669 of record JABSRA010000007.1, read on the forward strand.
AATCTGGCAGCTTTACCGGCACTAGTGACCAGTAAAATATCATCATTACCTTCAGTAATCGCCGCCCCAACCAATGCATCATCATCGAGTAAATCTACTGCGATTAGACCCGAACTGCGCGGACGAGCAAAATTGACCAGTGAAGTCTTTTTCACCGTACCGCTGGCTGTCGCCATAAAGACAAATTTATCTTCGCTAAATTCATTAACGGGGAGAATCGTCGAAATACGTTCACCCTCCGCTAACGGCAATATGTTGATAATAGGACGTCCACGTGCCGCTCTTGAAGCCACGGGAATTTCGAACACTTTTAGCCAGTATACTTTACCCTTATTAGAGAAGCATAAAACCGTATCATGAGTACTGGCGATCAACAGATGCTCAACAAAGTCTTCATCTTTGACAGCGGTGACTGACTTGCCTTTGCCACCGCGACGCTGAGCTTGATAATCAGCGAGAGGTTGCGTCTTAGCATAACCACCGTGAGATATAGTGACGACCATATCTTCCTCGGTAATCAGATCAGCGACCGTCAAATCTAAACGCGAGGCAATGATCTGCGTCTTGCGCTCATCACCATACTCTTCAATAATTGCTCTTAACTCGACGCGAATTACATTCATCAACACTTCATAAGAACCTAGTATTTCTAAGAACCCGGCAATTTGCACCAGTAACTCAGTGTACTCTGCGATCAGCTTCTCATGCTCTAATCCGGTCAATCTATGTAGGCGAAGATCGAGAATAGCTTGGGCCTGCACGGGAGACAGATGATACTTCCCCTCGCGCATTCCGTATTGCTCTTCTAAATCATCTGGGCGGCACGCATGCTCACCCGCATTCGCCAACATATCTAACACTGAGCCTGGATCCCAAGAGGTATTAATCAAACCCTCTTTCGCAGCCGCGGGGGACGCCGAGGCTTTGATCATCGCGATGATTGGATCAATATTGGCCAGGGCGATGGCTAGCCCCTCTAATACATGGCCTCTCTCACGGGCTTTACGCAGCAAATAAATAGTGCGTCGTGTGACCACCTCGCGGCGATGGCGAACAAAATTCACCAATATATCCTTGAGGTTAAGAATCTTAGGCTGGCCATCGACAAGCGCCACCATATTGATGCCAAAGACGCCTTCCATCTGAGTTTGAGAGAACAGATTATTGGCAATTATTTCAGGCACTTCACCGCGGCGAAGCTCAATCACAATGCGCATGCCGTCTTTGTCAGACTCATCGCGTAACTCGGTGATTCCCTCTAATTTTTTATCTTTAACTAGCTCGGCAATTTTTTCAATTAGCCGCGCTTTATTTAACTGATAGGGAATTTCGGTGACCACAATCGCCTGCTTTCCCGCTGCATTAACTTCTTCGACATGAAATTTAGAGCGAAGATAAATGCGACCACGACCCGTGCGATAAGCCAGCAAAATGCCCGCCCTACCATTGATGATAGCGCCGGTGGGAAAGTCAGGGCCTGGAATGTATTCCATCAAGCCATCAATATCTAGCTCTGGGTTATCAATCAGCGCCAAAGTGCCATTGACCACTTCGGTCAAATTATGCGGTGGAATGTTGGTCGCCATACCGACGGCAATACCCGAGGAGCCATTGAGTAATAAATTCGGTAGACGGGTCGGTAGTACCACGGGGATTTGTAGCGTGCCATCATAGTTGGGGACAAAATCGACGGTATCTTTTTCCAAATCGGCGAGTAAATCATGGGATATTTTACGCATCCGAATTTCGGTATAACGCATAGCCGCTGCTGAGTCGCCATCGACTGAACCAAAATTTCCCTGACCATCTACTAACATATAACGCAGCGAGAAGTTCTGCGCCATTCGCACGATAGTATCGTAAACAGCACTGTCACCGTGTGGATGATACTTACCGATGACATCTCCCACCACGCGGGCAGATTTCAAATAGGGCCTGTTCCAATCATTTTTTAATTCATTCATCGCAAACAATACGCGACGGTGTACAGGTTTCAAACCATCGCGAACATCCGGCAGCGCTCTACCGACAATGACCGACATTGCGTAGTCTAGATAAGACTGTTTCATCTCATCTTCAATATTAACGGGTACTACTTGTTTTACTAAATCAACCATAAATCACAGTATTCCTTGATAGGTCTCGTGCAAAAATACTTAGTTATCAACGCCATTAAAGGCAAATTTAACCGCGAAATTGTATCACAAAAACAGCGTACTAACACCGACTGCACCCCTGAACAGGATAAATATTTTTCTATTAAGGAATCAATTACTTAGAAGAAGCTTTCAAGAAATCTAACTAAAAACACAGGATGGGGGTGAGACTGATAGCAGCTTATCGTACAACAAACAACCAAATGTTAAAACACAATGTCGCCACCCATGCAGAATCAAGCCAAAGATTACAGGTCACAACTCGCGCCCGGGCTTGCTGCTGGTTTTTACCGCTCTCGATCAACCGAACACAACAGCCCTGTGCTCAATCAAAAAAGCCCCTCTAAAAACCAATGAATAGCGCTATTCCACCCTGCAAAAACTATCCGAGCCGGCACTTCCATTCATCATAGGGCTACATGGACTCTATTGCGGCCATTTTCCTTGGCGGTATAAAGTGCCTGATCGGCTCTTTCAATTAAATGATGCAACATCTCATTACTGCGAGAGATAGAAATACCAAAAGAGGCAGTGACAGGGGGCAACTTCTCACCTGTTCGTTTATTACTTAAACCAATACGTGATAGTTTCGTCCGTAAATCTTCAGCCACCTCTCTGGTTTTATCCAGATCCATGCCCGGACACAAAAGGGCAAATTCCTCACCACCAAAACGCACTGGCACTATAGGTGCAGGACATTCAGCTTTTAATAATTTACCGACGAACTTTAGCACCTGATCTCCCATTAAATGACCATGGGTATCATTGAAAACCTTAAACTTATCAATATCCATCATAATCAGGGATATTTCTGACTGATTATCTGCCTCTAACAATTGACGAAAAAGCGCGTCAAAAACCCGCCGATTATTCAATCCGGTTAATGAATCTGTATTGGCTTGCAACTGACTCTCAACCAACTGCTTTTTCAAAGATTGAATCTCTTGTTGCGCTTCGCTCATCTCACCTTGAAAAGCAGTATTTAAATCACAGAGACCACTGGCGCTAGCACTTATTTTATTCAGCAGCCCAGATACCTCAGGACCCAACTCACTATCCGCTAAGGAGACAATACTCTGATTCAACGCTGCTGAAAAATTTTGGCTTTGCCGCGAAGTCTGATCAATTGATTCAGCAAGATTATCCACAATATTGACTACCGACTGCTGAAATAGCTCTTTAATACTGTCAATTTCAGCATCGCTATCGATGATGTATTTTAAGAAAAGTTTTTCACTTATATTAGCCGGACAAGTGCCAAAGTCATCAATAACAGAATCTAGCTCATCGTTCAGATTGGGAAACCGTTTTGAGTAATACGCATACCACAAGGTGAAATTAAATGGATTGGGAATAATATTATGTTGCATCATTTTTGGAACAGCTTTTCGTAAATAAACTACGGCCTGATCGGAATTCTCCGAAAAAATCATAAACACCCTCACTAAAAGCCTAACCATAGAAATATGCAAAATACTGCACACAAAAACTACCAAGATCCACACACCCAACTATTATAGACGATATACATAGCATTGCATGGCCTTCACCTAAACAATTAATTAAAAATGACAAATAGTAAAATCTGTCAGCGCTAGTCAACAAAAAAGTAATTTGACTGTAATATTTAAGTTCTTAGCAAAATTTTACCCACACAGGCATTATGGCTGTTCCTATATGCGCCCATGCAGTGCTAAAATCACGCCTATTTCCTCCCTACAAAGCAGATTGATCTATGAGCGATAGCACAGCCAATGTCGACCCTAAAGAAATTGCAAAATTTGAAGAACTTGCCAGCCGTTGGTGGGATCTAAATAGCGAATTCAAACCTCTGCATGATATCAATCCCCTCAGAGTAAACTACATCGATTCTATCGCCTCGCTACAGGGAAAAAAGGTTATTGATGTCGGTTGCGGTGGGGGTATTTTATCCGAGTCAATGGTCCAAAGAGGTGCCGAAGTGACGGGCATTGATTTGGGCGCTGCTCCCTTAAACGTGGCAAAACTACACGGTTTAGAAAGCGGTTTTATGGTCGATTATTTAAAAATTTCAGCCGAGCAAATGGCCGAGGAACAGCCACAGGCATTTGACGTCGTTACCTGCATGGAAATGCTAGAGCACGTGCCAGATCCAAGCTCAATTGTGCAAGCCTGCGCCAAAATGGTAAAGCCTGGAGGTCACGTCTTTTTCTCCACCATTAATCGCAACCCTAAAAGCTATTTATTCGCCATCATCGGCGCCGAGCAAATATTGAACCTTGTCCCTAAGGGCACACACGATTTCAAAAAATTCATAAAACCTTCCGAATTAGGCCTTTGGATGCGTAACTACCAGCTAAACATCGAAGGTATGACTGGCATGACCTACAATTTATTGAGTAAAGAATATCAGTTAACCGCTGACGACCTAACTGTAAATTATATTATTGCCAGCAGACGAGCGTAAACACTTTTCAGAGTCTGCCCATCCTCCACTTCACACTTAGGCAATTTCATGAAAATACAGGCCATACTTTTTGACCTTGACGGTACTCTTTTAGACAGTGCACCGGATTTTCTCTGGATCATAAACCAAATGTTAACGCGTCGGGCAAAGCTCTGTATAAATTTAGCAGTCATCACCGAACAAGCGTCCAATGGTGCCTTAGCCATGCTTGCAAGTGCCTTTAAACTCACGCCCGAGCATCCCGACCTCGCCTCTTTGAAACAAGAATTCTTGCAGCTGTATTCAAGCCATCTCAATAAAAAATCCCACTTGTATAAAGGCGTTGATGAACTTCTTGACTATATAGAGGCGCGTGGTCTGTTGTGGGCTGTAGTGACCAATAAGCCCGCCCTTTACACTCATCCCATACTAGATCATTTCAAACTAAGTCAGAGAGCGGGCGCTATTATTTGCCCGGAGCACGTAAACAAAACCAAGCCTGATCCTGAACCGCTTTTATTAGCCTGCACTCAAATGTCAGTCGCGGCGGAGAATTGCTGGTATATAGGGGATCACTTGCGCGACATTGAAGCGGGCAATGCCGCTAATATGATCACTGTTGGCTGCCAATACGGATATCTATCGCCAGCGGATGACAGCCAGTCCTGGGGAGCAGATTTCTTAATTAAACAACCCACTCAATTAATCTCTCTGCTCGACGCTAATACCTTATCAAACACCACTAACCACCTTCCAAAAATAGGATTCGAGCATGTTTAATTACACCGCCCCTGAGCAACTATTAAAAAACAAAACAATTTTGGTAACTGGAGCAGGTGATGGTATAGGACGAACAGCGGCACTCACCTATGCAAAATATGGCGCCACTGTTATATTACTCGGCCGCACCGCCACCAAACTCGATGCCGTCTATGACGAAATTGAAGCATTGGGGGCTCCTAAAGCCGCTACTTTACCCTTTGACTTACTCAGTAGCGGCGAAGCACATTACACCGATTTGACCAATATTATCGATAGCGAATTCGGTCAGTTAGACGGTTTACTGCACAATGCCAGCATACTGGGCATGCGCACCTCACTGGAGAATTATGACCCAGTCACCTGGGAAAGCGTGATGAAAGTTAACGTCACCGCAAGCTTTCAGCTGACCCAAGCATTATTACCGCTGTTACATAGAAGCCCCAGCGCATCCATTATTTTCACATCATCTAGTGTCGGTAAAAAGGGCCACGCCTACTGGGGAGCCTACAGTATCTCTAAGTTTGCCACTGAGGGGATGATGGAAATACTAGCTGATGAATTAGAAAACACCAGTAACATTCGCAGCAATGCGATTAATCCAGGCGCAACCCGCACTGCCATGCGTGCGGCAGCCTATCCAGGTGAGAGACCTGAAAAAAACCCACTTCCTCTGGATATCATGCCGCTGTACTTATATTTGATGGGCAAAGATAGCTTAGAAGTCAATGGTCAGAGTTTAAATGCGCAGCAGTAACCACTCACCAGCTAACCATTCAAGAGGATTGTTTTGTTTTTATCCCACAGTGGGTACAATTGAAATAGCTGATAACATATCGGAAAACTTGATGTTTGGTAACAAAAAATGACTATCTTTTTCCCTACTATTTGAAAAACTAATAGTAGCGCATCAGCAATCTACCTACCGCTTGTACCCCCGCCTATTACTGATAGCATGTGGCAACTTTGATTAGTGTTATACAAAACTACCAATTGACCAAGACTAAGAGTATAAAACTAATGTACCTAAGCCGAATCTTGCAAGTAATACCCTGATAGTGGTGCCGCTAATTGTTTTTAGAGGTTTTTTCGATTGAGTGGCGTATTGGTGCGTCCTACCGATTGAGAAAACAGAGTCTGTAAGATCAAGACTGACGCTAGCCCACGAGTTAGGGATTGCAATATTCGAGAAAACTCAATAAATAATATAAATACTTTTCAGCGATGACAAAGGCTTGTAATAGATGATGAATCCTAGAGACGTAAAAACAGTCCAAGACGCAAAAGATATTGTAGAACAGCGGGGCCTCACCCACATTAAAGTCGGAGTATTTGACATCGATGGAGTGATGCGAGGGAAATACATTAACAAGGAGAAGTTTTTTTCGAGCCTTGATTCTGGCTTCGCCTTTTGTAGTGTCGTGCTGGGGTGGGATTCAAACGATAAACTCTATGAAGATGTCGGTATAGAATTCACCGGCTGGCAAACCGGATACCCGGATGTTCCAGTGCGCGTCTTGCCTCACACTTGCAGAGACATTCCCTCTGAACCCGGCATGTTATTATTCATCTGTGAATTTGCCGAGGGCGGCGCTAAAATTTGCCCGCGCAGTACCTTATCTCGGATCCTCGATAAAGCATCTGACATGGGCTTTGATATTAACGCCGCCTTTGAATACGAGTTTTTCTTATTCAATGAAACTCCCGACTCAGTGCGGGCAAAAAACTACCGTAATCTAGAACCCATTACTCCGGGCAACTACGGTTACTCCATGCTGCGCAACTCTACCCATAGCGATATTTACCACAGCATCATTGAACTGTCCCAACAGATGGATTTCCCGATAGAGGGATTACATACCGAAACAGGACCGGGGGTCATGGAGGCAGCGTTAAGCGTTTGTAATGCCAGCGATGCCGCAGATAAAGCCGCCCTATTTAAAACCTTTACCAAGGTCTGGGCACAAAAAAACGATATGATGGCTACTTTTATGGCGAAATGGTCTAACGATCATCCTGGCCAATCCGGCCATATACATGTATCTCTCAACCATAAAGATGGATCTGGATCCGCCTTTCATGACCCGCAACAAACGCACAACATGAGCAATACCCAACGGCACTTTCTGGCCGGTCTACAGCGTTTAATGCCGGAGTTTTTGGCCATGATGGCACAGAGTGTTAATGCCTACTCACGTTTAGTGCCAGGTTTTTGGGCACCGACAGACGCCACTTGGGGAGTAGATAACCGCACCACGGCACTGCGTATCATTCCCGGTTCAAGTAAATCACAGCGCATTGAATTTCGCTTGGGCTCCGCAGATGCCAACCCCTACATTGTATTGGCGGCTGTTTTAGGCGCGGGACTCTACGGCATTGAACACGAGCTCGAGCCCGAGGCGCAAGTAACCGGTAATGCCTACGAACAACAGCACCCTAAGTCATTGGCGCTACCGCAATCTCTTTCGGCAGCGGCGTTCGCCTTGAGCAAATCGACAGCGGCCCGCAGCCTGTTTGGCGATGAATTTGTCGACCATTACAGTGCGACCCGCGAATGGGAACAGCGTGAATTTAACAAACATATTACCGACTGGGAAATGAGCCGTTACTTTGAAATAATTTAATAGCTAAAAATCCTTTTTATCACCCATTGAGGCCTCAGCAAAACGTCACGAGCGAAGGTAAAATAAGGCAAACATCGGCGATATAGCGAAGTTAGTATGCCCCTATCTTTGGGTACAGTGTGCCCCCATTTGTGGGTATTACTGAAGTAAATGAGCATATTGAGCCGATTTTTAACGCCGCATTACCGAGCGTAAGTAGTTATTCTGAAGTCTCCACTTAATAATGAAGAAATTACCATGAGCAATATACAAGTAACGGTTTCACCCATTGATGGCTCGGAGTATGTCACCCGAGAACAAGCCAACTCCGAGCAAATCAATCTTTGCATCGAAACAGCTTATGCTGCACAGAAGCAATGGCGCAAGACACCCATTGCCGAGCGCGCCAAAATTTGCCACCAAATGATCGATCAATTGATCAAAGAAAAAGCCGATATAGGCAAAGAGCTGGCCTGGATGATGGGTAGACCTATTCGTTACGGCGAGGGGGAAGTGTTGGGGATGGAAGAGCGCGCCAGGCATATGATTGATATCGCCGAAACGTCGCTGCGCACGGTTGAGCTTGCAACAAAACCGGGCTTCAGCCGCTATATCAAGCGTGAAGCACTAGGTATTGTATTTGTTATCGCCCCCTGGAATTTCCCGTTTCTCACCGCGATAAATGCGATTATTCCCGCGCTAATGGCGGGCAATAGTGTCATTTTAAAGCATTCTGCCCAAACACCTTTATGTGCAGAACGCCTAGTCAATGCGTTTAACCAAGCAGGATCAGCTACAGGTGTTTTTCAATTTTTACATCTGAGTCACGACAGTACCGCCGATATAATAAAACACCCCAAGATAAACCATGTCTGTTTCACTGGTTCTGTGGCAGCTGGGGCCAGTGTTGAGAAATCAGCAGCGGGACGTTTCATCGGCTTAGGCTTGGAACTTGGCGGCAAGGATCCCGCTTACATCCGCGCTGATGTGGATCTTGATGCGGCAGTTGAAACCGTTATCGACGGTGCTTTTTTCAATTCGGGTCAATCATGCTGCGGTATTGAGCGCATTTATGTCGATGCGAGCATTTACGATGCTTTTATAGAAAAAGCTTGCGCGGTAATCAACCAATATCAACTGGGCCGCTCTGACGATCCAGCCACTACATTAGGCCCGATGGTGAAACCGGCGGCTGCCGATTTTGTTCGCGATCAGGTAAAACAAGCCGTCGAGCTTGGTGCCACTGCCCATATAGACGAGCAACATTTTCCGTTGAGTAAACCTGGCTCCGCTTATCTAGCACCACAATTGCTCTCAAACGTCACTCATCAAATGCGCATCATGACAGAAGAGTCATTTGGTCCCGTGGTCGGCGTGCAGAAGGTTGACACTGATCAACAGGCCATTGACTTAATGAATGATTCGGAGTTTGGCCTCACTGCGGCTATTTTTACCAGCGATATCGCCAGGGGCATAGAGCTCGGCGAGCAGCTTGAGACAGGTACCTTTTTCATCAATCGCTGTGATTATTTAGATCCGGCACTTGCCTGGACTGGGGTCAAAAATTCAGGTCGTGGTTGCACGTTATCCAGCATGGGATACGAGCAGCTAACCCGACCAAAATCATTCCATATTAAAACCCAGCTATAATGCTACTCGATGAAGCGACAGTTTCATCGAGAGCCTATTCTTGTTAAGGAGACGATGATGTCTTATCAAAATTTAAACGGCAACTGGAACTACCCAACCAATATACGCGCTGGCGCCGGGCGCATCATGGAGCTAGCTGATTGTGTTAAAGAGCTGGGCATGCACTCACCGCTACTGGTCACTGACTCTGGATTAGCCGAGTTACCGATGGTTAAAGATGCCATCAAGCTGTGTATTGCAAACGGTTTGAGCTGTGGTCTTTTCAGCCAAATCAAAAGTAACCCCAATGGCGAAAACGTCACAGAAGGGGTCGCGGCTTACCACGCGGGCAACCACGATGGCATTATCGCCTTTGGTGGCGGCTCTGGCCTAGATGCAGCCAAGGCTATTGCCCTCATGGTAGGTCAAGATAGACCTCTATGGGACTTTGAAGATGTCGGCGACAATTACCTCAGAGTCAATGTGGCGGGAGTAGCACCCATCGTTGCGATACCTACCACTGCTGGAACCGGTTCAGAAGTCGGCCGGGCATCCGTCATTGTCGATGAGGAAAAGCATCTTAAGCGCATCATTTTCCATCCTAAGATGTTACCCAGCATCGTGATTTTAGATCCTGAGTTAACCGTAGGTTTACCCCCGCATATCACAGCGGCCACTGGAATGGACGCACTATCACACAATTTGGAGGCACTATGTTCTCCGTTTTACCATCCACTGGCAGAGGGTATTGCCATTGAGGGAGTGCGCTTAGTCAAAGAGTATTTACCCCGCGCGGTGAGTGATGGCAGCGATATAGAAGCGAGAACTCAAATGCTGGTTGCCTCCACCATGGGAGCCACTGCCTTTCAAAAAGGTTTAGGCGGCATGCATGCTTTGGCACACCCGCTAGGCGCTTTATATGATGCCCACCACGGGTTGTTAAATGCCATCTTAATGCCCTATGTATTACAGGCCAACAAAGAGGTCATTAACGAGCGTATCGTGCGCTTAGCCCGCTTTATCGATTTGCCAGACTGTACCTTTGATGGCTTTTTAAACTGGGTTTTAGACATGCGTAGCAGCTTAAACATCCCCCATACACTGGCGGAAATTGGCATCGATCAGCAACAGCAGAGTTTAGTCGCCGCCATGGCCATAGAAGACCCATCCGCTGCTGGTAATCCAATCAATTTCACCACGGATCAGTATCAGCAAATATTTATCAATGCTGTAACAGGTAAATTATAAACCACTTCAGCGCACGTTATCTCAGATAGCGTGCGCTACTTTAATCAATCTCCAGCCTTTATGTCGTTTTTCATCCAGGGAAAAGTAGCCGTAATCACCTCCACGTAATTGCAGGTTAATATCCGCCGACAATCCTTGGCGATAGCCGCGGGCAAGTCCCCTAACTCGTGCTCTCGACTGACTAAATTAATATCACGAATTAACGGCACTTCCAATTGCAACAACTGCACTTGATGCTGCTTGATACCACTTTGAAATAGACACAGCGGGGTGGTTATAGTGCAGCCAATACCACTTGCCACAGCAGCAACGACGGCAAAAGAGTTATCTAACTGTAGATGAGAAGCGGGATCTAATTGATTTCTACGCAGATACCTTTCAATCTTCTGAGCGATCAAGGTGCCCGAGGAATAGCGAATAAGATGATATTTACGCAACACACTGGCGATATCATTCGCCCCTGTATAATCATTAGGTACCACCAGCACAAAAGGTTCTCGTAAAATTTTATGTCGAGACAAACCCGCATAGTCATCTAATGGATCATCCGAGATGGTGATATCGGCTTGTTTAGAAAGAAGCATGTGTGAGTGGAGATGAGATTGCCCCGATACAATTGACCAGTTTTGGGTACGATTTTTAATCACATCAATCAATGGTTTGCCCACTGCGGTGATGATCGAATCTACCAGTGCTACTTTGACATGTAACAGTAACTTATAATCCGCTTGGCGCATTTCTAAACTGGTCATTTCCGCAGCGGCGAGAATACTCTGAGCGCGATCATAGAAGTATCGACCAGCCGTGGTAACTGCCATTGGCCGTACCGTCCTATCCATAAGTTCGACACCGAGTGATTCTTCGAGCTGCGTCAGTATTTGCGAGATAGATGGCTGTGATAAAACAGTCCGCTTGGCAGCCTCAGTCAAGTTACCTGTTTCAACAATTAGCACAAATACACTTAATGTTTTAAGTTCAAAACCAAACGAGAATGACATTCAAAGTTCCATTATTAGCACAAAAATTTAATACCAAGCTCATCTGCAACGCATTAGTGATGGTAGATTTATCAATAAGGTCTTGGTTATTAGCCCTCTGCAACCGCATCATCAGTCGTGTGTTTACCCTCTTTAAAAACAGGGGCTATCAAGGGTAATTCTATGGTAAAAACGGTGCCTTCTCCCCTGGTTGAAGTCACCCAAATTTTACCCCCCAGGATACTAGTAATTATATTATGGACTATATTTAGTCCCAGACCTGTCCCTCCTGATCCTCGCTTGGTGGTAAAAAATGGCTCGAATATTTTATCTATATTTGCCTTGGAAATACCTTTACCATTATCTGCGAAGATAATTCTAATTTTCTCTGCATCGATCTGATCGACGCTAATAGAAACCTCACCGGTTTCCTCTTCGTCGTAACCATGGGTGATAGCATTGGTGGCTAAATTAGTCACCACCTGCGCTAGAGAGCCTGGATAACTATCTAAACATATGCCCTCGGGGATATTTTGTTCTAGTTTGTGACGCTTATAGGTTGGGGTTAGTGTCGCCAGCAACTCGGATACCATCGTTTGCAGATCAAAAGAACGACGTTTAGAACTAACCTGATCAGCGGAAACTTGCTTAAAATTTTGTACTAAATCAGAGGCGGACTCCAATGTTCTGCCCATGAGTATAGTCGCCTCACCCACTCTAGAAATAAAGTGTTCTAATTTATTTTTGGTTAATTTTCCCTCGCTCATTAGCCCACTTATTATCTTGTGTTCGGCGACGAGGGCTGAATTGACGGTGACACTAATGCCTATAGGGGTGTTAATTTCATGCGCCACACCCGCCACTAACCGCCCTAATGAAGCCAGCTTCTCGGTTTCAACTAAAGACTGTTGCGCATATTTTAGATCTTCAAAAGCAACCGCTAGTTTAGTATTAGACTCTTTTAAGCTCTCGGTGCGCTTGGTAACTTTTTCCTCTAATTGACTATTGAGCATAGTCAATTGTGATTCTGCTTTCTTCAACTCGGTGACATCTTGACCGAAGCCAATCATGAACCGAATCGTGCCAGAATCGTAAAATGGCGCAAAACTCCAAATCAGGGTATTACTTTTCCCCGTTGAGCCATTTAATTGTAACTCTACACTGCCAATCGATTGATACTTTTTCAAGTCAATGGTTAGGTCTGACATTTTCGCTTCTTCAACGAAGATAGACACCCAATCTTTTCCAATAATATCGTCACCCGATAAACCACTAATAGCAGAACCCGCTGCATTGGAAGAATCAATGGTTAAATCACTATTCAGGCAGCAGATGATAGTATTTGAGTAGTTGATCACAGTCTTAGAAAAGTCACGCTCATAGGCAAGTTTTTCGTTGACCAATTGACGGGCATTAAACTCTGAAACAGTTTTAGCTCTGGCGAAATTAAAGGCTTCCACCAACACATCCAACTCATTGCCCTGCTTGCGTTGATCTCGCCCCTCAAGAACCAAGGGTGTCTCAGAGCCATCGGGGCTGGCAGTGCGTATATAATCTACCATCTTGACAATATGTCGAATAACCACTTGGTGGAACAACCCCAGAATGATTACCGAAAGTAATAGGGAAATTATAATTTGACTGGTGATCGCGTAAACCACCTTGTCAATTAAGCGCGCGTAAACCCCATCTAAACTGGCAAAAATCTCTAATTGTCCCACTTCAGTACCTTGATATGCCAAGGTAAAAGAGCGGCCAAAAAGTTCATTAACAGGTGCAATACCTACTTCTGACAAAACAATATTAACGTTTTCAATGGTTTCGCGGATCCGCACGTATTGGATATCAGGAAAATCCAAGATACCATGGATTTGCACCGCAATTTGAGCTTCATTGAGGTTCCACACACTAACGGCAACTGACTGGCCAAAGCTGGTATAGATATTGTCAATGTTTTCTAAGATTTGCTCTCTATCCGTGATGTATTCTTGATACAGACCTATACCCGTGGTTAATATTGCAAAGATAAAGTTACAGATGATAATAAAAAATAACAATCGGAACGAAAGGCCTCTTCTAGGCATAAACTCACTGGCTAAGCTACGAATGTTAATCATGTAGTACTCTCTTTTTATTGTAACTATCTTACTAATAACATAGCTGAATCGAAAATTTTATCAACAAGTTAAACTTATGCTTAAGTGATATTTCATACCTTAACTATCTGAGAAAGTTCAAGAATAAATTTTTTCCAAGGGATAACAGCCAAGTTAATAATCCATTCAACCTTAAATCGGTAGCAACGTCACTGGATTAGCAACCTTCAATGACCAGAGTAATAGGTTATTTTTTTGCTGTCAGGGCGATCAAAACTTATCCTAAGGCATTAAAATTCTGCCCTATTATTTAACCTTAAAGGCCTACACCATCTTAACCTTAAAAGCTTACTCCATCACTAAATTGAGTAACTCCCCAACGGCAGCTGCTCGTATGCTTTTATCTTGTCAGATTATCAATGATCCACTTTTAACCAATTTTGAGACGAAATGTACGCTAACTCACTGTTATCCATTACCATACTATTTGTAAATTATATTTATGTGATTTTAAAGGGAAACAGAAAACTATTAAATAATGCAAATTACTATTTTTAATAATATTAAAGAAATTACTTTAATATTATTAAAAAATTTAGATCCTTCTGGCCCACCACCTCTAAACTAATCATAAAACTCAGCGCCTATTTCTCTATTTCTGAAACAGAGCTGGAACTTATCCAGATCAGGGTTCAGAGTGCCGGCGGATAAAACATTGACAAATTGTCCTCTGCGATGCACTTGCGCTTTAATATTGGCAACTCGTCACTTGCCGAAGTTTATCGGCAAAGGCTACTTAGGCTTGCCGACAGATGTATTAATCAACAGGGCATTTTAGTGATTAAAACGCTGTTTCCCAGATACTTGCAAAAACCCATAAAACTTATCAATCATTGATCATTGTAATCTGTTTAAAATGTATTTCTCGACTGACCTGCAGGATCCGAAGTAAGGCAAGGCTTATTCTGAAAAGGCATCAGCATGAAATTTCAATCTCTCTACTGCGACTCTCTAAAAAAATTTGTAATATGATGGGTACAATTCTTGTTACTCATAATCCACCTTTTTTCTCAATACTTTAGAAGCACCGCGTTTAGTTTTGCTATCTACTCGACGGCGTTGAGATCCTTTTGTTGGTTTTGTTGCTCTTCTGATTTTCTGAAAAACCATTGCCGCTAAAATTATCTTCTTTAAACGCTCCAAAGCCGCCTCTTTGTTTTGTAGCTGAGTTCTGAATTGCTGCGACTTTAGGATAATTATACCTTCTGAGGTGATTCTACTGTCAGTTAGCTTAAGTAATCTCTCTTTGTAAACAGTGGGTAAAGATGATCTTTTGATATCAAAACGAAGATGAATGGCAGTGGCCACTTTATTGACGTTCTGTCCACCGTTACCAGCTGATCTTATCGGGTTAAGTTCAATCTCCCAATCGGCAATGGTTACGGCATTAGAGATTGCTAGCATGATGACGCCTATTTTCTGTGAAGTATTCTTATGTTTTTGTTTCTCGATTTTCTATCGAGCTTTATAGAGAACTTAGAATAACAAATAAAATGTCTTGGACATACTAAGCTTAATATTTTTGAGTGCTTTTGCTTTAATACCAACATACGATGGTTTACACCAGCAGCAGTAATTCGACCATTAGCTTGTAGAGCTCTAGCATGCTGGAACAATTATCTAGACACCTTTTTCAATCTATTCTGCGGCACAATATAAGTAAGCCCAACACACCAGTGTCCAGCCTGAAGCTGGCGGGGCAATCTTGCTGGGTTATCGCTTTTTTGGCTGCTTGTTGACCGAAAACAGAAAACAAGGCTATCCACGATATTGTTATTGGCGCTAAAAATTGCCCAATTGATTATTAGTGGCGCTAACCTCAATACATTCACAGCCGTGAACTGTCGATCTGCATGAAATAACCAGAGAGCTACTGTTCTTGAAGAAGATTAACCACCAGTGACTGCAGTATGCTGGTGATACTATTAATATCTTCGGGCATGGCAAGCGCAGTAATAGAGTAACCTTCCGAAAACGGGATAATTACCGAAACTGCTTTAGCTAGCCCTTGTTCAGATTGAGCAACAGGGCGTAGTTTGTCAGATAGTATAACGACCATTTCTCTATAATACTGTTTAATATGCTCATCAATTGCCTGATTTCGAGTTGATATAGCCCAGTACTCTCTAAAGAGACGACACATATCTGTTACTTCTAATCCGTGAACCAAGAAACCTCGCAGTAATTTTTCAATCTCTAGCTTCCAGCAATCATCAGACTGGATAGTGTCGATTTTTTTTATCTGTTCAAGACAAGACTGGAAATACCTATCCGCCATCGATTTAAGCAATGCATCCTTAGTTTTATAGTAGTACTGCACATTGCTCAAAGACATATCAGCTAAGGCCGCAACTTTTCTCATAGTGACGCCATAATCACCTTCGTTTTTAAGCAGCAACAGCGCCACATCAAGTATTTTTTCAGCTTTAGCGTTTTTCTTCATGGATCATCTCGTTATTAACAATAGAGAAACTTAAGCACAAACAATAATTTAAAATATTTGTGAAGATTTCTCTTACATTCAAGTTGACATTATAGGTCGCACGACCTATATTCACAACTAGGTCACTCGACCTAGTTTTGTATCAGCCAAACTTTTATGAATAGGCAGCTAGGCGACATCCAAGCTGCAACTTTAAAAACAACCAACGCTATGGAGACTACTATGCAATCTGAAATACTCGTAATCGGAGCAACAGGCAAGACCGGAAAGAGGGTCGCCCAGCGGCTAGAGGCTCGTGGTCTGCGCGTACGACATGCAACCCGTCGCAGCGAGATTCCCTTTGATTGGGAGCAACCTGCCACTTGGAGCGCTGCACTGCGTAATATCGAAACGGCCTACGTCGCATATTCGCCCGACCTCGCGGTGCCCTCTGCCCATGGAGTTATTGCTGCGTTCGTAAAGGCAGCCGAGGATGCCGGCCTCCATCGTGTCGTTTTGCTCTCTCAGCGTAACGAAGCCCGCGCACAGGCATGCGAACAGCTGCTGAAGGACTCCTCTATGCAGTGGACGATTCTCCAGCCGAGCTGGTTTGCGCAAAATTTCAGTGAGGGAGGCTTTCTTGATGGCGTACTCAGCGGGGAAATCTCGGTTCCCACTTGCGGTGCAACAGAACCTTTCGTTGATCTCGAAGACCTTGCGGATGTCGCGGTAGCTGCCCTCACAGAAGACGGGCACGCAGGCAAGGTTTATGAAATTACCGGCTCGCAATTGTTAACGTGGGATGAGGCCGTTGACCACATCGCCCGAGTCAGCGGACGGGATGTGTCATTCCGACCTTGTACCGCAGATGACTTTTCTGACACGCTTATTTCCGTTGGTCTCTCAGAGGAAGATGCCAATTTCGTCGCGACCCTGGTAGAGCAAATTCTTGACGGCAAGAACGCGAGTGTCTCAGACGGCGTGCAGCGCGCGCTTGGACGAGAACCCAAAAGTTTCGTTCAATTCTGTCAAGGCGCACAGGCTCAAGGCTGCTGGCAGTGAAACAAGCAGGTTTCGGGGGCGACCAAAGAACAACGGGAACTGAATGATTGAACCGGCTAAAGAAATGCTCATCCTGTGGGTACGCCAGCAATAGCCGGGAAGTCCGGGTAATTTCGGCCCTTAGCAATTGCATTTACAGCTGTAGGGGCGTTATCGCTATGAATAACGCTGCTCAACACTCGCCTCTTTAGCTGACCAAAGTGAGAATAAGGCGGTATATCAACCAAATGCACCGGACTTATCTGTAGTGACTGCACGGCCTGTGCCTTCCTGGCAGCTAAAGATGCTTCAGTGCTGCCCCTGATCACTGTACGTCAGCTGCTTAATTAAAGTAACGGCCTTCGTCTTATTCACGTTATTAAAAGAAGACCTAACGAAAGCGTGTTTATTTGATGTCAATTAGCACGGCGTTAATCTCTTTCAACTAATTGTTTTAATGATATTAAAAAAGCAATTGGCAATTTTTTAGATTCTGCTGAAGCGCAGTTACACCGCACTCAAGTGCTTAGTGAAAATAATAAAATCAGTCTCGCAGGGTGACTAACCCCAGCAATAATTCGCAAAGCAAGAGCTTAGATAATAAGAAAAAACAGGGTCAAAACAAAGTATTAAGGCGAAATTAGTTCGATTAGCCAGCAGCAAATCGAAGCGGAATATCACCAGCTTGCCAGGGGGGATATTTGCTCATCACTTCTTTAAACAATTTATTTTCCAGCTGGTCAGTGAGCCAAGCTTGCACGGCGACGAAATCAGCATTGAAAAACCAATCTTTATCGACATGGGCAAACTGGCGGATAAAGGGGAAGATCGCAGCGTCGGCCAAAGAGCGCCCTGCACCCTCTAGATACTGGTTTTTGGCTAACTTTCGCTCTAATACAGCGACGAATGACAAGCACTGATCTCTGTAATATTCTTGGTTAAACTCAGGGTGACGATCGGCATATTTATATTTATCCAAGCATGCTTTGAACGCGGTATCGCACTGGCTAATCAACCTCATTTGCCGCTCTAAATCATCCAGCCATCGCTCAGGATCATTGCGCCTTAGTGCCCAGATCATAATATCCAAGCTCTCATCGATCACCTGACCTGTTTCTAGCACCAGCACTGGCACAGTGGCCTTTGGTGATGCTTTTAACAATTGCTCTGGTTTATTCTTTAGTAACACTTCGCGAAGCTCTACTTCGAGGTTGGCATACTGAATCGCCAATCTAGCCCGCATCGCAAAAGGACAGCGACGAAAGCTGTATAACAGTGTGTTACCCATCTACTGCTCTCCTGAAAATTTTGGATATAAGCCACTCTGATTACCGAGATTATTACTCATTGCTGTTTCACGTCTTAGTGTTTTGCGCAATTTTTTAATCTGCTGGGTAAATTCAACTTTATTCCAACTGGGCTGATCTTGTTCAGCTGCGTATAACTGTCGCTCTAAATACTGAACACTAGTCTTCAAAGACGGATCGCGCCAATCTTCAATTCCCATAAATGTTGCCCAGCGCCGCAGACATTGATGGATAAGCCTATGGTTATTTTGCGTTAGTGATTGCAACAATAAAGTAAACAGTTGCTCCTCCTTAACCTCATTTTTGAGTAATATTGGCAGTTTAGCCCGCTGTTGGCCTCTGTTGGTCTTCCACAGTAGCAAAAGTAATAACAATACCGTCATCGCCAACAGGAGACATAACCCTAACAGCCACTGATTCAGCGGGTTTTTAACCAACACCTTTTCTAACCTTGCAGTCATTACGGGCACGCTTTGCAGCTCAGGCTTAATCTCCTCTTGTGGCGCTTTTCCTACCGTCTTGGCGGCACTGATCACCTGAATAGTTTTAGCCGCTAGACTGGCTGTTGCAAATTTACTCTCTCTGCCATTCCACCAGCGAATATCCATGGCGGGGACCACATATTCACCTACTTTAGTCGGTACGATGGCGAATCGCCTGGTTCTAAACGTCTCTATTCCCTCGCTGGTTTTATATTCTTTTTTTTCAGCGACCTCCGGATATATTTTAACCCCGACCATATCATCCATGGTTAACGCAGTAATAGTCGCCGCTTGCGCCCCTTTAAGCGTTAGGCGAATCTCCCTGGTGATAGCATCACCGAGTATTAGCGTATCTGATCCAGTCCAACTGTCTTGCAACTGTAAACTATCGGCAATAATAAAGCGTTGTTTACTGGTCGGTGGTTGGATTATGTTTACGCTCAAACCAGCACTTTGCAACGCGATACTTTTACCCGTTTGCTGCCTAAAAATAGAGTTTCTACCAAGGCGAACTTGTATATTCTGCGCGGGAATTAGCAACTCTCCCGCCTGGTTGGCAAAGACCGCATAACTAATTTCATAGACCCCAAATTGTCGGCCATTTATTCTTGTCTCATAACTTTTATCTTCTAGTTTAATAACTTGCGCATTATCTAACACTAATTCGCTATTCTGTAGTTGACTGACCTGCTGTGAAAAAGAGAAACGTAAGGTGATAATAACTTGCTCATGAGGAATCGCTGTTTGTTTATTAGCCAGCAGCTTAAGACTAAAATCTGCCTCTTTAATGGTACTTAACTGCTCTTTTTCCACTTGTATTGGTAGGCGATTACTCTGCACCCCCGCGACGCTAAAAGAGGGTATAAGAAGCTCTCCTACTCGCTTAGGCTGCAACACCAAATTCCACGTAATACCCCGGCTGCTAACCCCGTTAATATTTTGTATACTGTGACTAACACTTTGAGAAACTACCTGAAAATCATCGTCTAACGAAGAAAAATCGGGCTCACTGAATGTCAACAACGGCAACTCAGTTGCCTGCAACTGCAGCTTAACGGTCTCAACAATACTGATGGTATCGCGATCAATGCTGGCCTTCAGTATGGTTGGGGCTGCAAATGATGAGGTACATAACAATAACAGCAACAATGCCACCGCAATGATTGATTTTTTGGTGTTTAAATTGTTCAGTATAATATTCACTACCAGCGTTGCTCCTTCGGCGGTTGCCACTGACCATTAAGATAGGCTTGGCGCTTTTTCTGATACTCATAATTAAATTTATTTCGCACTAATCTACTTGCATCTTCCGGCAGCTGTCCCAGCCAATTTTCTAGTTGCTGGGCTTGCAGCGCTTGGCTTGATTGAATGGTATTACCCTCCACAGCTTCTTGCTCTCCCCCCCGCTGTTGCTCCTGTGCGGACAAGTCTTTAATCGCCTGCTGTTGCTTAAGTTGTTGCTCTTCTTTGAGTATAGTCAACGTCTCTTCAGCAGTGTTACCCGAGCTGGAGTCTCCCGCTGGAGACTGGTTATCTGTTGAGCGCTGTTTATCCGCTGAAGGCTCTCCATCCGCTGAGGGCTCTCCATCCGCTGAAGGCTCTCCATCCGCTGAGGGCTCTCCATCCGCTGAAGGCTCTTGACCCCCAGAATTATCTTGCTCTGCCGAGTTTTTCTCGCTGGATTCAGGATTGTTTTGATCGTCAGCGCTGGATCCTTGCTGGCGGTTGTCAGCCGCTTGTTTTTGTTGTGCTGCCAATAATTTTTCAACCAGCACTTTATTACTCTCAGCATCTTTCATGCTCGGCTCTATCAATAATGCCTTATTATAAGCCTCGATAGCTTGAGCTAAATTTCCGAGGTGCGCCAGTGCATTGCCCTGATTATAATAGCCATCAGCACTTTGCTGTAATTCAAAACTTGCGGCGGCCTCGAGATAGTTTTGCTCTTTATATTGAGCGACCCCGCGCCATTGGCCGTCATCAAACTTCGCGGCAGCTTTGCTGTACTGTTGAGCTTGGAGGGCTTTAGCACCCTGCTGATTATTGCTTTCCCATAAATTTTGCCACTCGAAAGCCATCGCTACTCGAGGGTTAAAAAAGGACATTAGCAACAGTGAAACGGCACCGAATTGTAACAACTGACCCCGACGAAAACTCAATAAAGTTAAAGGTAAGAGCAACCACAATAACCATTGTCCAGCATCCTCCCATTGGTCAGTCTGCAAACTCTCATCCGTCATTTTCTGGTAGTTAGCACTTTTACGTCCCACCACTGCGAGTAAACGATCAATATCGGTATTATCTAGCGACATATTTTGATAAACGCCACTATTAACCGCGGCAATTTTTTTCAAAGGTTCGACATCCAACCTAGCCAGCACAATATTGCCACTTTTATCTTTGGCGAAATGCTGATTACTTAGGGGGATAGGTGCCCCCGTTTTAGTGCCCACCCCCAACACAGACAAGGTAATTTTAGTCTGCTTGAGCAACGTCATCACATTAAAAGCCGCCTGCTGGGTCAGACCATCGGTGAACAAAATAATATTAGCATCGGTATAACCTTGCGCTTGCAATAGCGAAATGGCCAGGGCAATAGCCTCTTCAGTATTACTGCCCTGCACCGGCATAATGTCAGGAGATAGGGTCGGAATTAGACTGATAAGTGTCTCTCTGTCTTCACTCAATGGCGCCAACACATGCGCATCACCTGCGTAAACAACTAATGCAGTTAGACCCTCTTGCCTAGATTTTAATAAATCAATAAGTTTAAAACGCATTTTAACCAGTCGCGATGGTTTAATATCCGTGACCGCCATGGACGGGGATAGATCAACCAGCAAGACTAATGGTTGCTGATTAACATATTGGGGTTGGGCTAACTTCTGCCAGCTTGGCCCTGCCATCGCGACAATGGCAATCAACCAGCCCAATCCAAGCCAAATCAATGGCTGAGCAGACATGCGCTGGGTGCGCCCCTGAATCAAGTAACTGAGCAAATCACGCTCTACAAAATTTTGCCACTGCCTCAGTCCCTGCTTAGTTCGCCAAAGCAATAGACACAGCAGAGGAATCAGTACTAACCCCCACAACCACAGGGGGCGAATAAAATGAAATTCATCTAACATCGTCAACCTCCAATGGTTTGTCGGCAATAAGTGTTAATCGCCAAGTGTGCAATAAATAACCTATCGCCCACAGAAAACTGATCAACAGTGCCATCCCCAGGGGCCAATAGAACAAACTGCGCTGCGGGGTAATCACTGTTGCTGCGATTACATGCGGCTCTAACTCATCCAACAATTGATAGATTTTGGCCAGTTCATCGATACTGCGCGCCCTAAAGTATTTACCGCCAGTCAAAGCGGCGATTTTCTTTAAACTCTCTTCATCTAAATCTGCAGAGGGGTTAATGGTGCGATTGCCAAAAATACTATTAACCATATACTCATCGGCACCAAAGCCTAAGGTATATATTTTTAAGCCGTGTTTGGCGGCCATCATGGCTGCCTCAAGTGGCGTGACTGCTCCAGCTGTATTGGCCCCGTCCGTCAATAAAACCAGTACTCTATTTTTTTGCTCATTGTTTTGCATACGCTTTAGGGCGAGCCCTATCGCATCACCGATGGCAGTTTTCTGTCCGGCAAAGCCTATTTGCGCCTCGTTCAAAAAAATTGCCAAGGTTTTGTGATCCATGGTTAAAGGCGTTTGAATGTAGGCATTGTCGGCAAACAGAATTAAGCCCATCCGATCTTGGCTACGCTCTTTAATAAAACCATCTAACACCACTTTAATACCGACTAACCGATTGACCATTTTGGAGCCCAATTGCATATCTTTGGTTTCCATGCTGCCGGAAATATCAACGGCCAACATTAAATCTCGTGCGCTTACGGTCAACGGTTGAGCTTTACCTAACCATAGCGGCTTAGCCGCTGCACATAACAGCAATAGCCAAATCAGGGACAAAACCAACCATTTGATAGGGTTGATCGGCGGGCCCTGCCTGGGTAGGTCTGACTGTATCAACGCAAAGAATGGGACTTTTAGAGCACTTTGCTGCGGGTGGCGAGGCTTGCTAAAACGATAGACCAATAGCGGTAAAATAATCGCGATAAAAGCCCAGGGCCAGGCGAAACTAAACAACAGAGTTCTCCTTTAACACGACAATATCATGATGTTTTTTCAGCCAGAGCTTAGTGTTTGTATACAGTTGTTCACGACAGCTGTTGCTCAAGTTAATATTGGGGGTATAAATGTTGGATAATTGGCTAAACAGCTGCGTCTCTATCCCATTGACATTAGCAATACTCTGGTTGAGAAATAATACCCAACTGGTGCCGCTCAGTCTGGAGCATAAGACGTTCGGATAATGCGCCATAGCCACCGATTTAAGTAGTGTATTGATATCCACTAATAAGTTTTTATCACTTAAATGTAACGCATACTGTTGAAAAATAATGTCTAATTTCTTAATGGCAGTGCGACGATAGGCATTTTTTGCAATGATTTTTTGGAGTAATTTAACGGCAAAGTAACCACCACCGAGCAACAGTAATAGACTCAAAATCCAGCCGGGTGCCAGAGGCCAAGTACTGATTGTCGCCGGCATATGCAATGCCTGTAAGTGCTCAATGGACGCCGCTTGCTCAATTGCTTTCATTGACGTCGCCCCGCTCTAGCGCCTGAAAAACGTCTCTGCAATACGCTTATCAAGTTATCTGCAGTACTCAGAGAAAGAATTTCTATATTAAACGGTTGACACACTTGCTCGATATTATGCAACCTAGTCTGCATTATATTTAAGCTGGCATTGCCGCCTATATAATTGACTCCGACACCATCGGTTATTGGTAAGTGATGAGCGGCTGGTAATTGCCACTCTAAAGGATCAGAGATTAAGATAAAGGTAACCTGATTGTGTTGGCACAATTTTGCCAGTATGCCTTTATTTACCGTTGCTATATCATGAAAATCACTGGCTATATACAGCGCACTTCCAGGTTTAGTGACCCGTTTCAGTTTAGTCAGTAATTGGTTCAAATCTTGTTTTTGGCTGGTTGCTAGCGGTGATTTCAGCCGACGGGCATATTCGTCTAGGTAGTGAATAAAAGACAGCACTACCTTCCTGCTCGCTTTTGGACGCAATTCCATGTGCTGTTCATCACCAATCACTATCCCGCCGACTCGGTCTTTCGCATCGTGAGCGACCCAGGCAAGCGCACTCATTAAAGCTGCACAACTCACCGATTTAAAGCAATTCACTGAGCCAAAAAACATATCAGATCTAAGATCGGCCGCCAGTATAATGGGCCTCTCCCGCTCTTGGGTAAATAACCGAGTATGCGTTTTCTGCGTTTTAGCGGTCACTCGCCAGTCAATACTGCGGATGTCATCGCCACTTTGATACAACCTCACCTCCGCAAAATCAAGCCCTCTACCGCGCGCTCTGCTGTGCCAATTACCCGCACTGGGATTGGTGTGTATGGCGGTATCTAAACTGAGAAACTGGGTATATTTTCGCAGCGATAACAGCTGTCGCAATTGCGGATACGCCCCTTTTAAGCTGAATAGTTTTGAAAAATCGGTGTTATTCATATCAAGCGTCCAAACTCTCTAGACAAAAGTTTATTATTAAGCAACGGGGACTTGCTCTAATAACTGCTCAATAACAGCATCGGCATTGATGCCATTTGCCTCCGCTTCAAAAGTGAGAATTAAGCGATGACGGTAGACATCAAATATAACCTGCTGTACATCATCAGGGGTGACATAATCTCTGCGATTGAGCCAGGCAAGGGCCCGTGAACAACGATCTAGGGCGATACTTGCCCTGGGGCTAACCCCAACTTCAATCCAACCAGCCAGCTCTTCACTATAGTGTTGCGGTTCGCGGGTTGCCATAGTCAATTGTACGATATACTCCTCAATGGGGTCTGCCATATGTACCGCTAACACTGCTGCTCTCGCTTGCAGCAAGTCATCATCACTCATAGGCTGAGGTACAGCACGTTGTTTATTACCGGCCTCAGCACGCGCTAGTTTGAGTATTTCTCGCTCGGCGGCTACATCCGGATACCCGACCCTCACTTTCATTAAAAAGCGATCTAACTGTGCTTCGGGAAGCGGGTAAGTCCCCTCCTGCTCCAGGGGATTTTGCGTAGCCATTACCATAAAAATATCGGGCAGAGGATAGGTTTTCAAACCGACGCTAATTTGTCTCTCGGCCATCGCTTCCAACAGCGCGGATTGCACTTTAGCCGGGGCGCGATTTATCTCATCAGCTAGTACCAAATTATGGAAGATAGGCCCTGCAGAAAAGGAGAAACTGCCATCTTCAGGATGGTAGACATCACTGCCAGTCACATCAGAGGGCAGTAAATCAGGGGTAAATTGAATACGATGAAAATTACCGCTGATACCTTTGGCTAGCGAATTAATAGCCCGTGTTTTAGCCACCCCGGGAACACCTTCTACCAATAGGTGCCCATCTGCTAACAATGCTATTAATAATCGCTGAATTAACACTGGCTGGCCTATTACTTCACCAGACAGCCAAGTTTGTAACTGTATAAAACTCTCATGTATCTCAGTGCTATTCAAAATATGTCTCTCTTCAAAACTTATTGGCGTATGGAGTAATACCGGATCTTG
The DNA here is from genome assembly GCA_013215445.1 of Oceanospirillaceae bacterium. Lineage (GTDB taxonomy): Bacteria > Pseudomonadota > Gammaproteobacteria > Pseudomonadales > Balneatricaceae > Rs1. Next base: position 127,528 of record JABSRA010000007.1, read on the forward strand.
AACTATAAGGAGAATAATAAAGATGCCAGCTGAAATAAAACTCCACTAGAAACTTCTATGACTCGATCCCCGGGTTGTTTTAGCTAGCTTATCAATTTACCCGTTGTTTTATACAGTCGTCCCTATTGATATCCTTAGATATAGTGTTGAATCACAAAATTACAATTGCTAAAGGTAGATTTTAGCCCGTTAACTTCTTAATTTTGTGAATTGAGTTCAATATGTTAGAGATAGTACACGCCTTACCTTGGCCAGCTATAGACGACTAAATAAGGTTATTCATTAAAACCTTTATTGCCGACCTTCTACACTCGGCTAATTTAGTACGTATTTTTATTAATTTTAAATTTTAATGAAATTTATTATTTTTCCCAAGACCCCATCAACACATTAATTTAAAACAAATTATCTAGGCCTTCAGCTAGTTTTTCGGATCATTTATATTTTTTCAAACAATCCCATTGATTATTTATAGAAATTGTCCTATTGAAAACGCCTATTTATTTATATTATATTCATACTACATCGAACATCAACAATGAAACACCCGCTAGAATGTAAACAATGTCGGAAAAATTAAATCAAAGCTAGCTATCCATTAATTTTAGCATTGATTTTTTTCGATATTAAGGAGAGATGTCATGTATGAACTACCTAGCTTTGATCACTTAATGATCCTTAATAAATCCAGCCCCAAAGCTTTTGAAACCCTGCGCATACAACTTGTAGATGGATTCATAGATACCGTACCAAACGAGAGAAAACGCCGCTTACAAGGATTGCAATTTCATATCGACGCTCGTCGCGAATTGGCCAAAAACCCAATGGATTCCTGTATATCACTGTCTAAAATGATGCATGAAACATTTTGGGATATGCATATGTCGTTGGAGAAATTAGAGAACGTCACCGCAGAGCCCAGCGTAAATAGGAAACTATTGACTTCTAGAGCATTACTCGAGAATAACCAAACCGCAAAGATACTACCGATCATAAAAAGTGGTTAACACTTCCCCTTGAGAGCTCTGCATAATCTCGCCAAAAGGCATGATAACTTCGCTCAGAGGTTATGCTGAGATCTCCCCTGACTAAGGCTAGTTAGCCTAGGCAGCGCAATTAGCACTCTTCTTCTGCCGCGCTTTTGCAGCGAAAATAGTCGATCAAATACCAGTAGCATAGATAGAGTATCGCCCCAAATGCCCCACCTAGGGCATTTAAATATAGGTCTCTTAAGCTAGACTGCCTTGTCACTAGCCATGCCTGTCGATATTCAATGATAAAACTCAGCAAAAAACCACACAAGAATGTAGCGAACAATAATAACAAGAATTTACTCCACTCGCGCTCAAAGCTCATGGGGATTTTCAACAGCAACGCTGCTAACAACCATCCAAACGGAGAAAAACCAATAAAATTCAATATAATATCTTTTAGTTCAGTAGTGGATTTGATATTAAAAGATTCATTAAAAAACAGTTGATGCTTTAATAAGGCCACCTTTTGAGGAATTAACAGCCAGCTATTAATCGTTTGATTATGCTCGGCACTAGCGGGCGGAACAAAACGGATACTATCGGTTGCCAGACTATTAATCGCCAGAGGTGTAACCGCTAACAATTTGATCGCCCCCCGCCAATTATTTTTCAGTGTTTCAGAACCCGATATCAGCAATCTGGACCCAGACTGACTATTGGGTATAGTGAGTATAGACGTTGATTTTCTTGCTTTGGATTTACCATTTAGACTCAATACGGTCGACTCTGCAGTCACGGTAATTTTTAAATGCTGATATTTTTTTAAGCGATCGGTTATTTTTGCACTGAGTCTCGGCCGTTTTTGCGCAAAGTTATAATCATCACCATTCATAACAATAATATGATCCCGCACTTGGGCGACCACCAATTGTGCATTTGGATCGCCATTGGAGAACAGCAATAAAAATTGGAAATTATTATTTTCAAAAGACAGCGGGGAAAATGTCAGCTCTATGGCAAAACCTGACTGATTAAAACGATTAATCATGGCGCGATTCAACGGGTTTCTTGAGTAGGCGAGACCGCGCTCACCAAAGACTAGCGCACCATCACTGAGCGCATAACTAACTTGATTTGACTCTGGTACATTATCTCTAAGTCCCGCATAGAACATGATGGAAATCACCATCAGCAAACACAGCGTCAACCACCGCTTGCGTCCTTGCCCTGAAATCGTCGACACAGCCATTAGCTACCTCATTTAGCACTTTGGGCCCAGCATAAAATGGCCAGCAACCCCATACCCCACTTTTTCTCACCCCCGCCTACTGATACCGTCTACTCACTGTACTGCGATATTATCGGGATGTTTAAGCAAGTGTTTGTAATGCCCAATACCCGCAATTTTATCTTCACTGTGATGATTGACATACAGCACCGTCGATTGACCACCGGCACATATTTTCTCGATTAACGCCAACACCAATTGCCGATTAATATCGTCGAGGCCGAGACAGGGCTCATCTAATATAAGCAGGGGCGGATGCTTCACCATCGCCCGCGCAATCAGTAATAAGCGCTGGTCACCAAATGAGAGTTTATTAAAGCTTATATCAGCTCTATCACTCATCCCCAATAGCGCCAACCACTGATCGGCGATACGCTTCTGCCCATCGCTGGCTTTAGTGTACAAGCCAATGCTGTCGTAAAAACCCGAAACGATAACATTACGTAAACTGGTACCCACCCGATATTCCCACTGCAGTGCAGTGGAGACATAACCTATGTACTGCTTTATCTGCCAAATACTCTCGCCACTGCCTCTTTTGAAACCAAAGACAAAGATATCATTATTATAACACTGCGGATGATCCCCAGTGATCAACGACAAAATAGCCGTTTTACCACTGCCATTGGGCCCACTTAATTGCCAGTGCTGACCCGGCTCAATCCGCCAGTTAAAAGCCTCAACAATTTTAAGCTGATCATAATTAATACTTATATCGGTCAATTCGACTAAAGGTTGAGTCGCATCTAGCCCGCCATTGATAAGATTGCCCTCAGCAGCGGGAATCTGTAGCTCACTGGTTTTAATGTGCAATAATTGCAGTAGTGCGCGCGTCGCAGCCTCGTCACTCAAGGCAGCGGTATGTGCCAAGGTCGCTTGTTGCATATAACCTAGATGAGTAATAAATTCCGGGATTTCAGCACAGCGATTGAGCACCATCACAATCGTCATTTGCCGGGCAAGGTCACTGAAGTATTGCTCCATCATCGCCATGGTCGCTGCATCTAAGCCGTCAAAAGGTTCATCTAAAATAAGCAATGCAGGCTTGCTGGCAATTGCCTTAATCAGTAACACTTTACGGGTTTCACCGGTGGATAACGCTCTAAAAGCTCTGTCGAGCAGATAATGCAATTCAAACTTTTCCAACAGCTCGGCGATGATTAGCGGACAGGCATTATCTTCTGCCAAAATATCTGCCACGGGTGTGCCCACGGCAATCACATCCATGATATCCGCATCGTCTTTCTTTCGCTCACGCTCAATCAACGCCGCTTGTGCCTCAAACGAGACCAGCGCCACTTTTTCTGGCAGGCCAGTTACAACACCTGCTAATCTCTCTCCAAATCCAGCCAGAGAGGCGACCAATGCCGATTTCCCGGCACCATTCGCACCAGTGATCACCCAGTGTTGGCCCTCGCTAATGCACCAGTTAATCTCCATCAGTTCAAAGCGCTGTTCAAAATCAAAATGACAATTAACCAGCTTAATATTCATGCACGCACCTTTTCAAACAAATCTTAGACCAAAAAAAACCAAGAGAGACTCTTGGTTTCTGGCAGTTAATCAGGTTAACTTAAACCGCTTACACCTCTGTTGAGACAATTTTAGCTCTCTATCCATCGGTGTTTAACAGCTTAAATTTACGCCATTAAAGCGATTATACGATCGCTTTCATGTCTGACATATAACCACGTAAAGTGCCACCAATAATCTCAACTGGATGTGCACGTAAGGCCGCGTTAACTTCTATCAGACGCGCATTATCGACACCATTGTCGTCATTCGAGGTGCCCTTACCTATCACATCAATATCAATCTTCTTCATGAAGTCTTGCAATAGAGGTAGACAAGCGTGGTTGTATAGGTAACAACCATACTCAGCCGTATCAGAGATTGTCGCGTTCATCTCGTACAACTTTTTGCGCGCGATAGTATTGGCGATTAACGGCGTCTCATGTAATGACTCGTAGTAGGCAGAGTCGGCGATGATACCCGCTGCAGTCATCGTCTCAAACGCTAACTCAACACCGGCTTTAACCATCGCAACCATTAAGATACCGTGATCGAAGAACTCTTGCTCAGAAATTTCAACGTCACCGGCAGGGGTTTTTTCGAAGGCTGTCTCAGCGGTGTCTGCACGCCATCCCAATAGATTCGCATCATCGTTAGCCCAGTCAGCCATCATGCCTGAAGAGAAAGTACCATCGATGATGTCATCTTGATGTTTGTTGTAAAGTGGGCGCATGATTGACTTAAGTTCTTCAGCCAAATCAAATGCTTTGATTTTATCCGGGTTAGAAAGACGATCCAGCATGTTAGTCACGCCACCGTATTTAAGTGCTTCAGTGACAACTTCCCAGCCGTACTGAACCAGCTTAGAGGCATAACCGGCATCGATACCCTTCTCGATCATCTTGTCGAAGCAGAGCAGTGAACCAGTCTGTAACATACCACAGAGAATAGTCTGTTCACCCATAAGGTCAGATTTAACTTCAGCGACGAAAGAAGACATAAGCACGCCCGCTTTATGCCCACCCGTACCAACTGCGTATGCTTTAGCAAGTGCCAGACCATTACCTTGTGGATCGTTATCTTCGTGAACAGCAATCAGTGTTGGTACACCGAAACCACGCACGTATTCAGCACGTACTTCAGTACCTGGGCACTTAGGTGCAACCATGATTACGGTTAAATCTTCACGAATTTTCATGCCCTCTTCAACGATATTGAAACCGTGAGAGTAAGAGAGGCAAGCACCTTGCTTCATTAAAGGCATAATAGCGTTAACAACAGGGGTATGCTGCTTATCTGGCGTTAGGTTAAGAACAACATCCGCGGTGGGAATAAGCTCTTGGTAAGTACCTACAACAAAACCGTTCTCGGTAGCGTTCTTCCAAGATTGGCGCTTCTCATCGATAGCCGCTTGACGCAATGTGTAAGAAACATCTAAACCGCTGTCGCGCAAGTTAAGACCTTGGTTAAGACCTTGAGCACCACAACCTACTACAACAATTTTTTTACCTTTTAGCGCATCAACACCTTCAGTAAACTCGTTTAAGTGCATAAAGCGACATTTACCTAACTGTTCAAGTTGGTCGCGTAACGTAAGAGTGTTGAAGTAATTATTAGACATAGTCATTTTCCGTTTAATAAAGATGATTGAGGCGCAGCCTGAATCATCTAAGGTTACTCATAAATAGAGTCATATTAATAATCCTAAATTCGGCAATCGAATCTAGGATAATGATTTAATGAGCCGGATATTAGCCTAATAATCACTTTGCGTATATTGATATATAAAACCTACAGCATTGCAATTTGTGCAACACAACGAAAACCTGCTGCACTTTCTTCACTATAAATAAGCCACACAACGCTATATTCAAACTTAACTATGCTTTATAATCGGTCGCTTATTTTTACTAGTTCGTATTGATAACACTCAAAGTAAGAGTGTTTCATACTGTTAGGGAAGTAGCGAATAAGTCCCCAAATGTTCCCTGTGGATAACTAAGCGGTTAAATCCGCGGAAGAATACGAAGTGAATGGCTAGTCCTTTGCAAGTGTTCTGACAAAGGAGTTGACCGCTTAGATATCCACCCTACGGGGCGTACAGGATAGTTCGTGCTCTTTGTTAATGGTTTTCGCCGGGCAACCAGCCCGCCTGTAACCATTGCCTCAATCACAAACAATCCTGTACGCCAGGGGCGCTTGGGACTTGTTCGCTGCTTCCTTAGTACTGTACCTTTTTTAGTTTGTAAATTTTAGTTCATGTGACCCATTGTAGGGGGCACCACTGAGCACAGGGAAAAGTCATGCCAATTATCACACTGCCAGATTCAAGCACTAGAGAATTCGATCACCCCGTCAGCATCTTAGATGTCGCCATGGATATAGGCCCAGGCCTTGCCAAAGCAACCGTCGCCGGTCGCATAGACGGCGTATTAGTAGACGCTTGCGAGATGATCAACAGTGACGCAAAAATTGAAATAGTCACCGCGAGAGACGATGCTGGTCTTGAAATCCTCCGCCACTCTTTTGCTCACCTAGTCGGACACGCCGTCAAGCAGTTATATCCCAACGCTAAAATGGCCATCGGCCCGACCATCGAAAACGGTTTCTACTACGACATCGACTTAGAAGAAAACCTCACCAACGATGACCTAGCCGCTATTGAAAAGCGTATTACTGCGTTAATCAAAACCGACTATGATGTCATTAAGAAGATGACACCTGTGGCTGAGGCACGCGCCTTATTTGCAAGCCGTGGCGAGACATACAAACTAGAACTGATTGACAACTTAGATGACAGCATCACTGAGGTAGGCCTCTACCACCACCAAGAATACGTCGACATGTGTCGCGGCCCGCACGTGCCAAACACTCGCGTATTACGCTCATTTAAATTAATGAATCTAGCCGGCGCATACTGGCGCGGTAATTCAGACAATAAAATGCTACAGCGGATTTACGGCACCGCCTGGGCAGACAAAAAAGCCTTAAAAGCCTATTTAAAACGCCTCGAAGAAGCCGAGAAGCGCGACCACCGCAAATTGGGTAAGAGCCTAGACTTGTTTCACATGCAAGAAGAGGCACCGGGCATGGTGTTTTGGCACCCCAACGGCTGGGCACTTTATCAACAGATCGAACAATACATGCGTGCCAAGCAACTCACTAAAGGCTACCAGGAGATAAAGACGCCACAGATTGTCGACCGCTCTCTCTGGGAGAAATCAGGCCACTGGGATAAATTTGCCGATGGCATGTTTACCACTGGCTCTGAAAATCGCGACTATGCGATCAAGCCGATGAACTGCCCCTGCCACATTTTGGTCTTTAATCAGGGATTGCGCTCGTATCGCGACCTACCCTACCGCCTGGCAGAATTTGGTTCATGTCATCGCAACGAGCCATCGGGAGCGTTACATGGTATTATGCGGGTGCGCAGTTTTGTGCAAGACGATGGTCACATTTTTTGCGCCGAGAAAGACATCCAGAGCGAAGTCGCCAACTTCATCACCTTCTTACACGAAGTGTACGACGATTTTGGCTTCACTGACATTATCTACAAGCTCTCCACCCGTCCAGAACAGCGGGTCGGATCGGATGAAAGCTGGGATAAAGCAGAGAAAGCACTCGGTGATGCTCTAGACGCCGCCAATTTAGATTGGAGCATCCTGCCAGGAGAAGGCGCTTTCTACGGCCCTAAAATTGAATTTTCGCTCAAGGATTGCCTCGGGCGCGTCTGGCAGTGTGGTACTATACAAGCCGATTTCTCGATGCCGGGTAGATTAGACGCACAGTTTGTCAATGAAGAGGGTAACCGCGAGACACCCGTGATGTTACACCGTGCCATTTTGGGTTCGTTTGAACGCTTTATCGGTATTTTAATTGAACACCACGCTGGCGCTTTACCCGTTTGGTTGGCACCAAAACAATTGGTAATAATGAATATTACTGACAAACAAGCGGACTATTGCCACGAAATAGCAGATAAGTTAGAAAAAAGTGGCTTTAGAGTCATTCAGGACTTGAGAAATGAGAAGATCGGCTTTAAAATCCGCGAGCGCACTTTACAAAAAGTACCCTACCTTCTAGTGGTAGGTGATAAAGAAGTAGAAAACGGGACTGTTGCAGTGCGAACTCGCACTGGCGAAGACCTTGGCACAATGACATTAGACGCTTTCACTCACTACTTACAAGATGAAGTAGAGCGTAAAGGTCGCAAAGACAATGATTAGGAGAAATCAAGATTAGACGCGATAATAAAAGAGGGGCGCGCACCGATAACCGTGCTCCCATTAATGAGAATATCCGAGCTCAAGAAGTTCGCCTTATAGATGAAAATGGCGAACAAGTGGGAGTAGTACCGATCAAAGATGCGCTTGAGCGAGCTCAAGTAGCAGAACTTGATCTGGTTAAAATTTCTGACTCAGATCCAGTGGTTTGTAAACTGATGGATTACGGTAAGTTCCAATACGAGCAGAAAAAAGCGGCGAATGAAGCAAAGAAAAAGCAACACCGCACCCAGATCAAGGAAATAAAATTTCGTCCTGGAACGGAAGATGGGGATTATCAGGTAAAGCTACGCAACCTGGTACGTTTCCTAGAAGCAGGAGATAAAGCCAAGATAACCTTGCGTTATCGCGGTCGTGAGATGGCTCACCAGCAATTGGGCATGAATCTGATGATTCGAGTTGAAGAAGACTTGAAGGAAATCGGAGTTGTAGAACAGCGCCCAAAGATGGAAGGTCGTCAAATGATCATGGTCATAGCTCCGAAGAAGAAGAAGTAATTAACAGACGTATAAAACCTGCAGCTGTTAGCTAATAGCGGCGGGTTTTGTTGTTTCTCTGTCAATGAAAATTCATTACTGATCGGTTCACAAGACCGATACAACAGTAAAAAAAATTAACGAATGCGTGGAGTATTGAAAAATGCCAAAAATGAAAACCCATCGTGGAGCAGCTAAACGCTTCAAGAAGACTGCGAACGGCTTTAAGCACAAGCAAGCCTTCAAATCTCACATTCTGACCAAGAAAAGTACTAAGCGTAAGCGTCAGCTTCGCCCGATGCTTCAGGTTCACGCAGCGGACAAGAAACTTGTTCAACGCATGTTGCCTTTCATCTAGACAACTTTTTTTAACTTAACAGAATTGAATATAGGAAGGTAAAGAATGGCTCGTGTAAAACGTGGTGTTCAGGCTCGTCGCCGTCACAAGAAAGTACTAAAGCAAGCAAAAGGTTACTACGGAGCGCGTTCACGTGTATTCCGTGTTGCTAAACAAGCAGTCATCAAAGCAGGTCAATATGCATACCGTGACCGTCGTCAAAGAAAACGTCAATTCCGCGCACTGTGGATTGCTCGTATCAATGCGGCAGCTCGTATTCATGGTTTGTCTTACAGCCGTTTCATTGCAGGTCTTAAAAAGGCAAGCATCGAAATCGACCGTAAAGTATTAGCTGACTTAGCTGTACGCGAACAAGTAGCATTTGCTGCTGTTGTCGAGAAAGCGAAAGCTGCTCTGGCATAACGCACCTTTTATCGCACAGTGACTTCATGTCACTGAGCGATTAATGCTAGTTTGGAAATAGGGAAAGGGTGTAAACTCTCTCCCTATTTTTTTGAGTGGCGTTTAACCCTCAATTACACATAGCGTTTGCTCTGGTGAATGCTTTTAATCTTTATCAAAGATAAAAAAGTATTCACCAGAGTAAATTATTTAGGCGGTTATTAGAGCTCTTCAAGACTCAATGACCGCCCTCTTCGAATCACTGGAGTAATGATGGAAAACATTGAAGAACTTGTAGCCCAAGCGTGCGAGGCTGTCAATGCAGCTGGCAGCATCGCCGAGTTAGAACAGGCGAGAGTTGAGTACCTTGGAAAAAAAGGGCCGCTAACTGCCCTGCTCAAAGGCCTTGGAAAACTCAGTGCCGATGAGCGCCCAGCAGCAGGTGCGCGCATCAATGAAGCCAAGCAACAAGTGGCAGAAAAGATCGGCCTACAACGTAAAAATTTAGAGACATTGGCGCTGGCCAAAAAACTAGCCAGTGAGACAATCGACATCAGCCAACCGGGGCGCGGCCAGAACTTAGGCAGCATTCACCCGGTCACTAAAACCCTAGAGCGGATTGAACAGTTTTTCGGCGGTATCGGCTACAGCGTGGCTGAGGGTCCAGAAATTGAAGACGAGTACCACAATTTCGAAGCGCTCAACATACCCGCACATCATCCGGCGCGCGCCATGCATGACACCTTCTATTTCGATGCTAACCGCCTGCTGCGCACCCACACTTCCGGCGTGCAAGTACGCACCATGGAAACCAGCCAGCCACCGATTCGCATTATCTGCCCGGGCCGCGTATACCGCTGTGACTACGACCAGACACATACCCCGATGTTCCATCAGGTAGAAGGTTTGCTAGTTGATAAAGGCGTCAGCTTTGCCGATCTAAAAGGCACCCTAGAGCAGTTCTTACGTGAATTCTTTGAAGATGATGTAAAAGTACGTTTTCGCCCTTCTTACTTCCCATTCACTGAGCCCTCTATAGAAGTCGACATAGATCGTGGCGACGGCAAGTGGTTAGAGGTACTGGGCTGTGGCATGGTTCATCCAAAAGTATTTAACTACTCTAACATCGACCCCGAGCAATACACTGGCTTTGCCTTTGGCATGGGTGTAGAGCGTTTAGCCATGCTGCGTTACGGCGTTGATGATCTACGTTTGTTTTTTGAAAATGATCTACGCTTCTTAAAGCAATTTAGCTGATAAATCGCAACACATCATTTTTATTCAAAAAATTTAATACAAGGGAGTTAGGTGACACAGTAAAGCATCGACGAAACCGAAAAAGTAGCGACCAAGGGCCGAATCTTGAGCTTTTGTGCAACCCGGTTTCATCCAGTGCCATGTGCGCATAACTCTTTAAAGGTGCAATATGAAATTCAGTGAACAGTGGTTGCGCGAGCTAGTCCAACCCAATATCAGTACTCAAGAATTAGTTGATCAAATTACCATGGCCGGCTTAGAAGTCGACGGCATAGAAAGTGTCGCCGCCGATTTTACTAACGTAGTGGTAGTAAAAATACTCAGCGCCGAGCAACACCCCAATGCCGACAAATTAAGAGTCTGCATCGTCACTGACGGCGAGCAAGAGTATCAAGTGGTCTGCGGCGCACCCAATGCCCGTAAAGACCTCATCACTGCCCACGCTCAAATAGGCGCAGAGTTATTCTCAGCAGATGGCAAATCATTCAAAATTAAAAAAGCCAAACTGCGCCAAATAGAATCTTTCGGTATGTTATGTGCCGGCGCCGAGCTGGGCATAGCCGAAGAGGATGATGGCATTCTCGAGCTGCCTATGGATGCGCCACTGGGTGCTAGCATGCGTGATTACCTCGGACTCGATGACAAGATCATCGATGTCGATTTGACCCCCAACCGTGGTGATTGCCTCAGCATCCGAGGGCTAGCCCGCGAAGTCGGTGTTTTGAACAAAGTCCCCGTCAGCTACCCAGAAGTTAGCCCGGCGCAAGAATCCATCAGCGATCGCTTAACCGTTACACTGGAAGCCCCAGAAGACTGCCCGCGCTACTTGGGCCGAGTGATCCGCAATGTTAACGTCAGCGCTACTACCCCCACATGGATGGTAGAAAAACTGCGTCGCAGTGGCGTGCGCGCTATCGACCCAGTGGTCGATGTCACCAACTACGTATTACTTGAACTGGGCCAGCCACTACACGCCTTCGATTTAGACAAACTCTCTGGTGATATCGTGGTGCGTCAAAGCCGCGAGCAAGAAAAGCTGGTGCTGCTTGATGGCAATGAAATCACCGTTAAAGACAACACCTTAGTCATCGCCGATGACAGTGGTGCAATTGCTCTTGCCGGTATATTCGGCGGCAAGGCGACTAGCGTGACCAGTGAAACTCGCAATATCTTTCTAGAATGTGCCTTCTTCAATCCTATTTCGATTGCCGGCAAAGCCCGCCACTATGGATTGCACACGGATGCTTCACATCGATATGAGCGCGGCGTAGATTGGCAGTTACAGCAACAGGGCATCGAGCGCGCCACACAACTGTTAGTAGAAATCACCGGTGGTGATGTCGCCCCCATTAGCGAGGCACTTAGCGAAGCACACTTGCCAAGTTTGAATCACATCACCTTGCGCCACGCTAAAGTGAACGCCATGCTCGCCTTTGACATGCCCGCCGCTGAAATTGAAGAAATTGTCACCCGCCTCGGCATGGTTATCACCTCAACCACAGCCGATAGCTGGGAGATTACCGCCCCATCCTATCGCTTTGATATCACCATTGAAGTAGACATCATCGAAGAGCTAGCCCGTGTCTACGGCTACAACAACCTACCGGTTAAGATGCCTTCCGCCGCGCTGGATTTCACCCCGAACAGCGAAGCCAAAGTCAGCCTGTACAACATCCGTCGTACACTCGTAGCCCGTGGTTACCAAGAGGCAATTACCTACAGTTTCATCGAGAAAGAACTACAGCGTCAATTTGATGATATCAACACCGGTATTGCGCTGGCCAACCCAATCTCAGCCGAAATGGCAGTGATGCGCACCAGCATTTGGCCAGCCTTGGTTAAAACCGTTCAGTATAATCAAAACCGCCAACAGAGCCGTGTCAGGATCTTTGAGTCTGGTCAGTGTTTCATCACTGATGGCGATGATATCCAACAGGAAAACGTTATCAGCGGTGCCATCGTCGGCCGCCGTCAGCCCGAGAGCTGGAGCAGTGATGAGCAGAGCGTCGACTTTTTCGATCTAAAAGGCGATTTAGAAGCCCTGTTAGACCTCACCGGTTGCGCCGCAGAGTTTAGTTTTGTTCAAGCTGAACATACTGCCCTACACCCTGGACAGAGTGCAAAAATTGTCCGCCACGGTGAAACCATCGGTTTTATTGGCGCACTGCACCCAACGTTGGCAAAATCGTTTTCAATCAACGGTAACTTATTCCTGTTCGAGATAAATCTGAAAAAACTGCAACAGGCAAAACTCACTGAATTTAGGGCGTTATCAAAATTCCCCGAGAGCAAGAGAGACATTGCCGTGGTCGTCGAAGAGACCGCTATATTTGACAATCTCAAGCAAGTAATTACCAGCAGTGCTGGCGAATATTTGAAAAAAGTCACGCTTTTCGACATCTACCAAGGGCAAGGTGTTGAAAAAGGTAGAAAAAGTCTCGCTATAAACTTGACGTGGCAGCATCCATCGCGCACTCTTAATGAAGATGAAGTAAATGCTTCTATCCAAATGGTCGTTTCAGCTTTAGCCGATAAAGCCGGAGCAGTGCTCAGAGATTAACCAGCACGCGGTCCCTAGTCGATATTGTTGCTTAAAGGCGATATCAACTAAGGGCAATCGATACTAGACACAATGGATTGAATCTAAATTTGGTTGTAGTAAAGCAGACAGAGGAAAGATTATGAGCTCATTAACAAAAGCCGACATGGCAGAACGTCTTAACGAAGAGTTAGGACTAAACAAACGCGAGGCCAAAGATATCGTTGAAAGTTTTTTTAACGAAATCCGCCACAGCCTAGCCAATAATCAACAGGTAAAATTATCAGGATTTGGCAATTTTGACCTGCGTGATAAAAATCAGCGCCCAGGGCGTAACCCTAAAACCGGCGAAGAAGTAGCAATTTCAGCCAGACGAGTCGTGACCTTCCGACCGGGCCAAAAACTTAAGGATCGCGTAGACAGCTATGCCGCAAACTGTTCTTAACCCCCAAGAGCTACCTGGTATACCGCCAAAGCGCTATTTCACCATTGGTGAAGTAGCGCAACTATGCGATGTTAAAACACACGTATTGAGGTACTGGGAGCAAGAGTTCTCACAAATCAAACCGGTAAAACGCAGCAACCGCCGCTATTACCAACGCCAAGACATCCTGGTAATACGTCAGGTCCGTAGTTTACTGCACGAGCAGGGCTACACGATCAATGGCGCCAAACAGTGGCTAAAAGGCGATAAGGGATCTCGTGAGAGCGACCGATATAAGCAGGTAATTCGCCAGACTATCAATGAACTAGACGAAATTTTAGTTTCTTTAAAAAAAACCAATTAGCCCTTTGCCAAACGCCTAACATCGGGTAAGATGCCGTCCTGATTTAGAGAAATCTATTTCACTGTCGGGGCGTAGCGCAGTTTGGTAGCGCACTTGTCTGGGGGACAAGTGGTCGCAGGTTCAAATCCTGCCGTTCCGACCAATTCCTTCTTTTTATATCTTCTACAAAAAAACATCTGATCAATTCTCTGCTTGCAAACCGCTTCTAATATTCTTGCCAAATGCTCTTCCTCAGCGCTTCAAAAAACACTTTTTAAAATATAACAAAGCCATATATCTCTGTCTGTTTGGAAAAACTTTATGCACTATTTTGTATTAACCTTAGCCCTTATCTCTCCGGTTATTTTTGCGGGGGGCAACCAATCAAACCAATCTTTCAATAAAGCCAAAAAATCGTTAATGAACACTGTTTACGCTGCAGCGGCTGACAGGTTAACAATCTACTGCGATGCTAAATTTGATGCAGAGAAAAAGGTGACCGCTCCTGAGGGCTTCACCTCCAAAACACACGTTAAGCGCAGTAACAAAATTGAATTCGAGCACATCGTGCCCGCTCAAAACTTTGGCCAGGCATTTGTAGAATGG
>JABSRA010000069.1 GCA_013215445.1 Oceanospirillaceae bacterium
TACTAAAGGCATGCCGGCGTATCCCATTGACAAAGTCTATCTGGCCGTGGTCGCCGATCACCGTATCATTACCGGCCCCGGCTGCAATCACATCCCCGCCAAATCCACCAATAATAGTATCGTTACCCCCATTGCCACTGAGATTGTCGATATTACCACTGGTTGTCGGGATGCTATAGGCTCTAGTGACCTGACCATTGTTAAGCTCAACCGTACCGTGATCACCAATAATGACATCATTATCAGTACCACCAGCCAAGGTATCCTCGCCTAGCCCACCGATTATAATATCGTTACCGCTGCCGCCAACAACACTGTCATCACCACCAGCACCTCGGTTGGTATTGGTAATATTGATCACAGCGGCCGTGGTCAGAATACGATTAGTACCCGATATTTGCGTGATAATACCTTTGTCAGCCAGAATGATATCATCGCCAGCACCACCATCAATGATGTCTCTAGCGACTTGTAAAGTGTCCGCGGTCTCTGGATTATCATTAGCAGCATCGGCTGTGTTCACGATATGCAGAATTTGGCTGGAGAGATCTAACCTAATCGATAGATCTAAATTAACCCCTGAGTCCCCATAAATATGATCGTTACCCTCTAGACCAAAAATGTTATCGGTACCTGAGCCACCCACTATATGATCACCGAAGCCAGAGCCGGTTAACTGATCATTACCTTGACCGCCGTAGATAACCACAGAGCCACCTGCGCCTGAGGCATCGATAATATCGTTACCCGGGTTATTAAACTCTCTGGCGAAAGCGGTTTTCTGATCGGAAGTGGCGTTATAGCTGCTGCCGTCTTGTACTGAATCACCGAGTAATATCAATGCACTAGCACTGTTTGATGCCGTCACAGTCAAGCTATCATTACCGCCACCGCCGTGGATCACATTGATGCTGCCCGCGGCAGTGCCAGCTATTTCAAATTGATCGTCGCCAATGCCCAAATAGGTCTGTAATACTTCGATATTGCTATAGTCAATCCCGAGCCCGACACCCATACCCAAACCGGTAATACTGGTCGCCGTTAAAATACCATCCACATCATCGATCACGCTGCCATCATTAAACAAGTGCAAGCGATCCGTTTGCTGGGACTCATCAATGGCGAGGGAGGTGATCAATAACTCACCGTCCAGCTCTGTCGGTAACATCACGGCACCGATCAGAGTCCGCTGTTTATCAGCGGGTACGCCCCCATCGATGACTAACTTGCCGCGGATATTATCCAAGGTATGTGCCTGCAAGCCAAATTTCTGTACCGGTTGCTGATCCGTATCCGGCTGGTAACTGGGATTGGGGCTGATAATCAGTACTATCGCTTTATCCCAATCGCCATCATCAATGCCAAAGGTCACCGTGTTAGTGGCACTATCAAATCTAGAATCGGTGCTGGTAATAATTATTTGCTGATCGTTAAGCAAGCTAATGGTCACCGCTGCCGTCGGTTTTTTACTCAAACTCAGTGAATAATCATCAGTATTACTGGCACTAACAACCGTGCTGCCACCGGTGGAACTCACCACCACGGCGCCGGTATCGTTATCCACAATACTCAGATTCACTTGAATATCAGCTAAGCTTGCATAGTCAGAGCTGATATTACTACTGGTCGTTAATGCGATATTGGCCTGATACAGATTCTCCACGGCTGTATCATCTATCGCGGTGATCACAAAGTTTTGGATTTTATCCCAGTTGTTGCTATCAAACACCAAGCTGGGTTTATCGACACTCAACTGAGCGATGAGCCCTGTGGGAATAATCTCTGCCAGTGTCACGGTGACTTTCTCACCTGCCGCTGGGGCAGTCGCAAGGCGCAGGTTATAGGTCTGGCTGACCCCCGCCTCTACCGCGTATGGGTTAACGCTGCTGGTGACAATTAAATCTGCTTTATCGTTATCGTTGACCGTCACTTCGATATTAGCAATATTCAGACCATCAAATTCGGGGTTAGCGCTGCTAATGCTGTGGGAGATCACATAATCGCGCTGCCCTTCTACCGCATTGTCATTGACTGCCCGAACATAAATTTGATGTTTATCTGCCCAGTTGCCGGTTGAATCGACCCGGATCACCAGCGATTCATAAAAGTTAACGTTGTCCACTGAGACCAACACACTATCGGCGACTAAGCCATTATTCGCCAGTGACTTGTCACTGGTGGAGGCACGCGCCGCTGACACGGTGATGAATGCTAGCGTGGCAAGGCTAGGTGTGGCGACGTCCATCGATATCTGGTAACTGTCTTCCAAACCATCTTCGCCAACTAACAGCTGTCCGTCTATGGCATCGATTTTAACCGCGCCATTTTTACTGTCGGCAACATTGAGCGCCAAACCACTGACAAAGATGCCGTTATAGGCCGCATCGTCACTGGCGACACTGTGATTGATAAAGCTACTGCGCCCCTCTACCGAGTAGGAGACAATCGGCGTGGTCACATCACCGGCAACGTTGAAGGTATCGGCACCCAAACCACCGATAATGGTGGTCACCATGTTGGCATTGGTACTGAGAATATAAAAGATATCATCGCCTTCAAGGCCATCGACTTCCGCCAGTTCTACCCCGGTAAAGCCAACATTCAGTCCGGCACCAAAGATGCCTTTATCGGTAATCACAAAGCTATCATCAGCTTCAGTCCCTAAAATAACCACGCTGTCTGTGCCGTTACCACCATCAATACTCAGTGGTGAGTTGATGCTGTATTGAATACTGTCATCACCATCTCCACCAAAGAGTTCAATATCGCCACCACCGGCCGTTAACGAACTGCCTTTTTTCAAGAAGGCCCGTACCACAAAGTTATCGTCACCATCTTCTCCATAGAGCTTAATGGTGGATTTGTTACTGTAGACTTTAATGTTATCTTTGCCGTCACCGCCGTAGATGACCATCGGCAGGCTGTTGCCGAAACTCAAAAAGCCTAAGGTGGTTTCCGTCGTACTTATTTGATCCCCTAAAGCGACATTACCCAGCGAAACCAGGCGATCATCGGCAAATAATTGTCCGATTTGGAAAGTATCGTCGCCCGCGCCACCATCTAAGGTGGTGATGCTGCTGTTATCGTCAGAGTAGAAATGATCATTGCCATCGTGACCATTGATGGTCAGACGTGCATTGATATTGGCGTTGTAGTTAATCCGCTCAACCGTAGCGGCGTAATCTCCATTGGCATCCACATGCAGGGCCGCAACAAAGTTGGCCCTCAGTAAGAAGCTGTCGGCAGCACTGGTGCCATTGATGGTTAAGGTATCAGCACCAGAGTCTGCTGTACCGCTATCGACTACATCGATCACATAACCGGCATTGTTTGCG
Organism: Oceanospirillaceae bacterium; assembly: GCA_013215445.1. Taxonomy (GTDB): domain Bacteria; phylum Pseudomonadota; class Gammaproteobacteria; order Pseudomonadales; family Balneatricaceae; genus Rs1. Next base: position 3,336 of record JABSRA010000069.1, read on the forward strand.
GTGCGATTAATCACATAACTGTCGGTGCCTTGCCCGCCATCTAACTGCAGTTTATCCGCGCGCGAGTGCAACTGGTTAATGGTGATTAGATCATCCCCGTCACCGGTATTGACATAGGTATCACCGTTTAGCAGCTGTACATCTAATAGCACTTGATCGTTGCCAATACCGGTATTGATCTCTATTTTAGCGGCACTGAGTTTGCCGTACAGCGCCACGGTGGCCGCTGCGCTGTCAGTGTTACCTAGATCGGTATTCAACACCAGTGAGCTGTGCGCTTTTAGGCTGGCACCTTGTGCTACGATCAGCTCATCACCGGCATTCAGCGTTACAGATCCCAAGGTCGCCTCAACTGAGCCGGTACTGGCAAAGGTCAAGATATCGGTGTTGGCAGCAGAGTCGGTGGCACTCAGAATAATGTCACCGCTATTGGACAAGACACTTTCTAGCACCGTTAATGGGCTGTTCGCCGCGATATTGATATTGCCAGCAGCACTGACGCCACTCAATTGATCAGTGACTGCACCGAGTTGCAAGTGCCCGGTATTTAACCAATCGATTGAGCCTGTGACCGCCTGTGCCTCTAAATAGTTAATCTGCGAACTAATCGCCAGCCCTGCGCCGATACTGTCAGCGGCCACCATACGCACTTTATCGGCGAGTAAGTTAAAGCCAGCACTGCCGCCATTGAGAATATTCTCAGCGACCAGATAAATATCGGCATCTGCGGTGCCTGAATTATCAGAATCTGCCACTAAATTACCCAGTTTTAAAGCACCGCTGGTCTCACGCAGATAGGTATCATAAAAACTGTAACTGTTGATTAACCCTGAATTAGCCGCATCCGTGTCTATTTCTAGCTGGTTGCCAAATTGACCAATGCTACCTTTTAGCGCATTCAAGTGAATTGAAATAGCCTTAATATCGGTGGTACCGGTCAGACTGATGTCCTGGAAGCTGTTATCACTTTCACTGTCTAAAATAGATAGACTGGCCTTGAGGTACACGTCTTTTTTAGACGCTATGTCAGCCACCATCAAGCTGGATTCAACCGCATTTAAATAAATATCATCTCCAGTATTCGCACTGACTGCACCGCTAATCTTAAAGTCCAAGTAATTGGGGCTAGTGGCAGTACTGCGACCCACTTTACCCCCCGCTGACAAGTGCAGATTGACACTGCGGATGTTAATGATAGCGTTACTCAGATCGTCAAAGGCATCTTCGATATTGGCAGCGGCTATCAATGTCACATTGGCAGCGGTACTAATTTTTTGCACCATAATAGAGGCATTGCCACTGGGCGCTTGACCCACTGCTCCACTATTTAATATCCCAGCGCCGATCGTCACACTACCAACCGCGGTGACATCCGCAATCTGCAAATCCCCGATTTGATAGGTGCTGCCATTAATATTCACCGCCCCTTCAACTTGCCAGAGGTTAGCGAGGCCCGAAGTATCGACACTCAAGTTGGCACTGTCTGCCAACTGCAGTTTAAAGGCCGAGCCATCCGCCGCTTGGATATTGCCGCGGGCGATCAATACCAGATCCCCGGCGCTGATGACTGCATTGCTCACACCACTGTTATCGACTATGCCAGCCGATGCATCGAGGCGCACCCAGCTTCCCCCAATCACTTGATCGAGGATTAAATCACCGCTATGTTCTATCGCTATCCCCGCGTTAGCGGTGGCTGTTAACGAAGCGTTGCCGGCGAGATTTAAATCATCCCAAAGTTGTAGCGTCACGTTCTGCAACTGCATCACAATGTCGTTGGTTAACAGATCTAAGGTGAGCGCTGGGGCGACACTCTGGCTAATGATGCGATCCCAATCTCCACCGGACACTTCATAATCTTCAACCGTTAGGTCGATATTTTTACTGCTGCCGGTGTACTGGAACAATACGGGGATACCCTCTTGGCTCAACTCTACATAAGCGCCATTGGTCACGAAGCGCGTACCGGTTGTGTCAGTGACTTTGATGCTGCTCACCGCCTGCCACTGTGGGTCGGTGTATTTGATATCAAATTGCGATATTTGAGCATCGCCGCCGGTGTAACGATAAAACAGATAGTCAGTGGCGATCACATCATTACCGGTCGCCGCTGAGAGCAATTGTTTGTCGGTTGCACTCAAGGCAACCACCCCGGCTGACATGTCGATAACTACCCTGTCGCCAATTTTACCAATACCACCGCTATTCACCGTCAGGGTGATTTTACTGCCTATCGCTTGGGCTTGGATATTAGCAACTTCTGCGCTAGAGGCACCTGCACCGCCAATGATCGGCGTGCCTGGATATAGCTTAGCCACAATGCCGGGAGACAAGATGCTGTCAAATAGCGGTTGATTAACCGCCTTTTGCGCTAACACGTCGCGTTTAAATTGGCTGTTAGTCGTTATATCACCACTGGAATCTACGACTTTTAGCGCTGCCAGTCGGTCATAACTACTGTTATATAAGGTATCCACTGTGTAACTGGCATTGAGCTGGGCAACCGTATCTTGTGCCGCACTTAACTCGGTGCCGCTTAAATGGCTAAACAAGCTATCGTAGTTAGCGTATTGACTGACATCAGCCTGATACGCTTGCTGGGTGCCACTGGCATCGGTACGCAACCCCTGCCAGTACTGGTGATAATCCGCTGTGTTTTGCGTGGCTAAATTAACCACGTGAGATTGGGCGTAAAAGTATTGCGCATTTTCGGTGTTCAGGGACGCCACTTTGGCCGTATCTGTATTGGCATCAAGTATAGAGCCATTGAGCGTGGTTAAATGTATGCCGTAATTGGCAGTGCTGCTAACTTCCTGGGCAGCAATAATACTGGCGACATTCAGGTTGCCAGCCACTTCAGTGATGTCCACATGACCCAGCGCTTTCACGGTGAGCGTGCCGCTACCACTAGTGATCGCCGAATCAATAGTCAAGCTACCGATAGCTCCCCCGAGTGCCGCTAGGTTAATACTGTCTGCAGTGATGGTCGTTGTGCTGCTGCTATCAGCCCGGTAGATGCCCCCACCGGAATTAATACTGACATTGTGTTTGGCATACACTCTATCCAAATACACTTTATTGGAGCTCACTTGACCTTCACCTGGGTTGTCATCTTCAACGACACCCAAATCTATGCTGCCTATATAAGAGATGAGAGTGTGACCACGATCTTGGAAATTGCCTTCCAACACCAGGCTAATATTGCCCATAGCAACGATGTGTGCCTCGCGGGTCAGTGCATAGACACCATCGGACATAGTCACTGAGCCAAACGCTGAGACCACTTCCAGTATGCCTTGATCCGGCATCGAGATACGTCCCGCTAAGGTGATATTGCCCATGCCAAAAATCTTCACATCGGCGTTGCTGTTTCCCGACAAAAAGCTGACATTGATGGCGTGATCCGCTTTTAAACTGTGGGTGTAATAGTCTTTTAATCCCGATATTACCGTCACTTTAGTGTGCACGGTTTTCTTTCTTAACCAACCGCCACCTGTGGTCCAAGTATCTGTGTCTATTTTGTTAACACTGGTATCCCCTGCGGTTTGCAAGTAAGTAATTTTGTATTCGTCAGCTGCGGGAATATCAGCGACGATAGATTCGGATTCAAGTAGCGGTTTTTGATCGGTAAACTCGACTGTTCTCCACTTATAACTGCTGTCCGCCACCAGCCAATCGGCAAGCGCATTGTCGCCGAACAAGTTAAAACTCTTCTTCTCATATTTACTGATTTGAGTCTCTGTCTTTTTCTGCCCTTCCGTCCAGACATAACGAGTACCCTCTTTTACCTGATACTCAAAATCTAGGCTGGAGTCCTGGCTGATCACGGTGCCAATTTGCACATAATCAATTTTCGAAATTGTACCCGTGGTGGCATCGCCGACCACTAAGGTCCCCTGGTAGCTGGTATGCGTCGCTAGAGCACCTGCGTGTTGATAGACATCTTTCTTCAAAGTGGCACTGTCGATAAGCGTCACTGTGCCCTGACGGTATTTACGGGTATCTATATCGCTAATAATCAACTCGTAGAGACTATTATTGATTATTTCTACCGAGGCATAACCACTGGCGGCGACGATCCGCCCGTTACCGGTACTGATTATCTGCCCAGAGAGCACCACTTCGCCACCGCTGGGGATGATATCTTCAATCACTATCGCGCGGCGACCCGCATCCCAGTAGCCGTTGACTGGTACTTTGACATTGCCCCCAGCACTGGGGTTAGAAAAGCTAATGCCGGCAATCGCCTGACCTTTAATATTGGCTAATTCAACATCGTAGGCACCGCCATAAAAAGCCGCGTCTACTTTTAGATAGACAGTGTTGACGCCGCTTTGGATCAGGCCATTGACATTTAAGTGACGGGCGGTGATGGTAATTTTACCCATCGACAAGATCTGCGAATTATCGCTGTCAATCGCGCTTTGCATACCGGGGACAGCGCCTAACGTAAACGCTAACTCCCCCCCTGGCGTCGCGTAGACTAAGCTGCGCAAATTACTGTAATTGATGTATTGACGCGGGTCTTTATTGGTGTGGTACCAAGCTTCAGAGTTGAGCGAGAAGTCGCCTGCGGCAAATAAGTTAATGGTTTCGGCGCGAATTTGCTTGGAGACCTCAATAGAGCCGTCTTTGTTATTGATATAGGCGCTGCCGTTTTCGTTGACTATATTGCCCTGAATATACATATTCTGCGGGATAGGCGGCAACCTAAAGTCACCGTAGCTAGACTTAGTACTCTTAGTATCCTGAAAGAGTATTATTTGATTCACTTCCACCGGTTGTGTATTGTTCAAGTCACTGCCGTTACTGTGAGTCACACCAGCGCGCACCGCCACTGAATTGACATCTTTGTAATTAAATTGCACCGCACCTGGCGTATAGGTTTTTAACACCCCGCCGATGTTCTCAACCCGCTGTGCATCCAATACGACTAAATCATTGACCCGCAGCGAGAAGGGAGTGCTGTTGACCACTTGAATAGTGGCCCCAGCACGGGCTTTAATATTCCCCATATTACTCTGTGCCGCCAGCGTAGCCGCCGCCTTACCGTCGATTTGAATGTACACAGAACCAGGAGAGGCGTACACGTTGGGCAGGTCAACCATCAACATATCTAGCTCGCGGTTGTAGACGGTACTATCGGGATCGGCGTGCGCTGTATCGTCGTAATTCCAATAGTTGGCGGTGCTGGCAACGGCTGCCCAAAGATTAGTGTCTTGGAAGTCTTCCAGCGATAACATAGATTTCTGTTTGATGACACTGGCATAGAAACTGCCATCGGCGGCTTTGATCACTTGCCCAATCTCTAACTTATGGACTAAATCCGCCAGACCTAAATCTGCTATTTTGCTATTAATTTGCGCCAACTGTACCTGATAGCGCGCTATCGCCTCGGCATTCGTACCGTGCGAGAGCATCCAGCCCTCAACTTGCGCTTTCTGCTCAAACAAAATAGTACTTAAATTAGTAAATGTCAGAGTCGGCGCCTCTAACTCCTGCGGTTTAATCACATAGAATTGATTGGTCATCGCCGTGGTTAAGGCAGCGGTCACGGTACTTTCATAAACAGAATAAACCGCTGCAAATGACGCATTCCAGACACTGGTGAGGTTTTGCCAGCGCGAGGTATCAAAGTAGTTCTCGTTGAGTAGATCGGCTTCAATGCTGTCTATCGGTAGATAGCGGTAGTACTGATCACCATGCTTAATGACGGTGTCTTGAGTCACTTTAAAGCTGATCGTCGCCACATCTAACGCTTGCATGACGTAGACAATATCTGATGGTATTTCAGGCACTTGTACGACACCATTGGCATCTGGCACGCCAAACAACAGCTCTTTTTGCTGCTGGTTAAGCCCAGCCACATTAACCACCCCGGCGGCGTCGACATGGTTGTCTAAAATGCTCTGAACTTCTTCAATAGGCCTAACCTGCAAGAAAGATTTATTGTTGACGCCGGCGATAATGCTGGCGGTGGCATCGACACTCAAGTTATTACTCGAGCTGACCTCGCCGTCGCGATCAACTTCAAAGCCGTAGGGGACCGCGGAGATAGACAAGGTGAGGCCCGCCTCTTGGGCTCTTTTTCTGGACTCTGCACTATCGCTGGCACCAATTCCCTCGCGGGCCTCGATAGTGACATCGCGCATCGCCTTAAGTTGGGTATTCGCGCCGATGGTGATGTTGTTGACCTCGACAATATCCGCCTGCGGGTTGGGCGCATTGATACTCACCGAGGTCGATACTGAGGTTATTTCAACATTCGAGGAGCTCTCTAAAATATTTAACACACCCGTGCGACTCTTACCGGCGTAGAGGAAAATATCCCCCGCCTTGATCTTGGCATTGACAATATTGATAGTATTGGTGGCGTTAGTATCGACGTCTGCCCCCGCACCTGAGGCACTCTGCAGTCCTGAGATGGCTAACACATCGGCGGAGGCGCGGTTCTCAGAATCTGTTTTAGTGGTTATGTAAACACTGCCAGTGACATTGTCGATAACGGCATTATTCAAATTCACTTTTGACTCGGAAGTCGCGGTAATCTGACTGATCGCGACGTTTATGCCCCCCGCCAGCGCGACGGTTTCCAGTGAGATACTGTCCACCGCTTTAATGTCGTTGATCGCCTCAATATAGATAGTGGCTGTATCATCATAGCTACCATCGGCAATGATCTGCACCCCATCCGTCAAATTGACGGTGGCCTTGTTATCTATGCTAGTGATACTGCTCAAGACAGAGATTGAGGCAATCGAGGCGGACCCCGAGCGTAAACTCTTGCCGTTGGCGTATACCGATTTATCGAAATTATTCAGCGCATTCACTTTCATATCATGAACGCGAATGACGGAAGCGCTGCTACCAGGATTAGTGCTGTTGGTAGAGGCGCCGATGTTAACCTCTGCCAGTGTTTTAACATTGATGCCCAGGCCCGCACCCGCACCCGCCAGCAGGCCCACAGAATAAGCATCTGCACTGGCATCAATTTTCTGATCCAGCTGAGCGGTAATATTCAACGTCGTGGCATTAATAGTGACGCCCTTACCAATATTGGCCACAGCGGCCTGATAGCTAGTGACATCGCTCTGCGAGCCCACTGCCGACACTAAACCACCGCCACCTGCGGTCGATTTAGGCAAGATATCGTCGATGCCCGCTGCGCTGATTAATAGTTTAGCGGCGTTGATCACACTGTTGTCGCCAATTTGCGCGACCACTTCGTCAGTGCCATCCACCCCCTGCTCAATCTTTGCAATCATCGCGCCGATGGCGATGCCACCCGCTGCACCGCCACTACTTTGAGCGCGGGCATAGTTAGTCGAAGTCGCGGATATGGTTATTGTATCCGAGGCACTTAAGCTCGCCGCATCGGTGGTGGCTTCAACAATAGTGGTGATATCCACAGCCGCTATATTTACCGCCAATGCGCCTAAGCTGGCGGAAAAACCGACCGCTGTTGTCTGTTTAATCTGATTATCGGCACTGGCCAGTAAATCTATGTTGGCGGCAATAATCTTGGCATGGTTAATTCTGGCGTTGACCCGGCTCTTCACATCGTTGCGCACGAGTGCCACACCGATAGAGGCGCCAATGCTGACACTGACCGCGACGTTAGTCACTGCGACATTCAACTCGGTGGTCTCATCGCTCTTCACACTGGCTTTTGCGCCGACTAATGCCTCACCACTGCCCGTCACTTTGGCATCGACTCTATTATCTATCTCATTGTAGATTCCGACACCGCCACCGGTTGCGCCGACTAATCCTCCGCTAATAGTCACCGCTGTCGCCTTGACATTATTAAAGCGAGCGTCGGCTTTACTGCTGACCTCCAGATTATTTTCTGCCAGCACTTGGAAAACCGACGTGCCCAAGGTCCGTGAGTTATCTAAATTCAAGTAAGAATCGACATTCATCGCGATACTATTGTCGATAGTGGTCGCCGAAATTGCCACCGCTCCACCGAGACCCACCGCCACCGCGACCGCCGTTGCATTGCCCTCGGCCTTAGTCACTTTAGCGGTCGCATCGGCGTTAATGATCAAGTCGCGACCCGCGAGTACCGCACTGCTGTCGATATAGGCCAACGTGCTGCCGTTAATGGTATTATTCAAAGTGATACCGACACCGGCACCTGCCACGGCAAACTTGCCACCTGCGACCGCCACACTGGCGCCATACACGCTGCTGCTGATAGTGGTATGACTGAACGCTTGGACTTTGACGTCCCTCAATGCAGTGATCGATGAGTTGGAGATACTCGCTTCACTTTGATGCGAGTCGTCGCTCTCACCATCGCCGATGCTATTGGTTAATAGTGCCACCCCTATTGCACCGGCGCCTCCGCCTAAACCTACGGCGGCCGAGATACTGGCGGCCCCGATATTGGCCGTCACAGTCGTCGTGTTACGCGCTAGCACGGTTACGTCTTGGGCAACAGTAACGGTGCTAATCTTGGAACCGGTAATCTTAGCGTTGACTTTGTTGCTTATCGTATTGCTGCCGCCCACGCCCGCACCGGAAACCGCAACCGCCGCTTTACCCCCGGCGATGGCCACCGCGGCGGCCTCTGCATCTAAAGTGACAGTCGTGTCTTCTAGAGCACTGACCGACAAGCCTGCTGTTTTGGTTTCAATTTCAATCCCAGATATCAGTGCATCTATCTGATTAGACACATTATTCTCAGCTTCTACGGCGGCGACAGAGACCGCCACCCCCACTTTCCCAAAGCCTGCCGCCAGGGCCACACCGACCACTTTCGCAGTGATCGTGCTAGTATCTTGTGCCAATACACTCATGGAACCGGTAACTATTTGTGCGCTGCTGCCCTGCACCCCATACACTTTAGCCGCTACGAGTGAGTCAATGGTGTTATAGGCCAGCGAGGCAGCTACTGCGATCGATACGCCTGCATCCGCCCCCACCGCTAGCCCTAAACTAGCCGACCCGGCTGTAGCATTTATGGTCGCTGTATTAACCGCACTGACAGTGAGTGATGCGGTGCTAAGTGACTTGTTAGTATCACTGCTATTAATCACAGAAGCAGCCGTCTTCGCGTAAATATTATTGGTGGTACTGACGCCAGAACCTGCAGCGGATACGCCAACACCGCTGCTCAAAGCCACTGCCAGAGCACCGGCACCCACCCCTGCGGTAATCGTCATGTCATTGATGGCTGAAATAATTAGCCCGCCAGTGCTATCAACACTGCTATTTTTCAAATAGGATTCTATGCTGAAGCGGCTCGAAGATTCCCCTATATCATTGCGTGATATCGCCGCACCGATGGAGATGCCAATCGCGGGATCGCCGACACTAACCGCCGCCGCGACAGCGACGACTGTTGCTTTGATAGTCGCGTTATTTTCTGCGTTAATGTTCACTGCAGCAGCGCTGTAGATGACTGAATTAATCACCGTTGCCGATGTCGTTCCACTCAACTTATTGTGGGCATCGGCGCCAGCACCGCTGAGTGACAGTGACAGGCCACTGGAGCCGAGCGCTACCGCCAGAGAAGCCGCCACTGAAGTAGCGGTAATAGTCGCATCAGACTTTGCTTTGACAGTCACTGCACCAGTGCGCTGGTTCAGAGATCCGAGCAGAATGTTATTCAGCGACGCACTGAGATTATTGTCAATATTATTTTCAGAGAGGGAGACACCGATTGCCAGTGCCACTGAGGGATCTGCAGGTGAGAAACTACCGGCAATAGAGACTCCGACTCCCACCGCAGTGATCTTAGAGGTATCTTCAGCGTAAATGCTCAGACTGCTGGCAAGAATAGTTTGAGCAGCACTGGTACTTTTTACTACCGCCGAGATATCGGCATTGATAGTATTGATCGTGCTGACCCCTGATCCCGCACCGGATAATCCCGCGCCGGTTGCACTGCCGGCTATCGCCATGGCACCGGCACCGACTCCCGCAGTGATGGTCATCGAACTTATACTCTCTACTCGTAACGCACCACTAGTATCTACACTGCTATCTTGCAGGTAGGCGCTCAAGTCGTAGCGGCTCGAAGAGGTGCCGATATCATTGCGCGAAACAGCCGCGCCGATCGCGACGCCAATAGCGGGGTCTCCGACACTCACCGCCAGCGCAACGGCGGCCACTGTCGCATCAATGATGGCAGTATTTTCTGCTTTAACCGTCACTGCAGCAGAGCTGTAGATGATTGAACCTATAATTTTCGCCGCAGCCGAGCCGATTAATTTATTGTGCGCATCCGCACCGCCACCACTGAGTGATACTGATGCACCGTTAGAACCTAGTGCAACGGCCAGTGACACAGCCACTGAAGTCGCCTCTATGGTCGCAGTAGACTTTGCCTTAACAGTGACCGTCCCCATGCGGTCAGTCCCAGACCCTAGCTGAATATTATCTACACTAGCATTGAGGTTGCTGTCTATATTGTTTTCAGCCAGCGAGACAGCAATGGACAAGGTAAACGAAGTCGCTGTTGGCGAGTAACTCCCGGCAATACTTGCGCCCACCACCACTGAACTAATCTTTGAGGTGTCTTTGGCGTAGACATTCAAGCTACTGGCGAATACAGATTTACGGGCACTGCTAGCGCTAATCACCGAGCTAATATCCACTTTAATGTTGTTAGTGGTTGATGCACCTACCCCGCTTAAGGCACCCGCGGAACCCGCGGTAGATTTAGCTAGCGCCACTGATACTGCCACTACATTGGCGATGATGGTCTGTGTACTCTCCGCGGTGCTGCTCACTGCACCACTGACATCAATACTGGTATCTGTAATCAGTGCTGAGATTTTATTGGCTACATTGCTATTCTCTGGGTCTTTACCTAAATTATTGGTGGCTAAACTAACCCCGATAGATCCGGCCACACCGGTACCGCTAGTGGCCCCGGCCAGTGCGATGCTGGCGCCAAAGACATTGGCAACAAGTTTACCGGTCACCTTAGCGAGTAATGTCACATTGGTATTCGCGGCGACCGTTTTACTATCTTGATCTATGTTTGAATTGCTTAACAGTGCCTCGGTATCACCATAGACCGAGTTGCTAACACTAGCACCGGCTCCAGACAAACTGATACTGGTGGTGCCGCCACTTTGTTGCGCCACTGATGCGGCGACAACGATGGCAATAATATCGGAATTATTGGTGGCGTTTATCGCCAAACTAGCATTTTGGTTGGGCAGTGTAATCGTCGCATTATTGGTTTTGGCCCGCGTATTAGCCCGCACCACATTGGCACTGACGGCTGCCGCCACTGAGAGTCCAAGTTTAGAATCAAAGTCTGGGTTACTATCCATTGCCACAGCAGCACCTAGCGCAATAGAGAGTATATCGGCTTCAGAGTCTGCGGTTAAGTTAACCGAACCTGTGCTCATGGTTAAATCGACGGTATCCAGTAATGCATCCGTATTTGAAGTAATGTTATTTTCAGCGTAGGTAACGCCCACTGCACCGCTGCCAGCATAGGCAACGCCGGCGGCAATCGCATAAATTTCAGACTCGTCTCTGGCGGTAATATCAACTCCCACTCCCGCTGCATTGGCTCCAGAGACGTTCATCGTAGTGATATTACTCAGATAGGCATCGATATTATTAGTGACATTATTAATGGAAACATTACCGGTCAAGGCAATACTCGAGCTGCTACCAACCGAGGTTTTAGCAATATCCGCCAACGCCAGAGAGAGCGAGGTGGTGACGATAGTACTGTCATTAGTCGCCTTTATCGTTAGCTGGGTAAGCGTGACGCTGTTAATCTGGGTGACCGCTGCCCCCAAGGTAATATCTACGTCGTTGACCAGACCAATACCAGCGGCGGCCAGCGCAAACTTATTAGCCGTGGCAGTGGCAAAAGCGATAGGAAAGGCATAGACACCGCCCCCTTCATAACTGGTGACACTGAGCTTATCTGCGCTGAGGCTGAGCAGGTTAGAGACACTGGCGAGTGTTGTATAATCGGCTTTGTTGTAGATAAAAGCACCGGATACCGCCACCCCATAACTACTATTAACCACCGCTGGTTTCTCCCCTCCAGAGGGGGCAACTTTACCGTCGACCATGGCTGAACTCACCGCCGCACCGATCAACAATCCTGTACTGTTAGCGTTGACGATAATATCGCCATCGACGCTAACAGTACCTGCCTTGGCGCTGGCTAATTCAGCGGAACCGATCAGCGCATTGGTCACTTTGGTGATATTAGTCACCGCAGCCGACGCACCGAAACCGACAGAGCCGCCATCCGAGATACCACCGGCTAAGATAATAATATCAACTCGATTATCGGCAGTGACTTTCAACTCCACGTTCGCCAGTGAATTATTGAGCTTAGCGGCGATAATCTCGGCCCCAGATTGAATCTGGGCAATCGTGGTACTGTTAATGGTATTGCCTATATATAAGCCGGCAACCCCTAAATTACCACTGCCGCTGCCCGAGGCATAACCGATAGAGACGCCAAACACTTCTGATTTGGCATCTACTAATATTTTATTGGCTTTTATACTAGTGCCAGACTCTATAATTGCCTGGCTATTAGTAGTAACAGTATTGATCAGCACCCCGGCCCCAACACCATTGAGGCTGCCACTGGCACCTTTAAGTGCGTTGACTTTAGCACCCAGTAAACTCTCGGTTGAAGTGGTGGTCCCGGTATAATCAATGGACTTGTTAATGGTCTTAGATTGAACTTTTAATTCGCGATTGACCACCGTGGGCGTATAACTTAGCAGCGCATTCGCCTGCGTTTCCAGCATACTGCCAACCGTAAATGAACTACTCAAAACATCACGCTGATTGATCTGTGCCCCGGTTAATACTTTAGCCAGTGCGCTCTGCTTCGAGGTTAAGATCATCGCATTGAGGGCGATCGAAAATTTTGCACCGGCCGCTACAGAAGAGGCTTGGTTGTCAATCAGATACAGATCAGAGACGCCGCCAAACAACTGACTTGGCAAGCTAGTGATCATATTTCCGAGGCGCTCCCAGCGATTGAAATCACTAAAATCCTCAGTGGCCAAAGTGATACTGGGCTCATCACCTAAATACTTGTAGACCGCACCCAACCAGTAAGACGACAATTCCGGCTGTTCACTGGCCACCGTTTGCTGCCAATCGTATTCACTGGTATCAAAGCGCAGCAGATCATTTTTTGCAATGCTATACGCTTGCGTCACTTGAGATTGGCTGACTAAGCGCGGCTGTACATAATTAATGGTGGTATCTTTGTCGAGTAAACCGGTCAGATTTTGCGCCAGCGCATAATTGTTAATGATACCCAGCACATCCAACTGGGTATTGCCTTGCACTTGGCTGAGCACATTATTGTCGAGGCTATTGATCGTCACCGACACTGCACCGCCAAAGGGCACTTGGGCGAATGCGCCGCTGGCCCCGGGGATTTGCGATATTTTAGAGGGGGTTTTAGACACCGAGGAGACTGAGGTGAGTAAGCGCGCGTCGGCGCTAGCCAGCAGATCCAGTGAGCCACCGGCTTGAATATCTGAATTTTTGCCGACTTCACCGATATAGGCGCTGACGTTATTGATATCCTTCACATAGGCAAAGGCAATGCCCACGGTAAATTTAGTCGGCGCCAGACGGTCACTGGGTGTCAGCATTTTTGAGACGAAGGGGATACTCGCGCCCGCCGCTGCCAGCCCGGACTTAGCTTTGTCCCAATACTTGCCGATCACTGAGGGAACCCGATCGACCAGTCCAGAGACTTCTGTACCCCAATTACCATCCACTTTGCCTTGGCGTTGCACCGCCTCAACCTTGATGTTTCCCTTTACCAGTGCCTTACCCGCTAAACTCGCGGTGGTATCGCCCTTTTCTAAGTGAACCGCCACCCCGGTCGCCATTTTGCCACTGATACCGGCATCGCTCTCCGCCAGTACATAGACATAATCAAAGGTTCTCGCCTGCAAGGTTAAATTACCATTGGCGATGATATTGGCGGTATCTGACACTTTGGCGTTGTTAGTAGAGTCGAGTATGCCCACCGCGACACTGGCGGCAAAGCCTTTAATCGAGGTATCAAAGCCAAACAGCGGCCTGGCTTGCACATCTAAGTAGTTAGAGGTCTGGCTGATAATTTCGACGTCACTATTGGCGATCAAAGTGCCGTGAACTTGCACGTCAGCGGTGGATTTCAAATTGCCGATGGCCAATACAAAGGCGATGGAGATTGGACTAGCCGTCACTCTGGCGATAGCTTTGGCTTTGATGCTGATGTTATCCCCTTGAATAACAGCACCTGCGGCAATGTTAACGGTTGCAGTGACATTCGCGCTGACATAACCGGCAATCAAACTCTGGCGGCCCAAGGTATCGATGATATTACTGCCAAACTCTTGCGCGACATTTAACGCACCGCTATTGCGGCTAGTAGGGGTGAGGGGGTCCGACTCGGCCACGGCATAGATAGTGATATCTTTACCTTGGATAGTCGCAGCATTGACGATGATAGAGGCGTTATTTACATCGACCCCAAAAAAACCTAAGCCGGCGATACTGTTAACTTCATCGATCGCCAGTAAGGTAATATTACCACTGTTGGCCAGCGTTAAACCCTGCGCCGATATAGTGACCCCATCCGCCACGATGATATCTTTGCCTTGAAAGCTAATATTGCCCGCTTTTGATGCAGTACTGTCGGTGATGACATTAGCGTTGATGGTTAATGTGCCCGATGTTTTAATCGTCACATTTCTATCCAGAAAGCTTAGAGCCTGATCGATGCTTAAATCCGAAGTTCGCTCTACTGTATAATCGACTACCCTGTTATCAGCCACGATCACCAGATCAAAATCGTCACTGTTGAGAGCGCCAGCACCGCCGTAGAACACTACCTCGTTATGGGTGGCGTCATTTAGAACTGTGACGTTGATCGCATTGGCAAGGCTGCGCCCGGTGATATCAATTTTTAATACGTTGCTGCCTCTACCGGATTCTAATAGCACATTGCTAGTGCCCGCATCTAAGACGACATCTAAAGCAACGGTGACACTACTGGCATCTAATAACACCGCGTCTGGTGTCGCCGTTAAGGTGACAGTATCAATCGCGCTAAAGCTGGCGCTGACATCCGTTCCTGAAGCCACCCCTTCCCAGGTAATTAGAGTATCTGTCAAGGTTAGCGTGCTATGCGTGGTGACAGTACTGGCACTTAAGATATTAATACCTAAGCCGCCATCGACTGAGCCGGTTAGCCCTGTTGCTAAACCTAAACTAAAGCTGTCGTTACCTTTAGAGCCGATTAACGTATCGTTACCACCATTGCCTTTTTGGCTGGTTAACTGCAGCCCAGCCAGCAGACTTAAACTAATACCATTGAGCACGGTATTACTTGGCACATCCCCTGCAGTTAAGCCCAGTATGTCTAAAATTAGCGAACTGCTACCGGCCACTGTCAAATTACTCAGACCGTTGAATATAAGCTTGGCAGTTTCCTGATCAAAAGTGGCGTAAAACGCGTCAGGATCTCGATCATCGATGCTGTTTAATAATTCGAGAAGTTCTTCGATAGTCGCCAGTGCCGACAAATCAACATCGATAATGGTGCTGTCGGTATCGTCTAAAGTAATCCTCAGCGTGTGCTCGCTCAGCTCACTCCAACCTTCTATATTGGCTAGAGAGGTCGAAGCTGATACGCCGTGAAAGTCGCTGGCATCAAACACATCGTCTAAACTTGATCCCAGTAAGTAAACAGACTCAAGACCACTGAGAATAACAGTATTAGCGTCGACCACTAATTGATGATTTTGTAAGGTGATGGTGTGATTGTTAACATCGAGGCTTAAATCCACCACGAGCTTATCGCTACCGGTTCCCGCGTCGATGGTATCGGCACTTTTACCCTGCAGGTAAATAATGTCATTACCGGCACCTGCAGCGATGGTATTGATGCCCGATCCGGCTTTGATAGTATCTTGGCCACCATAAGTATCAATAGTGGTGAGGCCCGCATAAACACCGACATCGACATAATCTGCTGAAAAAGAGCCACTCAAGGCCAGAATATCGTCTGTATCAAAGCCTAAAAGAGTATCGATCTCAGTGCTGGATACTTGGCTAATACTGGCAGTAGCGCTATTATCAGCACTGTTATCTGCTTGTAGCGCAAGCCCTGTAGCCATTTGTTGTGCGCCATACAAACCGACAAATTCTATGTCCCAAACATCACCCGTGAGCTGCACGCTTAAGTGACCGAAATCTAACCCCAGAGCTTTTTCAATCACTGTCGCCACATCGGCTGCAGTGCTATTCCAGAGTATGGCAGCAATGACAATATCGACGCCTGATGGAGGAGTAATAGTCAGCGTAAAGCCATCACCAACAGTGCTGGCAGGTCGGGTCAACTGCCATTTTTCATTGTCGCCCTGGGCGAGATCTAAGCTGTAATCTGAGCCACTGACAGCGTTGCTGCCGGTGTAACTAAGGATTGCCCGACCAGTAAAACTTTCACTAAAAGTATCGACCCCGGCGCCAGCGGTGATGGTATCCGCACCACCCAAACCTATCAGCGTATCACCGTGGTCAGAGGCATAAATTAGATCGTTGAGCTCTGAGCCGGTTAAAGTTATGTTGTAAGCATTGGCCAATCTAGCATCGAGAGTTTTTCCTTGGGTATCAGTATCTGCAGTGAGCGCACGCAGGTACAAATTTTCAATATTGATAAGTGTATCTTCTTCATTATCAATTTTCAGCTTATCGCCATCCAGCAAAAAGTCAGCGGCGCGTATTTCAACTAATTCATCACCTAATACATGCTCGCCACCGTCAATCATATCAACGCCAGCACCACCGGTTAGCAAATCATCTAAAGCACCGCCAATCAGATGATCTGCGCCAGCCCCACCGTCTAAATGTACCTGTAAATCGGCAACAGAAAAGTCAAAATAGTTGTCACCAGTACCGCCAAAAGCACTGAGAAAATCAACATCCTCAGCGATAATTACCCCACCATTGTCGGTGAAAACTGTATTGGTGGCATCCCAATCGCCGCTGTGATAGGTAAAATCGGATGCAGTAATCTGCTGGCTAAGCCTTACATCGATTCCGCTAGTACCTTGTTCTACATAAGTCACGACATCGTAGCCACCAGCGCCGATCACCGTATCGCCAAAATCAACCACAAAATTATTATCGTTAGTATCGCCCGCCAAAATATCGCTTTGATTGGAACCGACAATGGTTTTAATACCACTAACTTCACTAAATCCCGTGGCATCACCTGTCTCTAAATCGACATTGACACTGGCACCATACTGACTGTAGTTAAGTTGATCAGTACCACTACCCACTAAAGTATCAAAGCCGCTAAACTTAACGGTCGCCGTGCTGGCAGTTGGTATTTGGTTATATTGCTGTGCCTCTAAAGAGGCTAGTAAGCCTTGATTATCTTGCTGAATCAGCCATTGGTAACTTTGGTTTATGGCCGATAACACATGTGAGGATTCAGAAGAGGAATTATCCGCCTGAATCTCTTCAATAGAGAGAAACTCTACCGCGCCATTATTGCCCAGAGAGCCGGCATTATCGGCACTTATCTGCCAAGAACTCTGCTCGACAGTGCTGCCAGTGGCGACCGTGTCATGACCCCCAGCGCCGTCGAACCGCACCACATAGGATTGTTCACCTAAATCCAAAAAGGATTGATCGACAGTGAGTTTATCGTCAGCCGCAGTACCGGTGATGGTGATGACATCTCCAGCAACAAGCTTACTAATCTCTTTCTGTCCGAGGAGCGCACCACCAGCGTTGTTATCAATCAGTTGAATGAATTGCAGATCGTCGGATACTTTTAACGTGACATCGTCTGAGACAAAGGCCGCGGCCAGCGGGTCCGCTGAGAGCAATAATCTGGGCTCAAGTTGCTCCAGTGCAAAGGCGTTTTGCCTGAATAAATTATGCTTAGCACTGCTAGCTTTAGCTTTGCGGGCACGTTTTATCGCACTGAATAAGCGGTTTTTCTTGGGTAGCCTAAACCTTTCAGTCAAATTTCTAATCTTTGACTTAATCATTTTATTACCAACTGATCGAAAAATAGCCATAACTTGAATCCATCTTTTTAATACATTAACTGATTACTGCGTCGTACGAACCAACCATTTGCAGGGCTAAAGCCCCCTAGTTGTTAGTGCTGAGTACTGTCATTTGCGGGTAAATCGCTTTCTGCTGAGCTTATTAGCGCCGCATCTACCGGGATGTTTTTTAGAACTTTTCTCAAATTTTGCATCGACTGCAAATGCAGGTAAACCAATTCCAAGCCATCATTGTCAAACAACTTTTGCACATCCTCTGCTGATAGCGCTTTGAGCTTCTCTCTATTAATCACTTTAAAACCTGACAAGGTACGCTCTTCACCACTGGACAAGGTGAACTTAGCGCCCATTTCCTCTAACAGACCCAGCGCATTTAACTGCTTGCAAAAGGCTTGAGTGCGTTGAAAGTGCTGCTGGTAATCCTGTAAAAAATCCAACACTTTACCTAGGTATTGGGTACGCTCGCCCTCGCTATCAAACAGCCGCTCGCCACGCCCTTCCTGATTGCAACCCTCATAATCTTCATCGACACATAAGGTCAATGTATCGCCCTCATCGGTGCTGGCAAAGACAAAGGGATAACGTCGAATAAAGGCTGGCACGTAATCTACGTTCCAGGCACCGGCTGTATCTATGTAGAGGTTTTCATCTTCGCGAATGCCCATAATCACTACCGGCAACAAATCCTCACCCGAGCCCGCAAACACGATGCTGTAATCGGCTGCTGCACTGGCAAACTCTACCGCCATCAGTGGAACCGAGTTCACTTTTTTGGCAAAACTAAAATCTTTACCCGCTTTAATCGACCAGTCTTGATGACGCTGCTTGTTTACTGCTTCTACTTGTCCGTAAATCAACAATTGAGTTGCCACTGTATTTCCCCTTTATGACTAAAACTGCAAGCTTTGACCTTGCTTCAAGAGCGTAATTTTCCACTCACTTTAATTACTTATTATCATTTTCTTGCGAGAAAAGTTGCGCCCCCTTAGAAAGAGAGCTCTTCGATC
>JABSRA010000070.1 GCA_013215445.1 Oceanospirillaceae bacterium
GACAATGATACAATCTTTCCCCTCGACTAACGATTTAGAGGAAGAGAGTCGCATTTGCTCGATGTGCTCGTTAACTGAGGCGTCTTTTTCAATAAAAGTATCAGAGGAGGCAACGTAGGCCTCAGGTTGATAATAATCGTAATAAGAGACGAAATATTCCACCGCATTGTCGGGGAAAAATTCTTTGAATTCCCCGTAAAGTTGCGCGGCCAAGGTTTTGTTGTGGGCCATGACAATCGTCGGGCGCTGAATTTTGTCGATGACTTTGGCGACAGTAAAGGTTTTACCTGATCCGGTTACCCCCAGCAGAGTTTGCGAGAGTAAGCCTGCGTTGATGCCCTTGATTAACTTGTCAATTGCAGCTGGCTGATCGCCGGCAGGTTCAAATTTACTTTTGATCTTAAAAAGCTTGGTCATGCAATCGCCCTAGTGTCCACAATCAATTATTACAGTCAGTGCTCTTAAAAAATGAGGTCCAGAGCAGCGACGTAGTATATCGCATTGTGCCAGTTAAATGAGATCAATCGCAGTTTTTTGTTTGCTGGCAAGGGCACGGTCTTGTTCAACAGGGCGATTCCCAGTAAAATCACCGCCTATTTTAAATTTTCAGATAATTCATTGATGACAAACAAGACAGATAACCTATACGCAGCCACCATCGACCAGCAATCGTTTAGCTTTGATGGCCAAGTGGCCGAAGTGTTTCCCGATATGATTCAACGCTCGGTACCGGGCTATGATCAGATACTGAAAAACACGGCAAAATTTGCCGCGCGTTTTGTCACTGCCAACAGCCACTGCTATGATTTGGGTTGCTCGCTTGGGGCGTCGAGCTTGGCAATGAGCGCTGGTATCAAAGCAGATCAGGTTAAAATTATCGGTGTCGATAATTCTCAGGCGATGTTAGCGCGCTGTCAGCATCATATAGAAGCATTTAAACACTCTACCGAAATAGAGCTGCAATGTGGTGACATCTTAGATTTCCCGATTGAAAATGCATCTATGGTGGTGCTCAATTTCACCTTGCAGTTTATCGATCAAGCAGAGCGTGCTGAGCTGCTCGACAAAATATACAAAGGCATGAATCCAGGTGCGGTACTGTTGCTCTCTGAAAAAATTTGTTTTGAAGATGCCGCTGATAATGCCTTGATGATCGATTTGCATCACCAATTTAAACGTGAAAATGGCTACAGTGAGTTAGAAATCAGTCAAAAACGTAGTTTATTGGAGAACGTTTTAGTGCCCGATACCTTAGAGCAGCATACAGCGCGATTGGCCAAGGTAGGTTTTTCCCGCAGTCGCTGCTGGTTTCAGCAGTATAATTTCGTTTCTATTTTTGCCATCAAGTAGTGATTCATGATTAATTATAAACAGCTAATAGCAGACTTTAACGAGACTGCATTAACCGAGTATGCAGATTTTTGGCAGCGTGCTGTCGAGCAGAAAATGCAGGGTTTTACCCATGGCTACACCGCTCAATGGCAGCAGTTAATGGCGGATCTTCCAAAGTTGACTCAAGGGCCTCTAGAGCTAAAAGAAAAAGTCGCTATCGGCAGTGCAACACTATTGGATGAGCAGCTTAGTGAAGCTGAACAGCAGGCCTTTGTGCTGGCCCTTAAAACCTTGTCTCCCTGGCGTAAGGGGCCTTTTGATCTCTATGGCATACATATTGATACCGAGTGGCGCTCTGATTGGAAATGGGATCGATTACTGCCGCACATTAGTCCCCTTCAAGGTCGCACCATTATCGATGTCGGTTGCGGTAATGGCTATCACTGTTGGCGGATGTTAGGCGAGGGGGCTAAAGCGGTATTAGGTATCGATCCCACGCAAAAATTCTTGGCACAGTTTGGAGTGGTTAAACGCTATCTGGGGGCTGAATTACCGGTACATCTACTGCCTTTAGGTATTGAGGATATGCCGCAAATGAAAGAAACTGAGGGGGTGGACAGCGTATTTTCGATGGGGGTGTTGTATCACCGAAAATCACCGATAGATCACTTGTTGGCCCTTAAATCGCTATTATTGCCCGGGGGGGAGTTAGTGCTAGAAACCTTGGTGATTGATGGTGATGAAAACAGTGTATTAGTACCACAGGGGCGATATGCGCAAATGCGTAATATTTGGTTTTTGCCCTCGGCTCAAGCGCTGGCACTATGGTTGAGAAAATGCGGCTTTAAACAGGTTCGTATTGTCGATGTAGCGACGACGTCTCTGGATGAGCAGCGTCCGACACCTTGGATGGATTTTCACTCTCTCGGTGATTTTCTCGATCCAGAGGATAGGACTAAAACAATTGAAGGGCACCCGGCGCCGAAGCGGGCTATTTTAATCGCGACATTGTGATGAAATACAATAAAAGTATAAAAACGTTCTTTAACAGGGATATAGATGCTATATAGTTAGCTGGTATCTATGCTTGTAACAAGTGGATTGTACTGAGAGGTTAGAATTAATGAGACAGTGGACATTATTAAGGGCGCGTTATGCCAGTAAGAGATGAAGAAAATGTTGAAGTACCTTTTTTTGGCGCTGCGGATCAGGGCAGTGCTCAAGCACAAACCTCTGAGATGCTACTGGCGTCACAGACTATAGTCACTAAGCGTGGCGGAAGCTGGATACACAGTTTCTTTATTGTCATTCTACTTGGTAGCGTGTCCGCGATGCTGTATTGGGGCAATGACTTTTTACAAGATCAACAGCAGCGCATTCTGCTGGCTGAGGCGACCGAGGCACGCATTGCTGATTTAGAGCAATTGCTGGAAGACTCGCAGGACCAGGCAAAAAAATCGGGTCAGACTCTACAGCAGCGCTTAGATGAGCAGAAAAAACAAGTTCAAGCGCAAAAGGCCTTAATGGATGTTCAATATTTAGAATACCAGCAAAAATTTTCAGTATTAATAGAGACCGCCAATAATAAACAGGCATCCCAATTAGCCCTGTTTAATGCCGAGATTAGCAAGCTAGAGCTAAAAGTAAAAAATGCTCAAGAAGATGCGCAGGAAGAAATGGGCTTTATGACCAGTCAGCAAAAAACCGCATTATCCGGTCTCGAGGAGAGATTAGTCGAAATTGATGCGATCCGCACTAACCTGACTAATATAGAGATCGCGCAAACCCGTTTTCAAGGACATCAGCAGGGACTGATCGCCGACCTAGAGACGTTAACTAAAGAGGTGTCTGGCGGTTCCAATCAAGCAGACTCTCAGCTTGAAAACATCAAGAAAGAGCTACTGGTATTAGAGACTAATTTAGACAGTTACCAGGGTAGTTCGCATAAATCTTTTAAAGCGCTGAGCGCAAAAGTATCAGTCATTGCCAAAAAGGCGGCGCCTAAATTAAGTGCGGCAGTTCTCGACAGATTAAAGAAAACTGAGAATGCCATTAAAGCTTTTGACGGCACTAGAGCGCAGGTTAATAAAGATATCCAGCGGCTCAAAAGCAAGGTGAACAAAATTCAGCTACAATTGCAGTGATACTTAAGTTATTAGGAGGGGAGTTTGACGGACAGTTCGGTGGAAGAATCGAAAATAAGGACATTTTTTGCCTTGCGGTTAAGAGATTCAATCGCCAGACAACTGGCAAACTGTGCAGATAGTTTGGCTCTTTACGATAAAAAGGTGGAAGTCGATTGGGTGGAATCTGATAACTACCATCTAACCTTGTGTTTTTTGGGAGAGCTCACTATTAGCAAAGTGGAGGAACTCACGCATGCGGCTAAAAAATATTTGTCTGCAGAACCGTCTTTAAATATTCATTTAGAGGGTATCGAGTCTTATCAATCTGCTTCTAATTGGACATTACTGGTGGCTAAAACGTCTCGCAGTGCTCAGTTAGAAGCACTGCAATGCCTGGTTGAAACCTTAGTTAAGCAGGCGGGGGTGACTATTCCCAGTGAAGGTTTTAGACCCCATATTACCTTGGGTCGATTAGGTGGAGGGAACAGTTTTAATTTTCCGCACCATTGGCCGCAACTCGACTTAGTTAGTTTGGCAGATGCAGTGGTATTGTTTCAATCCAAAAGGGGAGAGCGAGGCTCTGTCTACACGCCATTGGCCACTATAGAGCTGTGCGATTTAGCTTAGTGTGCAGCCGTCCTTTTATATCCGTTACTAAAAATCACAGTTAACTGCTTGAAACTATAATAAAAATGCAACATTTTGTAGTTTCTGTAGTCTGCAGTTTATCTATGTTATTAATAAAAGGTACTCTTTCAATGTTGAGAACAGCTCATCCGGTTAAATCAATCACGCAACTGCACACTTTATTAGCGCTAACATTGACACTGTTCAGTGGCTCTCTATATGCCGGCCAAGACAAAAATCTGGCAAGTGACTGGCAGAAAACGCTAGAGGAAGCCAGAGGGCAGACTGTTTACTTTAATGCCTGGGGTGGTTCTCAAACGATCAATGCCTACATTCAATGGGCGGCCGCTGAAGTCAAAAAGCAATATCAAGTTGAGGTGAAGCAAGTAAAAATCACCGACACTGGGGATGTGGTCAGTAGAATACTGGCGGAAAAAAGTGCCAATAGACTTCAGGGAGGCAGCGTTGATCTCGTCTGGGTTAACGGAGAAAATTTTAAAGCGATGAAAGATAATGGGCTACTGGCAAAGCCCTTTACCCATAAACTGCCTAATTACGCTTTAGTGGATACTGAAAATAAGCCCAGTACGCGCTACGATTTCACCACCCCCGTTGATAACTTAGAAGCTCCTTGGGGAATGGCGCAACTGGTGTTTATGTATGATACCAAACGTCTTAAAGTCCCACCAACCGATATGTTATCGCTACTGGCAACGCTACAGCAGAATAAAGGGCGTTTTAGTTACCCAGCACTACCAAACTTTTACGGTACTAGTTTTGTTAAACAAGCGCTACTTGAATTAATAGACGATCCTACGCTGTTAAATAAGCCGGTGATTGAGGCTGATTTTGTGCGGGTGAGTGCGCCGCTTTGGGCTTATTTAGATGCTTTACATCCGCTGTTGTGGCGCAAGGGGGCAAGTTTCCCTAAAAGTGCCGAGCAAATGAAGCAACTACTCAATGATAGTGAGCTATTTATTTCCTTAACCTTTAACCCGAATGATGCCAGTAATGCCATTGCCAACGATGAGCTACCAGCAACGGTGCGCACTTATGTGCATAAAAATGGCAGCTTGGGGAATACTCATTTTGTGGCGATTCCCTTCAATGCTAATGCGGCGGCTGGTGCGCAAGTCTTTGCAAACTTTTTGATGTCGACCCAGGCGAAGTTACGCAAAGCGACACGGGCAATCTGGGGTGATCCAACCGTGTTATCCATGGACAAATTGTCTGTCGAGCAACGTGCAGCTTTTGCCAGCTTAGAACGGGGAGTGGCTACCCTTACCACCGCACAATTAGGCAAGGTATTATTAGAGCCGCACAGTTCTTGGGTGAGTGCGCTGGAAAAAGAGTGGATAAAACGCTACGCGAACTAAGGGTGTTTAGCGAACTGTGTATGGCTAGTGCACGTTGTATTGTGCTGCAATGAAACTACCTAATGTACTACTGTTGGCAGTGGGGACCGCTCTGTTCATACTGCCGGTCTCGCTGGGGCTGTTAGGTACTTGGTTGCCAGCGCTAGGTTATCTGCCGGGCATGAGTGATGGGCTTTCGAGTCAGCCATTACTCGCTGTATTAGCTCATCCTAGTACTTGGACCTCAGTAAAACTGAGTGTGAGTTCGGCGTTATTTGTCACGGTATGCTCTTTAGTGTTTAGTCAGTGGCTGTGTATGAATTTGTATCACCGCCGTATTTGGCCGTTGTTAAAACACTCGATAGCGCCGCTATTAGCCATCCCACATTTGGCATTCGCGATAGGCCTAGTCTTCTTAATTTCTCCCAGTGGCTGGCTGATGCGACTGTTATCCCCAGGCATTACCGGCTTCGATATTCCCCCAGATTGGTTAATCGTCAATGACAATTATGCACTGAGTCTTAGTATTGGACTGTTTCTCAAGGAAACCCCTTTTTTATTGCTGATGTCGCTCGCGGCGATGAGCAGATTTGATCACGGTAAGACCTTGCAGATTGCCGCCACGCTTAAATACAGTCATCGGCAGGCTTGGAGAAAATTAATTTTTCCCCAAATGTACGCTCAGTTACGGTTGCCGTTGTTTGCTGTGCTCTCCTATTCGCTGTCGGTGGTGGATGTCAGTACTGTGCTGGGTCCGAATACCCCGGCTACATTTGCCGTACTAATCCATCAGTGGTTTAATCATACGGATATTAGCTATCGATTGTTGGGGGCTGTAGGTGCCAGTATGCTGCTGTTAATAGTTGTCGGGCTAATCGCAGTCTTTTATGCCGCAGAGCTTGTTGTAAAAAAAACCACACAGAATTGGCTGGTGGCCGGTCCGAAAATCAGCCCTAAAAGCAGCGGATTTGAAGTCGTGCTGGCAAAATTGTCCCTTACAATAATGATAGCAGTAACGTTGTTGTGCATCGCTGCATTAGCCGTTTGGTCGTTTAGTCGCCTGTGGCGGTTTCCCGATGCACTGCCAACATTATGGTCTGTAGAGTATTGGCAAAAGAGCTGGCAGCAGCTGTTAGAACCCTTGCAGAATACAGCGATAATAGGGGTTAGCAGCGCACTTATCGCGGTGTTTATCTGTGTGCTGGTTCTCGAGTGGCAATCTAAGCGCAGCCAGTTGCCTAGAGGAGGCTGGTGGATTTGGGTGATTTATCTGCCTATTTTGGTGCCGCAGGTGTCTTTTTTGTTTGGCATTCAAGTGCTGATGGTTAGGTTTCATTTAGAGGGGACTTTAGCGAGTGTGATCTGGGTACATATACTGTTTGTATTCCCCTATGCCTATTTGACCTTAGCCCAAGTTTATCTACAATTTGATGCAAGATATCTGCAGCAGGGTGCTATCTTGTGCCAATCTAAATGGCGGGCTTTTGTTTATATTAAAATACCGATGTTATTTAAGCCGCTGGCTTTTAGTGGAGCGATCGCTTTTGCGGTGAGTGTTGCTCAATATTTGCCCACTCTCTATGTTGGGGCTGGGCGGGTGAATACGGTCACGCTAGAAAGTGTGGTGCTGGCGGGGGGCTCTGATAGCAGAATCAGTGCCGTCTTTGCTCTCTGGCAATTCATACTGCCGTTAGTTGTTTATATAGCAGCGCTGGTAATACCGCAATTCGTGTATAGAAATCGCAGGGGACTGTAATGTGTTAGCGCAAGATAAAAAGATCTTCACCCTGAATAAATTGCAACTGTACCATCGAGAGCAAGCACTATTTCCCCCTGTATCAGTGCAGCTGCAGGCAGGTGAGTTATTAGTGGTGATGGGGCCTAGTGGCTGTGGTAAATCTAGCTTACTAGCGGCGATTGCGGGCACGCTCGCCCCTGAGTTAAGTATCAGTGGTAGTATTTGTTTAGCGGGCCAGTCGCTCCAGGCATTACCTATAGAACGGCGTGGTATAGGTCTGCAATATCAGCATGATTTGTTATTTCCACACTTAGATGTTGGCGGTAATTTACTGTTTGCGGTGCCTAGAGGCGCTAACCAGCAGCGGCAGAACGCGGTAGCCCAAGCACTGATTAGCGCTGATTTGGCGGGTTTTGCCCAACGAGATGTGGCGACCCTCTCTGGAGGGCAACGGGCGCGGGTAAGCTTGTTGCGAACGCTACTCGCCAAACCTAAGCTGCTGTTGTTGGATGAGCCCTTTTCTCGCTTAGATGCCGATTTACGTCAAGACTTTAGGAGTTTTGTCTTTGAGCAAATTGCAGCGATGTCGATTCCAGCGCTATTAGTCAGCCATGATCCTCAAGATTGCCCGGCTAATCATTATTACGCGCTAGCTGAGGGTAAAATGATGACCCTAGAAAAGTTATAATGATGTTAAGGAATAAATAATGTTAGATCGCTGGAGCTTGAAAATTATCGCCCCCCCGTTAAAGCTGATAGCGGTTAAACTGCATCGGCTAGGTATTAGTGCCAATCAAGTCACAATCAGTGGCTTTATTATCGGCCTAACGGTGATTCCGCTACTGGCCATGCACTATTATTTACTGGCGGGCGTGGTGATATTGATTAATCGTATTTGCGATGGTGTTGACGGTGCGCTCGCCAGAGAGGGGAGCCCGAGTGATGCAGGTGCATTTTTAGATATCGTCCTAGATTTTATATTTTATGCCGCAGTGGTGTTTGGCTTTGCGCTCGCTGACCCGTCGCAAAATGCCCTGGCGGCCGCTATGCTACTCTTTGCATTTATGGGCACAGGGTGTAGCTTTTTAGCGTTTGCGATCATGGCTGAACGTCGCTCAATCGCGAGTATGCAATACCCAAATAAAGGCTTTTATTATTTAGGCGGGTTGGCGGAGGGCACTGAAACCATTATCTTGCTACTGGCCTGTTGTCTCTTCAGTGATTATTTTGTGTGGATAGCCTGGTTCTTCAGTTTTATCTGCTGGTTGACGACTTTCACTAGAGTGGTGGGGGGGTATTACTCATTGCAGTCGAGAACCGTTTTATAGGAATGCTACTCTGATCAATTACAATCCATTAACTTTTAATTTAGTCAGTGTCATCGCTTTAAATATCACGGTGTTTCTGCCCGCTTGTTTGGCTTGATAGAGCGCCTCATCCGAACACTTTAACAAAATGTGGCCTAGTTCTGTGAAACTCTGAAGGTGCTCACTATCAAAAAAGTAGCTGCTAACACCAATGGATGTAGAGATGTTAATCTCACCATAACCGTTGGTATCAAAGGCATGTTCGGCAACTTTAACTCTTAAATTGTCGGCGATTTGTAGCGCTTGTTGCGGTCCGCAATCCGGTAGTAAAATTGCAAACTCCTCACCACCAAAGCGTGCCACAAAGTCCGTATTTCGTACCTGCATTTTTAAAATAGTGGCAAAGCTTTGCAAAATAGCATCGCCTCCTGAATGGCCATAATTATCATTGACCTTCTTGAAATGATCTATGTCTAAAAACAGCAGGCTGAGGCGTTGCTGTTGGCGATTTGCGCGCTGTAGTGCTCGGTTAATTTCCAAATCAAAACTGTGACGATTGTAGAGTTTAGTTAAGGTATCGGTACTGCTGAGGTAAGCGAGATTCTCTTGGATGACACAGTTGTCAATACAGGCTGCTAACAATGCAGCCATGCGCTCCAAATAATCATAGCGATAATCACTGTGATAGCGATTGAGCTCTCTGGCACCTAAATGCAAGCTGCCAATGAGTTGGCCCTTGTTTATCAATGGCAGCAAAACGCAGCTGAGCACAAAAGGGTTATTGGGAAAAACTTGTTTTTTAAGACCGCGTTCAATGTCACCGGCGTGAATTTTTAACTCAGGGTATAGATTAGACAGGGTCTTAACATCGTCGGTTAAGGTTAGGTTTTTTCTCGGCGCTGCCGCTAGATTGATCAACAGTGGGGTGACTAATTGGTCTTTATTAAAGAGTGTGAGAGTGACCACACTTAATCTAAAAGTCTGTTTGAAATCTTCAATTAACAGTGACACGAGGCTGCTCAATTTAGTGCAGCCGAGCATTTTCACTTCAATATCGATGAAGCGTTTTAGCACTACATCATTGAGTTTAGCTTCATTGATAGCAGTGTTAAGCATTTTTTTTAATTGCAGGTTCTGCTGCTTTAATACGTGTATATCCATCGGCTGAACTTGCTTACCTATAAATTATTGAGTTTGTCGCGGTGACTAGTTTAAAAATTGATCAACCGATACTAGCATCTTATGGGTGAAATTGACGTAGAAAAAAGAGCTCGATCGGTTACTATTTAATCGCCTTGCCATAAAAACACCTTTAAATTGACTTTGTTATTAGTAAATCTTACGGATTCAACTTCAAGGAGCTGCTTTTGCTTAAGAAAGCGAGTGGATGCAACAGGGAAAGAAATTTTACCTTGGGCGTTAATCACTCGGTACCAAGGGATTTTACTACCAACGGGCAATTCAGCAAGGTATTTACCGACTGCTCTGGCTTGTCTGGGTAAGCCTGCCATCGCGGCGACGGTACCATAAGTGCTGACCTTTCCCGCGGGGATTGCATCGATCACTTGCCAGATGCGCTCACGATTGGTGGGAGTCATAGTTGATTGGCTCTCCTGTAGTTACCTTGATAATCGAATAGTCTATCAACCACTTTCCAAAAGTGCCCGTTTTTTCTGGCAATTACAAAATCGGGAGCCGGGTAATTGTCAGCCTGACGGATGATGTTGGAGAGGGCGGTTGGCTGTGGATTTATCGTTTGTCGAGGGAGTCTGCGGATGAATATCTTCTCAAATACCCGGTACTGTGCCGGGCGGGATAAATCAAAGTATTCGGTTAGTGTCTCGCCCTGCTCATCGTGATAGGTGATTTTTAGTTTGTGTTTGTGCTCACTAAAACTAATACCGGCGCAGCGTATGACTTTGGCATCGGTTAATAACAGGGCTTTTTTTAATTGATCATCAGGGTCTACCAAAATCTGCTGGCACTCATGGCACTGGCGTGCGGCGATATCATTTTCACCTAAGCACTTAGGACAGTTTTTAAAGCGAAACCTGAACGAACAGCGCGGATCCTTGGTATTACCTTGCGGTGCGTCCTGTGGGTTAATTAGACCCTGGCAACGTCTGCCATAGTGTTCAATGATTTCACCATCGGCGTCAGTTTTTCCCCAAAAAGTATTAGCGAAGTTACACAGTGGGCAAAATACTTGTACCGGCTCGCTGTCTGGATCGGGTTTGGCGGTTCCCACTTCAGGGTGAAATAAATTAAATTTGCTGCCGGTGTAATCGAGTATCAAGCAGTCTTTCTTAGCATCTGCTAGGCGCAGGCCGCGTCCGACAATCTGCTGGAATAAACTGACAGATTGAGTGGGGCGCAACAGTGCGATAACATCGACATGGGGCGCATCGAAGCCGGTGGTTAGCACTGAAACATTCACCAAGTACTTAAGTTGTTTTGCCTTAAATGCAGTGATAATTCTATCGCGCTCTAAATTGTCGGTGGCCCCAGTGATTAAGGCACTTTGTTGCACGGGCAAATAACCAAATATTTCCTGTGCGTGTAGTACTGTGGCGGCGAAGATCATCACCCCTTGGCGATCTTTCGAAATATCGATCACTTGCTCTATGATAGATAGCGTGACCCTTTTTTTGGCCACCAGTAATTGATTGAGAGCCGCCTCACTACAATGATTGGTGCCATAGCCGGGTAAAGACGAAAAATCGTATTGAGCAATAGTGGCGTCGTACATTTTTGGCGGGGTCAAATATTTATGTTTTATCATGTAGCTCAGGGGCAGTTCATAAATACAATCACGAAAAGGAGTGCTCTGCTCGGTGCGCGCATAACCGTGGTAGTGGTATTGGTATATCCAACCTATTCCCAATCGATAGGGGGTGGCGGTTAATCCAAGTACCTTAAGGTTACTGTTTTGGGCTTTAAGTTGGTCGATGACCGTGGCGTACTGGCTGTCACTGTGCTCACTGATACGGTGGCACTCGTCGATAATAACCAGAGAATACTGATCTTTAAACGCGGATAAATTTCTGACGGTCGATTGAATACTGGCAAAGACCACTTTTGCGCGACTATTTTTTTGTTTTAAACCGGCGGAAAATACACTGCAAGCCAAGCCATAAAGAAGGAACTTTTGCTGGTTTTGCTCAACCAGCTCTTTAACGTGCGCAAGCACTAATACTTTGTGCCTGGCAATAGCTGCAAGTTCTGCGATCACTAAACTCTTACCAGCACCTGTCGGCAAAACAATCACGGCGGCGCTGTTGTGTTGCCTAAAATATTTTATAGTCGCACTAACGGCGTCGCGCTGATAGGGTCTGAGTGTGAGTTTTGCCATCTGTATTGATCGTTCTCTATAAAATAAGTCGAGATAGAAAGGTAAAGTGAGACGTTAAATTTTATTATACCGTCTAAAGTAGAAATTAGTCTGTTGTTTTAGCGGGTGAAAAGTAGTGAAAGGGCAGGTTGCATAAATAGTAAACGATATCGGCGAATTAATAACTTTGAATCCAAACTATTTATGCTTTTTGTAAGAACGTACTTGACGATAGCAAGGTGCGAGATTAGGATACGCACCTCTCTTGTAGCGGTTCAGCTTTTTCGTGTGAACTGAGGCAAAAAGAGATGAGTGCAAGTAAGGCGCCCATAGCTCAATTGGATAGAGCAACGCCCTTCTAAGGCGTAGGTTCCAGGTTCGAGCCCTGGTGGGCGTACCAGAACTTGAACTTAGGTTATGGTGAGCGTAGCTCAGTTGGTAGAGCTCCGGATTGTGATTCCGGCGGTCGCGGGTTCAAACCCCGTCGTTCACCCCATTCTCAGATAGTCCTCTAAGTTATTATTTTCTTTTGTTGTTTTTCGTTTTTGTCCTTTATTTTTAAAAAATCGCCCCCATATTCTCTGTACAGATTATTTGAACAAGCTAAAAACCCTCGGTTAGTGCTTGACTATTTGTAGTAAGTGGCGGAAAATTCCCGCCTTTATAATTTTGTCTGCTGTGTCTTGTTGCTATTGTTAATGGCCTGGATAAGAGGAGATAAATGGCATCTAAGCCCAATCCTAAGCAATGGATTTGAAGGGCTTAGAATGAACACTAAGTATTTTATTTGTGAGGAATTCCATGCAAGTTTCAGTTGAGACGAAATCCGCCTTAGAGCGCCAAATGACCATTACTATCCCGGCGGATCGTATTGATAAAGATGTTGTAAAACAAGTACAACAAACAGCTAGAACTGTGCGCATCGATGGATTTCGCCCGGGCAAAGTGCCAGTTAAAGTCGTACAAAAGCGCTACGGTGCTGGTATTCGTCAAGATGTTGTCGGTGAAATACTGCAGCAGAGTTTTTACGAGGCAATCCAACAGGAAAAGCTAGTACCTGCCGGCGGTCCTAATATTCAAGTCACCACGGATGAGGCGGGTAAAGATGTTGAGTTCGTTGCAACATTTGAAGTATACCCAGTGATAGAGTTAGCTGATTTTTCTAAGGTAGAATTAGCCAAAGAAGTAGCTACTATCAAAAAGGCTGATATCGAGGAAATGGTTGAGACGTTGCGCAAGCAGCAGACGCAGTGGAGTGAAGTGAAACGCGCTGCTAAAGATGGCGATAAAGTGGTACTTGATTTTGAAGGTTTCATCGGTGATGAAGCGTTTGAAGGTGGCAAGGGCGAAGGTGTTGATTTGATCTTGGGATCTAAGTCAATGATTCCCGGTTTTGAAGATGCGGTAATCGGCCAGAAAATTGGCAAGGCATTTGAAATTGCGGTTACCTTCCCTGAAGATTACCAGTCGGACAATCTGAAAGGTAAGGATGTTGTGTTTAAAGCAACCGTTACTACTATTTCAGAGCCGACCCTGCCTGAACTTAATCAAGAGTTTTTCTTGAAGTTTGGCATGGACTCAGCAGATGTGAAGAGCTTCGAAGCGGATGTTGAGAAAAACATGGCGCGCGAAATGACTCAGGCGCTGAAAGGTAAGCTGAAAGATCAAGTATTTAATAAATTAGTTGAATTAAATGCTATTGAAGTACCTACCGCCCTAGTTGATGGGGAGATAGACACGCTACGCAAGCAAGCGGTACAACAGTACGGTGGACAAGGTGCCAGCTTAGACTTCAACATGTTGCCAAAAGAGATGTTTGCAGATCAAGCTAAGCGTCGCGTAAGTGTTGGTTTGTTGGTACAAGAAGTGATCAAAGTGGCTGAAATTAATGCCGAAGATGATCTTGTGCGCTCAACGATTGAAGAGATGGCACAGACTTACCAAGATCCTAAAGAAGTCGTCGATCATTATTATGCGAACGAAGACATGCTTAATCAAGTCAAAAGCCTCGTCATTGAAGACCAGGTGATTGAACATCTACTAACTTCTGCTAAAGTTAGTGAAACAGAAGTCAGCTACGAAGAGGCAATTAAACCTGCTGCTCAGCCTCAAGCAGAAGAAACAGCTGATCAAGAGTAATCAAATGCAGCTAGTGCACTGATTAATTGTTACGAAAACGGTAGTAAGTGAAAGCATACTATCGTTTTTTTGTATCCGGTGAAGGAGAATGTACATGTCCGGTATTTACCAAGGTAATTCCAGTTTTGATCCCAATGCGACTCTAGTACCTATGGTGGTTGAGCAGACCGCCAGAGGCGAGCGATCTTACGATATTTTTTCCCGTTTACTTAAAGAACGCGTGATTTTTTTAGTCGGTCAAGTCGAAGATCACATGGCGAATTTGATTGTCGCGCAGTTATTGTTCTTAGAAGCTGAAAATCCAGATAAAGATATTCACTTATATATCAATTCCCCAGGCGGTTCTGTCACTGCGGGTATGGCGATTTATGACACGATGCAATTTATCAAGCCAGACATCAGTACTATTTGTCTAGGTCAAGCAGCCAGTATGGGAGCTTTCTTATTGACAGCGGGCACCCAGGGGAAACGTTTTGCACTACCTAATGCTAGGGTCATGATTCATCAGCCTTTAGGAGGCTATCAGGGCCAGGCAAGCGACATAGAAATACATACCCGTGAAATACTATCAATCAGAGAAAAATTAAACACTTTGATGGCTAAGCATACCGGGCAAGATCTAGCCACTATCAAGCAGGATACAGATCGTGATAATTTCATGACGGCAGATCAGGCGGCTGACTACGGCTTAATAGATAAAGTGATTGATCAACGCCCTTCCAGTGAATAATGTTTGTTTTTACAGGATGGGTTAAAAAATAGGGTTTTTCTGAAGGTTTTGTTCTATCTTTAATGATAGAGTGAAACCTCAGCATAACGTTACCAGCGATGGTAATACTAGGAAAAATTGGCCAGACAGCGCAGTTAGTATGCCCCTATCTTTGGGTACAGTGTGCCCTCTTTTTGGGTATTACCGTAAATGAGCTGGTCGAACTGGTTTTATCGCCGTATTACTGAGTGTCGTCGTTATGCAGAGGTGTCTAGTCTTCATTAGAGTCACTGAACTTGCTCTCAGGTAGCAGTGTTCAATCAAGTGTAGAAAAAGTGTAGCTAATTAGAGGAAGTCGAATGAGTGATAACATCGACGAAAAAGGTAAGGGGAACGGTAAGTTAATCTGTTCTTTTTGCGGTAAAAATCAAGACGAAGTTAAGAAGTTAATTGCGGGTCCTTCAGTATTTATCTGCGATGAATGTGTGGATTTATGCAATGATATAATTCGTGAAGAAATTAGTAATTCAGAAGAAGACACTGAAGAATCTGATCATATTCCCACGCCTCAGGAAATTAGGTTTAAGCTTGACGATTATGTAATCGGTCAAGAAAAGGCTAAAAAAGTGCTCTCTGTCGCCGTTTACAATCATTACAAGCGCCTGCGTTTTCAAGAGCAGAAAGCTGACAAAGATGATGATGCCGTTGAACTAAGTAAAAGTAACATTCTTTTGATCGGCCCCACCGGTAGTGGTAAGACGTTATTGGCACAGACCTTGGCGCGGATGTTAAATGTACCTTTTACCATCGCGGATGCCACCACCTTAACCGAGGCGGGTTATGTCGGTGAAGATGTCGAAAACATCGTGCAAAAATTGTTGCAGAAATGTGATTACGATGTGGCGCGCGCTGAGCGTGGCATTGTCTATATTGATGAAATAGATAAAATTTCAAGAAAGTCTGATAATCCTTCTATCACCCGTGATGTTTCAGGCGAAGGTGTGCAGCAGGCGTTATTGAAACTGATAGAGGGCACCATTGCCTCTGTTCCGCCTCAAGGTGGACGCAAGCATCCACAGCAAGAATTTTTACAGGTAGATACCTCTAATATCTTGTTTATCTGCGGCGGCGCTTTTTCCGGTTTAGAAAAGATTATCAGCGATCGTACCGAAAAGGGTTCTATTGGTTTTAATGCGGTGGTGAAAAGCAAAGATGACTCTCGCTCGCTCACGGAAATTTTGCGCAATATAGAGGCAGAAGATCTGGTGAAGTTTGGCTTGATACCTGAGTTTGTTGGCCGTTTACCGATGATAGCGACACTTGAAGAACTTGATAAAGAGGCACTGCTTCAAATCTTGACTGAACCTAAAAATAGTCTAGTGAGACAGTACACCAAGTTGTTTGAGATAGAAGGCGCTGACATTGACTTCAGAGAAGAGGCACTGATCGCTGTGGCAGAACATGCACTGCAGCGAAAAACAGGTGCACGGGGCTTGCGCTCTATCCTAGAAGCTTCTCTATTGAATATTATGTATGAGTTACCTTCTATTGATAATGTCTCTAAAGTCGTCATTGATAAAGGGGTAATTGAAGGCAATAACGAACCTTTGTTAATCTACGAAAATGAGAAAAAAGTAGCCTCTGAAGATTAAGCTACCTTTTTCATAATAAAGCCCGCAGCAGCGGGCTTTTTTTTGATCTTAATACTGCTTTTAAAAGCTATTTTGCTGAGGTGTTCGATGGCTAAGGGTTGAGATTATTGAGCCGTAACCCCAGCGTGTTTATTGTTGAAAAAAGTCGTCATTGAGTATTTCAGGATAGCCAAACAAGGCCGGCGATCCACCGGTGTGTAAGAAGATAATATTTTGTTTATCCTTGAACTGTTGAGTGCGAACCAAGTCAATTAGGGTGGCCATGGCCTTGCCGGTATAGGTAGGATCAAGCAGGATTCCCTCTTTTTGCGCGAGTAGGTCTATCGCCTCGAGTGTCGGTGTATTGAGTTGACCATAACCCGGCGCCAGCATACGGTCGTCAACCCAGATATCACTCTCGGTAATCAGGTCTTTAAAACCGATCATTTGCGCGACTTGTCTAGCTTTGTGTAATACTCTCTGTGCTTGCAACTTAGCCTCACGGCGCACACAGACACCGAGAATGGGTATATCAAAACCCAGGGCGCGAATGCCACAGAGTAATCCTGCGTGGGTGGCTGCACTGCCGCTAGCGAGCACAATTGCATCGACGTTAAAGCTAAGTTGTTTGCACTGTTGTAATAACTCAGATGCGCAATCAACATAACCTAGACTTCCATAAGGTAAGTAGTGTTCAGAGAGGGGAATCACGTAAGGTTTTTTGCCTTCTGATTGTAATTGCTCGGCAATCTCAAATAATTTATTGTCGGCCCCGTCTTCATCTTCCCCGTGATTATTAAAATGGGTTTTGGCACCCATTAATTCAACTAAGAAAGGATTTCCAGATTGATAATATTCAGCTTTTCGGCCAGTGACCCGGTGTTCTAACTGTACTTCTACCTCTAGGCCCAATTTTCTGGCCGCGGCCACGGTTAGACGTACATGATTAGATTGAATGGCACCTGTGGTCAGTATGGTGTCTGCATTTTTGGAGAGGGCATGGCCTAGGTAATATTCAAGTTGTCTGACCTTATTACCGCCCATCGCAAGGCCCGTACAGTCATCACGTTTTATCCAAATATTGGGCCCCTTGAGCTGTTTGGTTATATTAGTTAATAATTCTAGCGTGGTTGGAAGCTGCGCTAAGCTGGCTTTTTCAAAGTTATCTGTAAACATGATTTCTCCAAAGTTCACTGATTAAATAGCATAAATAGACCGCTTAAAAATAGAATCCCCAGCACCAAGTTTTGAAAAAAATGCTGAGAAATTCGCTTTGATAATAAGTGCCCTACATAGGTCCCCAATAGTGCAAAAGGTAATAACCAAGCCGCGTTGATCCAAGTACTCGTTTGGATACCAACGAATAGCCACTGGAAAATTAATGCACCAGAGTAGGCAAAAACAAAGAAACCCGTCATCAACGCACGTACTTTATCCTTGTCTAAATTTTGCTGGTTGAGATAGAGCATTACAATAGGCCCTGGCATCGCTAAACTGGTTGCCATTGCCCCAGAAACAATGCCGATGGCAGTGATTTTTAGGCGATCTTTTGCAGTGGATTTAACCGCTTTTTTGGTGGACTCGCCGGGGCGAAACAACTTATAAAGAGAGTGTCCACAGAGCCCAATTAGCACGATGGCAATCAGTAGTTTTAATACGCTTAGGTCGATGTTGGTGTATATCCACAAACCCACTGGAAATCCCAGTAAACAGCTAAAGATCAGCGGCTTGAGTATACCTTTGGTTTTATTGAGCCTGAGTTTAGGGTAGTGCGCCAGACTCATGGCAAAAGTGAGAATAATGACCAGCTGAATCGCCTGGGCTGAATTAAATAACACCACAAAGCCGGTGACAGCAATCAAACCGAAGCCAAAGCCTAGTGCAGCTTGCACTGTTGCGGCAAAAAATGTGACCAGACATAACATGGGCCAGAGCATATAAGTACCATATAAGTAATGTAGATGTTCTCTAGCACCTAGTATGGTTGAGTATGAAAAAAATTCAAATAACGATTTTTTAGTCCTGCATAAGTAAATGTTATGCTATTCTAGATTGTCTTTGGTGACTGTCAATTAAAGTGAGAAAGCGCATGAATATACGTCAATTAGAAGCTTTTAGAGCGGTGATGTTAACCGGCTCTGCCACGCTTGCCGGTAAAACGCTATTCATTAGTCAACCGGCGGTAAGTCGGCTAATCATGGATTTAGAGTACAATCTAGGCTTTAAACTGTTCACTCGGCTGCCAAATAAACTGTTACCTACCAGTGAAGCACAGTCGCTGTTTATCGAAGTTGATCGATCATTTATTGGCCTGGCAGAGATAGGTCTTGCGGCCAAAGCGATTAAAAATAATCAGCTAGGGAAGTTAAAAATTGTAGTGACCCCTTTAGTGATCAATAGTTTTATGGTGGATATGGTCAGTGATTTTTTAACCGAACACCCCGATATAAGTATTGACCTAGAAGTGGCCCCTAAAATTGAAGCGGCACATTTAATGAGGGGGCTGCAAATAGATTTTGCCATATTACCCTTACCAGCTGCCCATGAAGTGGGTATCGCAAGCTTGTTATTAGCTGAGCATGAAGCAGTGTGTGTACTACCGATAAATCATCCTTTAGCTGTGCAAGAAAGCATCGATATTAAGGACCTGCACGGGCATAAGTATATTAGCCTGTCAGCGGGAAGTCCGCTTCGCGCCTCTGTTGACGGACTTTTTCAGCAGCACTCCATAGAGCCACAGTTGATTATAGAAACGCGCCATCAGCACAGTATCTTGCAGTTTGTACAGAGGGGAGTAGGCGTGGCCATTTTAGATCCGCTGATATTAACCCAGGGCACCGATAATGTTTGTATTAGGCCGTTAACCCCCAAAATAGCGTGGAAATATGCACTGGTATATTCACAAAATAAGCCGTTATCGCTATTGGCAGAAACCTTTATTAAGCAGCTGCTAAAATATTTCTCAGCGGCAAATTTAGCCGTGGCATCACTTAAGTCGATATAAATTATCCAGCCTCAAGTCGCTGTAAATTAAGGTAAATGGATACGAGCTGACGATGATTGTTAACATTAAACTAAAAATTACTGGAACAAGTTTAAACTTGAACTAAAGGCTAAAAATAGGCAGACTGAAATGATGAGTTGAGAGGGGGTTTTATTAAGCATAAGCTGTGCACCAGATAAAATTATCAGCCCAAACAGAGGTGATAGGTGAGGGATCAAGTAGATAAAAATATTGCCAGACAAAAATTGAGAGTGTGGTTGCGCATTTTAAAAATCACCCGGTCGATAGAGGCGGAATTAAGGGACAAGTTACGGATTGAATACGGCTCTACTCTACCAAGATTTGATGTGCTGGCAGCTTTATATCGGGTGCCTAATGGTTTGCGAATGAGCGAGCTTTCTAGCGTACTAAAAGTATCTAACGGCAACATTACTGGCATTATTACACGCCATGTGAAAGACAATTTAGTAGAGCGTGTCCCCGTCGGTAATGATAAGCGGGCGATGGTGGTAAAATTAACCGGTGAGGGTGCAACCCATTTCTTGGAGATGGCACAATCGCACTCTCAATGGCTGGATGAGTTATTGAATGATATCGATGCGGAGGATGCCGCTCTATTAATTGAATTGCTCTCCAAAGTAGATGTTAAAAAAGGAGAATTAGACTGAGTTCGAATTCTCTCAATGCTAAAAGTAAGAGGTGATAGTGACAAAATTAACAGCAGTTTTTGCAGCAACTAAGCGGGCATTTGATTTGCCTAAAGACGTGATTTATCTCAATGGCAACTCACTGGGGCCTATGACACATGCCTCAAGGGCCAGGCTAGTGGATGAGATGGATAATCAATGGTCTAAAAAATTGATCCGCGGTTGGAATGAATCCGGCTGGTACCATTTGCCAGAGACCGTTGGCGATAAAATAGCTAAATTAATTGGTGCACCAAAATCCACCGTGACAGCGGTGGATAGCACCAGTATTAACTTGTTTAAAGTGATCACAGCAGCGCTGGCATTGAACCCTGAGCGCCGGGTAATACTCTCGGACAGTGGTAATTTCCCCACGGATCTATATGTAGCGCAGGGCATCGTCAGTCATTTAAATCAGAGCGCTGAGATTCCCTATACCCTTAAAATAGTCAAACCAGAACAAGTATTTGAGGCTGTCGATGAAACAGTGGCGGTAGTCATGATCACCCAGGTGGATTATTGCACGGGGCGATTACACGCGGCAAAAGAGATAGTAGAAAAAGCCCGCCGAGTCGGGGCAAGTACCATCTTAGACCTTTGCCATAGTGCAGGTGCCTTAGAGGTAAATATTGAGGCATTAGCAGTAGATTTTGCGATCGGTTGTGGCTACAAGTATTTCAACGGTGGCCCAGGGGCACCCGCCTTTGTCTATATTCGTCAGGACTTAATCAACCAAGTCAAACCCATCTTGACCGGCTGGATGGGGCACGCTAAACCCTTTGATTTCTCTCTGCAACACACCCCTGCACCGGGTATAGAGCGAATGCGGGTTGGCACACCGGCTATTTTAGGCCTGGCAAGTTTAGATGCCGCTTTAGAAGTGTGGCAGGGAATTACCTTGGCTCAAGTCCGCAAGCGCTCGATAGAGCTTTCTGAACTGCTAATGCAGGAGATAGCTGAGCACTGCCCTGCACTAACATTGATATCACCGACCAAAGCCAGTGAGCGCGGCTCACAGCTTAGCTACACTTTTACTGAGGGTTATGCACTGGTACAAGCCTTGATCGCAGAGGGGGTCATTGGTGACTTTAGAATGCCCAACATAGTACGTTTCGGCATCGCACCACTTTATATCGATGAAGCAGATATAATCATAGCCGCTAAAAAAATCGCAGATGTGTTGAATAACCAACTCTGGGATAATGAAAAATATAAAGCCCGTCATGCAGTGACTTAGGGCTTAGGAAAGTTAGAAAGTTAAAAAGTTGGGAAGTTGGGAAGTTGGGAAGTGGGAAGTTAAGAAGCTTGAAAGCTAGACATAACTGGGTTGAGGGTTTGGTGTGTAAATTGTATTCTGTAGTTCATAGCTCATAGCTCATAGTTCATAGCTCATAGCTCATAGCTCATAATTTTTTAACTTGAAACTCGCTCCCTTTTCCTCTGTTTAAAAAACATCCCTATCCAGCCCAGTGCTAATACCACCATAAAGGTTGCTGCATTGGCGGGGATTTGCAGGTTGAAATCGACAGTGGCGTGAATTGCCATCGCCAGCATTGACATCGAGCAGGCGAAGGCGCAGCCACGCATGAGGGGATTTCGACGCTTCCAAAGGGCATATAAAGAGATTATGAACGTTAAAATAACAGCCAATAATAAAGGTGCCGTGCCGATAATTCCCCGCTCAGTCAAAAATTCAAAATAATCATTATGTGCATGATCATAAAAAAGGAAACCCACTTCTCTCTCTCGCACCTTCGGAAAACTTGTGTAAAAAGTGCATTGGGAG